>NZ_JAVCWM010000069.1:0-1490 GCF_030846495.1 Massilia scottii | reverse complement strand
TGTCAGTATTTTGAGTGAGCGATCTGTCCGCAAGGACATTAAACAGAGATTGAACTGAAGAGTTTGATCCTGGCTCAGATTGAACGCTGGCGGCATGCCTTACACATGCAAGTCGAACGGCAGCGCGGGGCAACCTGGCGGCGAGTGGCGAACGGGTGAGTAATATATCGGAACGTACCCTGGAGTGGGGGATAACGTAGCGAAAGTTACGCTAATACCGCATACGATCTAAGGATGAAAGTGGGGGCTTCGCAAGAACCTCATGCTCCTGGAGCGGCCGATATCTGATTAGCTAGTTGGTGGGGTAAAGGCCTACCAAGGCATCGATCAGTAGCTGGTCTGAGAGGACGACCAGCCACACTGGAACTGAGACACGGTCCAGACTCCTACGGGAGGCAGCAGTGGGGAATTTTGGACAATGGGCGAAAGCCTGATCCAGCAATGCCGCGTGAGTGAAGAAGGCCTTCGGGTTGTAAAGCTCTTTTGTCAGGGAAGAAACGGTGGAGGCTAATATCCTCTGCTAATGACGGTACCTGAAGAATAAGCACCGGCTAACTACGTGCCAGCAGCCGCGGTAATACGTAGGGTGCAAGCGTTAATCGGAATTACTGGGCGTAAAGCGTGCGCAGGCGGTTTTGTAAGTCTGTCGTGAAATCCCCGGGCTCAACCTGGGAATTGCGATGGAGACTGCAAGGCTAGAATCTGGCAGAGGGGGGTAGAATTCCACGTGTAGCAGTGAAATGCGTAGAGATGTGGAGGAACACCGATGGCGAAGGCAGCCCCCTGGGTCAAGATTGACGCTCATGCACGAAAGCGTGGGGAGCAAACAGGATTAGATACCCTGGTAGTCCACGCCCTAAACGATGTCTACTAGTTGTCGGGTTTTAATTAACTTGGTAACGCAGCTAACGCGTGAAGTAGACCGCCTGGGGAGTACGGTCGCAAGATTAAAACTCAAAGGAATTGACGGGGACCCGCACAAGCGGTGGATGATGTGGATTAATTCGATGCAACGCGAAAAACCTTACCTACCCTTGACATGTACGGAAGCCACGAGAGATCGAGGTGTGCTCGAAAGAGAGCCGTAACACAGGTGCTGCATGGCTGTCGTCAGCTCGTGTCGTGAGATGTTGGGTTAAGTCCCGCAACGAGCGCAACCCTTGTCATTAGTTGCTACGAAAGAGCACTCTAATGAGACTGCCGGTGACAAACCGGAGGAAGGTGGGGATGACGTCAAGTCCTCATGGCCCTTATGGGTAGGGCTTCACACGTCATACAATGGTACATACAGAGGGCCGCCAACCCGCGAGGGGGAGCTAATCCCAGAAAGTGTATCGTAGTCCGGATTGTAGTCTGCAACTCGACTACATGAAGTTGGAATCGCTAGTAATCGCGGATCAGCATGTCGCGGTGAATACGTTCCCGGGTCTTGTACACACCGCCCGTCACACCATGGGAGCGGGTTTTACCAGAAGTAGGTAGCTTAACCG
>NZ_JAVCWM010000068.1:0-1566 GCF_030846495.1 Massilia scottii | reverse complement strand
GGTGACGGTTTCTTCCTGCATCCATACGATGTCGGTGGTCAGCTGGGCCATCTGCTGCTCGGACAGCGCCACGCCAGGCGTCAGCTGGAACTGTTTGGCGTAGGCGACGCCGGAATCCATCAGCGCCTTGAACGCCTGTTCGTTGTTCTCGTAGCCGGACAGCTTGTTGCGGCCGGTGATGTTGATCAGCTGGTCGGCGAACGCGCGCTGTTCCACGAAACCATCGCCGTAGCGCTTCAGGGTGCGCTGCGGATCGAGGGCGAGCTGGTCCAGGAAGTAATCGCTGCCGGTCCACTTATTTTTGTCGGTGAACAGCGGGTCGGTCTCGACCAGATAGCCGGCGCCCTCGCCCGGTTTCAGGGACAGATTGCCCGTCGGCGCTTTCCAGTCGGCGTTGCTGGTCAGCGTGACGTTCGGGACGTTCGGATCGGTGAACTACGTGGCGGCGCTATTAAGGGGCCACTCTGCGCCTGTGCTTAGTTAGACAGCAAGGAAGGTAATAACGGCACTATTCGAATACAGGACCAACACCGTCATCAAAATATACAATCGCACGCATTTTAACAAGACCATCGGGCGTTACGTGGAGCCAGCAATCGTCACGTCCTTCAATCTCCAGCAGTAATTGCGAGTCAAATTTCGCTGACAATTTTTTTGCAACCTGCTCTGGCGACAGTAACGCTTCATTATTACTCGGATAGGAAATTAAAAAACCCTGCTTATACCCCTCAGTATATTCCATAACCATAACGAAACCTTTGGAATTTTCCATCGGGACGTCTGTTGATTCAACCGCGAATCCAAGTATAGAGCCTAGAAACTCAATGACACGCCGTTCGGGCTGCTCTGAGCAAAAGTAAATGTTTATTGACACCACATCACTCATTTATTTTCTTCCTCATTATGTCGAGTATACCCAACGCGCGCTCCGCCGCTTCTGGAGAAATAACACCATTCTCCAACTGTTTGCCGGTCGTATATATGGCCTTGTCAATCCCTTGTTTTTGCCCCATAACAAGAATATTATACTCCCTCGACGATACATCAACGACACCTGGACCAGATACCGGATGCACGGAACTATCGTGCCTTTCCCATACGCGCCCAGATGAAGTAGTGAAGAAATTCCCATCACGCACTGCAACGCCGGATCGAATTTCAGCAACGTCGGCAACTGCCTCTGCCCGTGGACCCAAAAACAATGAATTACCCGTTGCTTTAGGCATACCTAGAGATCCCAATAAATGGCGTTTCGATAAAGTGAGATCTAAACCACCTGTTCCAGGAACTGCCAATACCGACGGTCCCATTTCTGTTGAGACAGTCGTCGGAGACGTCGCAGTGTGAACAGTACAAAACCCATTGGAACATTCGGCACACGGACCTACATTATGTACCCAAGTCTCAAATTTTCCGACAAAGAAGGTGTGACCCACATCCACAGTGAGATTGTGGGTACGCCCCTGTTGCTGAACAAGTTCGAGTGTTGTTACCGTCGCGCCATTTTTCGACTGGTCCCGCGCATTCAGCCGATCGCCCGCTTTCAGATCAATCGCCGAGACAAAT
>NZ_JAVCWM010000067.1:0-1579 GCF_030846495.1 Massilia scottii | reverse complement strand
TACTACCGCGCCTCCTTGGAGGCGGCCTCAACTGCCTGCTAACTACTTGATTTCGTTAACCCTTTCATTGGGGAGGCGAACTATAGCAAAGGCCCAGAGGTTTGACAAGGTGGATGTCGCATTTACTTTGGCCGGTAACCTATCAGCGGCTGCCATTGTTCTCGCCGCATGCCAAATCGCTCCTCACCCACCCGCAGCCGGCGCAGCAATTTGTACCACTTCATGAATCCCGGTGCATGTGTGCCTAAACCTACGCACAGTGGCGGTATGCATTGCGATACAGCAATTACATCGCTACCCTGTAATTACGCGCGGTATCTGATCCGCCCCGACGACTACATAGCGAACTGCCTCTTTAACATGAAATTCCCTTCTCGCGCCCTCCCCCGTATGGAAACGCTCGTGATCGGATTGATCGTGCTCACTGCAACGCTGCTCGTCTGGCAACACTTGGGAATGGAAAGAGTCATGGAATTTTCCGCCGCCAGTGGGCGGCCGGTTGAGCTTTTGGACGATCGCCTGCAACAAGGCGGCGGCGTCGCAAAGCTTACGCGCCGGCCCGATGCGCTGATCATGGATTGCGATCTGCGATATGCGTAACGATAACGTCACGACATCCGACTTATCGGTTGGCGCGCGTGATACCGAGGGACGCCATCGCGTGAAGTTAAGATCACTGAAATTCCATGGAAAGCTCATCAGCCAGAACCGCTTGCTTCTGGTATTGGTGGGAACGTGGAACGGGTGTGCCTTGATGTGGCTGGGCTTAGCTCTCCGTCATTCCCGATCGCAGCTCAGTAATAGCACGACACGACTCGCCTTACTCAGCAAAGTGAATGAGGCTCTGGAGCTGGAAACACGTGAGCTGGCCGGCCAGGCCTACACCGATCCGCTCACCCAGGTTCTGAATCGGGACGGCTTACGCGCTGCGCTGATGGAAAAGTGGCAGCGTCCCGATGCGTCACATGAGCAGTTCGCGGTAGTGTATGTCGATATCGACCATTTAAAAAGGTGAACGATACACATGGCCATAGTGTCGGCGATGAGGTGTTGTGTGCTTTCGCTGCTGCGATACAACGTGGAATTCGCGCAAGCGACAAGCTCGCGCGTTGGGGCGGCGAGGAATTCTTGATCATTTTCCCCGGTACCAAGGCGGCCGATGCTCATCTATTAGCGGAGAAGCTGCGCGAAGCATTGAGTTATCAGATCTGGCCGCACGGCCTCCGGGTTACCGCGTCTTTCGGAGTGACGGCCCTCCAGCCGGGGGAAGTCATCGGCGACGCGATCAAGCGCGCCGACAGTGTCCTTTACCAAGCCAAATCGAACGGCAGGAACTGCGTGCGAGTTGCTTGAGCCGGCGACGCTCAATCCGCACCGAATCGACCTGATACCATGTTGGACATTGCTTTTTCGGCCAAGGCCGGAGGGCGCCCCGTGCCCTATTTCACCGACTTGATGGTGCAATAGTGCGAAGGTTGACACCATGCGATACCAGCATTTCGAGAGCCTGCCGGCCAAGTGCCCCCAGTCTGAAGAGGCATCAGGTGATTTGAGATTACCTGGTGATGAACACGTCCAA
>NZ_JAVCWM010000066.1:0-1579 GCF_030846495.1 Massilia scottii | reverse complement strand
GGTTCAACGCCGTTGGCCTTCGCGGTTTGCACGAGCGAGTAAATCACCGCACTGGCATGCGCACCAGCAGGTGTGTCGCTAAACAGCCAACCCTTGCGGTTATGGACATCTATCCATAACCGCAATAATGCAAACGGCAGTTTTATGCGAACTTGTCGGCTCTCACCTCACGAACAACGAGGCGTATCGAGGCTTGCTGCCTTGCGAGTGAAGTCTGGACTTCACATAAGAGTTGGTATCTCCTGTGGTGGTAACCCCACTTTAGGAGATCTTCATGGATGCCTTCGAGTCCTTTCATCCGGTGCCGGCAGCGTGGCTTCGCGAGAGCGATCTCGCACCGTTGATACCTGCCTACGTCTGTCGTCTGGCCAGTCGACACTACGCGGCCAACACAGTGCGCATGTACGTGTACGGCGTGGCGCACTTCGCGCACTGGGCGCGCGGCCATGGAGTTGACCTACAACACCTTTGTGATGCGGTTGTCCGGCGATTTATTGACGAACACCTACCCCACTGCACCTGCCCTTCTCCGGTGCAGCGCTGCCGCCATCAGGTTCGAGCCGCACTACGCCAGTTACTAATCACGCTGGCCGATGCTGGTGGACTGATCAACAGTGATCAGCCCGATGCGGTCGAGGAGCAACTCCAACGCTTCGACAGCCATATGATGCACGCAAGAGGCTTGGCCGAGACCACACGAATTCGACGGTTGGGCGTAGTTCGAGCGCTACTGCGATTCCGCGCGGTCGATGATCCCGACGCGATGGCGGCGCCGTCCGCCGATGAACTGCGACGATTCATCGCGCTGGAACTTTTGCGCATCAGTCCCGCCAGTGCGAGCTCGCTTGCCGGCGCACTGCGCGCCTACCTGCGTTTCCTGACGCTCGATGGGGTTTGTGTGGATCACCTGCTGCCGGTCATTGCGTCGCCGGCACATTGGAGGCTTGCAACGTTACCGCAGACCCTGTCACCGACCGAGGTCGCGCGACTGCTGGACGCGTTCCCACCAGAGCTGCCATCGCACTTGCGTGGCTACGCCATGGTGCGCTGCCTGGTTGATCTTGGCCTGCTTGAGCGTGAAGTTGTCAACTTGGAACTCGACGATATCGACTGGGAGGCTGGCACGCTGCGCATCCGCAAGGGTAAGTCGCTCCGCCTGGATGTGCTGCCACTGCCGCAGACCACCGGGCGCGCTATTGCCGCGTACCTGCGATCAGAGCGGCCGACCACGGTCAATCGGCGCGTCTTCGTTCGTCACGTGGCGCCGACAGACGAGCCGATCCGTCCGGACGTCGTGCGCAACACTGTGCGGCTGGCATATCGGCGCAGCGGGCTACCCTACACGCGCGTGCACATCTTGCGCCATACGCTGGCGAGCCGGGTGTTGGAGGCAGGCGGCACGCTCAAGGAGGTGGCGGACATGTTGCGCCATCGTGATCTGGACACCTCAATGATTCTACGCCAAGGTTGACATTGGGCGGCTGGCCGCCGTGGCAATGCCCTGGCCGGGGAGCGTAGCATGAACCGCGCCGACACGATGCAGGCCGCCGTGCAGCGCTATCTGGACGAACGCCGCCGG
>NZ_JAVCWM010000065.1:0-1643 GCF_030846495.1 Massilia scottii | reverse complement strand
CTGAATTTTGCACAAAAAAGGGCAAGAATGCCGTAAGTCATTGATAAAATGTGAGTTATCGAGAAACACAGTTATCAACAAAAACGCCACCTTGCCCGACATGAATTCTACCTCAGAGCAGCTCCGTTTTGCATCGATTCCAGCCCACAGCGTCCGCGCCGATTTTGCCGGTGGCGGTTTGTCGTCTGATCTCGGTCCGGTTCTGCTGCGCGGCGTTGACCTTCAGATCGGTCTGACCAAGCGCTTGGCCGCAGCTTTGCCCGACCGGCGCCATCAGAGTTACGTCAGCCATTCGTATCACGATCTTCTGACGCAGCGCATCTACCAAATCGGCTGCGGCTACGAGGACGGCAACGACGCGAATAGCCTGCGCCACGACCCAATGTTCAAACTTGGCGCGGCCCGTTTGCCGTTTGATGCCGCCGCCGCGCTGGCATCAGGAGCGACGATCTCGCGCTTTGAACACGCTGCAAGTCGCCAGGATATTTATCGCGTCAGCGAGGCTCTGGTGGAACAATTCATCGCCAACTTCGCCAGCCCGCCGAAGAGCTTGATTCTCGATCTGGATCACTCCGAGGATGCGTGCTACGGCCAGCAGCCGCTGGCGTTCTACAACCACCACTATGGTTCGACCTGCTACTTGCCGCTGATGATTTTCGACGGCCACTCGGGCGGCTTGATCGCGGCAGTGCTGCGACCCGGAAGGCGACCATTTGGCGAAGAGAACGCGATGATCATGCGGCGCGTTCTGAAGCGGATTCGTCAGCACTTCCCCGATACTCATATTCTCGTCCGTGGCGACGGACACTTCAGTGGGCCTGAATTAATGGGCCTGATCGACAGCATGTCGAACGTGGACTTCATTTTCGGTTTCGCCTGTAACCCCAAGCTCCTTGCGATGGCCGAGCCGACCAGACTTCGCGCCATCGACCGGTGGGTGGCTGCGCAATCGCAAGACGTGGCGCCAAACGCGGTGCGTCTGTTCGATGAATTTACTTACAAGGCGCGCTCGTGGCCGAGGGCCTGGCGCGTGCTGCTCAAGGCCGAGGTCATGGCGCTTGGCGAGAACACGCGCTTCATCGTCACCTCGCTGCCAGGACTCGATGCAGGCATGTTGTACGAGGATATTTATTGCGCGCGCGGTCAGGCCGAAAATTACATCAAGCATCTCAAGGATGACCTCGCCGCCGACCGCACTTCCTGCACCAGCTTTCTCGCCAATTGCATGCGCTTGTTGCTGCACGCGGCGGCCTACATCCTGCATCAGCAACTGCGCACCGAAGGGCTGCGCCATACCGCGCTGTCGCAGGCGCAGCCATCGACGGTCATTGCCAAACTGTTCAAAATCGCCGTACAGGTCAGGCAGTACAAGAACAAGATCGTTCTTCATCTACCAAGCGCCTGCCCAGTCAAACATCTGCTCCAAACGTTGACCGAAAGACTGTGTTTGACCACGCCGGCCAGGTCCTTGAACTCGTCCTGAGTAAAACACGTCCGGTCAGCCGAGAATTGACCACTCCGTCGCCAACATCCACCTCATACCGCTCCATTTGATATCCCGATTGATTGGGTAAGGGGGCGTATCGTCCGCGACATCGTGATCACCACTGAGGCGCGAATGTAGCGCCGAGGCGGCGCTGCGG
>NZ_JAVCWM010000064.1:0-1721 GCF_030846495.1 Massilia scottii | reverse complement strand
ATATGGTAGGAGAGCGTTCTGTAAGCCTGCGAAGGTGTCTTGTAAAGGATGCTGGAGGTATCAGAAGTGCGAATGCTGACATGAGTAGCGATAATGGGAGTGAAAAGCTCCCACGCCGTAAGCCCAAGGTTTCCTGTTCAACGTTCATCGGAGCAGGGTGAGTCGGCCCCTAAGGCGAGGCAGAGATGCGTAGCTGATGGGAAGCAGGTTAATATTCCTGCACCGTCGTATGATGCGATGGGGGGACGGATCGCGGAAGGTTGTCCAAC
Source organism: Massilia scottii (assembly GCF_030846495.1). Classification (NCBI taxonomy): domain Bacteria; kingdom Pseudomonadati; phylum Pseudomonadota; class Betaproteobacteria; order Burkholderiales; family Oxalobacteraceae; genus Massilia; species Massilia scottii. Next base: position 1,452 of record NZ_JAVCWM010000064.1, on the reverse strand, counting down.
GGTTGGAAGTGTTGGTTTTTGACTCATAGAAGGCGCTTAGGCAAATCCGGGCGCGGAATTCAAGGGGTCGAGACGAGAGACTTAGGTCTTGAAGCAATCGGAAGTGGTTCCAAGAAAAGCCTCTAAGCTTCAGTCATACGAGACCGTACCGCAAACCGACACAGGTGGGCGAGATGAGTATTCTAAGGCGCTTGAGAGAACTCGGGAGAAGGAACTCGGCAAATTGGTACCGTAACTTCGGGAAAAGGTACGCCCCGGTAGCTTGACTGGTTTACTCCAGAAGGGTGAAAGGGTTGCAATAAACTGGTGGCTGCGACTGTTTAATAAAAACACAGCACTCTGCAAACACGAAAGTGGACGTATAGGGTGTGACGCCTGCCCGGTGCTGGAAGATTAAATGATGGGGTGCAAGCTCTTGATTGAAGTCCCAGTAAACGGCGGCCGTAACTATAACGGTCCTAAGGTAGCGAAATTCCTTGTCGGGTAAGTTCCGACCTGCACGAATGGCGTAACGATGGCCACACTGTCTCCTCCCGAGACTCAGCGAAGTTGAAATGTTTGTGATGATGCAATCTACCCGCGGCTAGACGGAAAGACCCCATGAACCTTTACTGTAGCTTTGCATTGGACTTTGAACCAATCTGTGTAGGATAGGTGGGAGGCTTTGAAGCGGGGACGCCAGTCTTCGTGGAGCCATCCTTGAAATACCACCCTGGTTTGTTTGAGGTTCTAACCTTGGTCCGTTATCCGGATCGGGGACAGTGCATGGTAGGCAGTTTGACTGGGGCGGTCTCCTCCTAAAGTGTAACGGAGGAGTTCGAAGGTACGCTAGATACGGTCGGACATCGTGTTGATAGTGCAATGGCATAAGCGTGCTTAACTGCGAGACTGACAAGTCGAGCAGGTACGAAAGTAGGACATAGTGATCCGGTGGTTCTGTATGGAAGGGCCATCGCTCAACGGATAAAAGGTACTCTGGGGATAACAGGCTGATTCCTCCCAAGAGTTCATATCGACGGGGGAGTTTGGCACCTCGATGTCGGCTCATCACATCCTGGGGCTGTAGCCGGTCCCAAGGGTATGGCTGTTCGCCATTTAAAGTGGTACGTGAGCTGGGTTTAAAACGTCGTGAGACAGTTTGGTCCCTATCTGCCGTGGGCGTTGGAAATTTGAAGGGGGCTGCTCCTAGTACGAGAGGACCGGAGTGGACAGACCTCTGGTGTACCGGTTGTCACGCCAGTGGCATTGCCGGGTAGCTAAGTCTGGAAGAGATAACCGCTGAAAGCATCTAAGCGGGAAACTTGCCTTGAGATGAGATTTCCCAGAGCCTTGAGCTCTTTAAAGGGTCGTTCGAGACCAGGACGTTGATAGGTCAGGTGTGGAAGTGCAGTAATGCATTAAGCTAACTGATACTAATTGCCCGTACGGCTTGTCCCTATAACCTTAGCAGGT
>NZ_JAVCWM010000063.1:0-2288 GCF_030846495.1 Massilia scottii | reverse complement strand
GTAAGCGCGATTTCTACCGCACCTTGACGCTGCGGTGATCGGCTGCCAAGCGGCTGTTAAACCGCAGTGAAGTTAAACGGCAACAGATCGGCGATGTCGGCACCGGCTTGGCGCTGCGGCAATTCTGTCAGCACGTGCCGCAAGTAGGCATACGGTTCGACGCCGCAGGCGCGGCATGTGAGCATCAGGCTGTAGATCACGGCGCTAGCATCGGCGCCGGCGACTGAATTGGAGAACAGCCACGCCTTGCGGCCGATGGTAAACGGTCTGATATCGCGTTCGATCACATTGTTATCAATCGGGGCGCGCCCATCGTCGATATAACGATAAATGTAGGCCCATTGACCGAGCGCATAGCTGATGGCCTTGCCGATCAGTGATTTCGGCATGACCTCGGCCTGGTTTTTGATCAGCCAGGCGTGCAGGACGTCCAGTATCGGACGGCTTTTTTCTTGGCGCCATCGGTAAATTTCATCGATGAGGGAACGTCCTTCAGGCGGCGGCTTCTTCCTGACCATCGATTCAAGGTGATACAGCTTGCCCATCATATCCAGCGCCTCCTTGGCCCGGCCAGGCGGCCCCTTCTGCGCCTTGAGCGCTTCATCAAAGCGCCTGCGCACGTGCGCCAGACACCCCAGATGCTTGATTGCGCCCAGCATGCGCCAAGCGGCGTAGCCGTCGGTCATCACGGTACCGTTATAACCGGCCAGAAAGCGCTCAGGATGCTCATGCCCGCGACCAGGCTGGTACTCGAACAGAACCACTGGACGTTCGCTGCCGATGGCGCTGCGGTAGACCCACATGTACGACGTGTTCTCCGCCTTGCGGCCCGCTTCGTTAAGCACCTGCACGGTCGTTTCGTCGCCATGGATAAATGGATTGGTCAGCAACTCGCGGTGCAGCGCCGCGTACAGCGGCGTAAGCAACACACCGGCCTTGATGCACCATTGCGCCAGCGTTCCGCGGGCAACATCGACATCGCCGCGCAGCAGCCAGTCGTGCTGCCGGTAGAGCGGCATGCCGTCGGCGTACTTGGCGGTCAGCACCGTGGCAACGGTGCCGGGGCTGGCGTTACTGCCGGGGATGGGCTGAGCCGGCATGGGGCTGGTGACGATCTTGCTCGCCTCGCCGTGCCGGTCGCACTGACGGCAGGCATACTTGAAGCGCACGTGCTGCAGCACCTGGACCGTGGCCGGGATGATGTCGAGCTGCTCGCTGGTTTCCTCACCCATGCGATGCAGCGCGCCTTGGCAGCAAACGCAGACTTTCTCTGCGTCGGGCAAATCATGCTCGATACGTTTACGCGGCAGATGGGCAGGCAGGGCACGGCGTCCACGCTTTTTAGGCGGCGTTGCTGGCGCATCGGCGCCATCATCGACGTCTTCATCAGGGAACGCAACGGCGTCCTGCTCGGCTTCATTGAACAGGCAACCCTGCGCGCCCAACTTCTCGCTCGATGGCGCAAAGCGTTTGAGCTGCGCCAGCCGGAACTGCTCTTCAAGGAAAAGGTTGCGTGCCTCCAAAGCGCTCGCGCGCCCTTCCAACTGGCGGATATAGTCGCGCAGTTCGGCTGGCAGGGTGGCAAGGAGTTCAGGAAGGTGCATGCAGTTACTTTACCAAAGCGTTTTGCGTTTTGGGTTTACATCAACTGCATGCTTTTGAAATATATTTTTCAGCGCATGGCGCGCGGCGCCATCGGCTGGTGTGCGACCGCGCTCTGCCATTTCAGGCCGTCGATCAGCCAGCGCAACTGGCGCGCCGTCACCTCAAGCGTGCAGGCATCATCGGCACCATCGGGCCAGTGAAACCGGCCTTGTTCCAGCCGGCGGCAATGCAGCCAGAAGCCGTTCGTATCCCAGTGCAGTATCTTGATCCGGTCGCGGCCGCGGTTGCAGAATACGAACCAGTGTGGGCTGACCGGATCAAGACCGAAGGTGTCGGCCACCACGAGTGCCAGGCCGTTGATCGACTTGCGCATGTCGTGGTGGCCCGTCGCCAGGTACACCATGCCTTGCGGCGTGCCCCACATCAGCGCAGCACCGCCAGGACAGCGCCCAGCCACTCCACGTGTGCCGGGCTGCCCAAGCGTATCAAATAGCCATTTGGCGTCTCCACTTCCAGCACGGCGGCACTTCCGGTCGGATTAGGCAGCGCGATGAATTGCGCGGCGGGCGCGGCGGTGGTCGCAAGGCGTTTGCGCCAGTAGTGAAAAGTCGCTTCTGTGACGCCGTTGAAGGCGCACCAGGCGCGAATCGTTTGCCCGGATTCGACCTGTGCCTGTAGGCGCG
>NZ_JAVCWM010000062.1:0-2642 GCF_030846495.1 Massilia scottii | reverse complement strand
AGAACTATTGTTCAAAGGGGCTTGAACATTTAGTGTCAGAATAGAAATTAATATATCGGATTAGCAGATAGCCAAGGCCCGTCCCTTCGGGCGGTAGAAGCCAAGGCCCGTCCCTTCGGGCGGTAGAAGCCAAGGCCCGTCCCTTCGGGCGGTAGAAGCCAAAGCCCGTCCCTTCGGGCGGTAGAAGCCAAAGCCCGTCCCTTCGGGCGGTAGAAGCCAAAGCCCGTCCCTTCGGGCGGTAGAAGCCAGGGCCATCCCTGCCAGCGATAGAGGAATCTTAATACCTTGGGTAACAGCAGAAGCCTGGCTCTATACGTTCGGTCACACAAACGTTAAATCAAACTCGCCATTTCCGCGCGGAATGGCGATCACACCTCGACGAACCCAGGCGCCGGCAATACGCAACAAAACGGCATCAGGCGGAGCACCTTCCACCAGGTCGATAAACTCGCCCTGGGCGTCCTCATCCTGCCATTCGTAGACAACCCCATAGTCAGGATTGCCAGTCTGCTGCAGCAGCTGGTCGACGTACTTGGCCACGAAAACAAGATCGAGGAACTCATGCTCATGAGTGAGCGCCGGAAGACGATAGATCATGCCTTCCTCCTAGCCTTGGGCTTCGCTTTTTCGATCACCGGCACCGGGATCGCCATCGCCTTAGCCATCGCAGCCACTCCCTGCAGGAACGCTTGCACCTCGCTGGGGTTCTCCTCGGCCACCTGAAGCAACGACGCCTCACTGTGGGTCGTCAGCACGTCGCGCCACTGGTCATCCGTCAATTCGGCCAAAACAACCGCGGCGCTGTCCTCCTGGGCGGCGATCTCCGCGTCGTCCATTTCCACGACGGCCAGGAGGTCCCGCAATCCCTTCGACCAACATAACTGTCGCCGGCCCTTGAATGCCGCCGCGTAGGCCATCCAGAGGGCCGCAGAGCGCTTAGAGCGGGTTTCCTGATACTCGGCCAACAAAGCCCACGGCGTGGCTCCCTTGGCGCTCCTAGAGGCTTTCAAGTGCCCTTTGGTCATCTCGTGTTCAAGACCCCACTTGGAAACGTAGACGGCCGCATCCTGACCTCCCCGGACGTCGACGCCGTATTCATCGCTCGGACGGGGTAAGCCGCGCTTCTCGCATGCGTCCTGCCAGGTCGGCGCCAGAATAGACTTCACCTGGTCAGGAGACATGCCGCCATCCAGGAACAGAAGGACGTGGAAATGCGGATGCCAGCCGTTGCGGCCATGCGTAACCTCGAGCACCCGAACAGTGCCACGAAGGCTCACCCTCTTACGGGCGTTCTTGCCGGCACGGTTGGATGAAGTGTCCGCGTACGCCTTCATCATCCGGTCCAGCATTCCGTCCAGGTCGTCACCCAGACCATGCGGCACGGTCAACGTCATGAGCATCACGTCCAGACCCTGGCGTTGCGCTTCGTCCATAGCCCCCCGCAGCTCAAGCCGCCGACGTTCGCTAATCTTGGGCGCGCACACCGGGCAAAGCCACACAGAGGCACAGACCTGAAGACCAGCATAGAACGCCTTGCCATATTCGGCGGAATGCATGACCTGGACCGACTGCGTCGGCACCTTCCAACGGCAACACTTGAACGTCCGCGATCCGATCAAGAGTCGATTTACTGCGGATTTCAGCCGGTAACGATCGCACCGGATCTGCGCCAGAGTCTTGTACTCAACCCACTGAATATCCCGCATTTCAAAAGATTTTATCTCCCCATCGCCACCCTCGACCGAGAACCAGCTGACGGCCTTTTCTCGCTCGGAATTGGCCAAAGCGGCCGAAGTTTTCGCGTATGTACCAAGAACACCCTCCCGCGGCCCATCCAACTGGCCCTCGGCGCCCCGCGCCGTCCTCGCTGCCGCTGCGGGCGGCGCGGGGCGCCGAGGGCCAGTTGGACTCTGCTGTGTGGAGGAATTAGAAGGGATATGTGACTTTCCGCTAGGCATAGGCGCAAGCGGACGTGCTAAAATTTGCATGTCGGTTTCTCTCGTTCTCAAGATGTGGATCAACCGGCCCTGGCCTCGAACGTTTGGCGACGTTGCGAGGCTTCTTCATTTTCAGACTCTTCTCCCTTGCGGCCTGGCAACCAGCCAGCCGGGATTTCCCATCTTCAAACAAAAAAACCGTAGCAGAATATTGCCTACCGATAAACGGAATGTCAATGAATTGGCAACGTAAAAATAAAAACACCCCCCCACTCGCCGTGGAGGCACCCCAGGGGGGATATTAAAAAGCGCAATATCCCCCCTGGCATGCCAGGAGCTTATTTTTATCCGGGCCGTCAAGGGGCTTTCGCGGCATATCCTCGCTCGATGAAACCGAGCTGCGGTATTCCACGGTCCCCTTGACGGAGCAAAAAATAACGAAACTATATAAACGGTTTATACCGTTCTATGGACACTATGTCGTATCCTTGATTTCGTGCTTCTTGCTCGACCTCATCAGGAGATGAACAGCCAGCAATTCCACCTATTTCCAAACCCTCAGAAATGAACTTTCCAGCCCATTGGCCTGAAGCAGCCAAATAAATGTGCAATGTTATTTTCATAATTATTAATTAGAGGGGTTTATATAATTAATTCTCTGAACAAACTATAGTTCAGAGGGGTTTATATATTTAATGCCCCAAA
>NZ_JAVCWM010000061.1:0-2922 GCF_030846495.1 Massilia scottii | reverse complement strand
TGAGTGTGCTCACGCGAGTTGATGGCCCGGTTTTCACGTAAATCGATGGTCCTACCCCGAGCTATCTTAGCAACGACAGCGCCGGCGAAGGCGCTGCCTTTGATCGCAGGTCAGAACGGTTCGCCGTCGAATCTGGCCGGTCGTTGTTCCTGCGGTTGTCGGTCGTAGTATCGTTGAAGCTGAAGCGCATAGCTCGAAGCAAACGCCTCGGTCAAAGTTGCGAGGCAGCTGTAAATTTCTGCGGCGTTTTTATCCGAAACTGGCGGCAGATGGATGACGAGCGGAGGCTGCCTGTTCATGATGTCACCTCGCAGCAGCGCGCCGCTGCGGCTTGGTATCAGGCTGCGCAAACACGTCCAGGTACAGTTTTTCATCGAGCACGGCCAAGTCTCGCCGAGCCGCCACGCTCAGAAGTTCACCGGCCAGCGTCATCAAGATGCGGTAGTTGCCGGCGGCGTGGTCGCACAGCGTCTGGCGCAATCCTGGCGTCATCAGACTGGCGTTGCCGGCGCCGGCGAGCAAGTGATTGAGGCAAGCGAGCAGCTCGTCCCTGCTTGCATGTTCGGTTGCCAGCCGGGTGCGGATGCGCGAACCGAGCGGCACCAGGTCTTCACGGCGCAGTTTTTTCGGCAGGCGCGCGTCGCCGGCCAGCACCACGCATAGCAGCGGCTGCGAATCGAATCGCGCGCTGGCCATCAGCCGCAGTTCGGACAGCACCGGCGGGGCCATTTCCTGCGCCTCGTCGATCAGCAGCACGGGGCGGCGCCGGGTCGATTCGAGATGGGCCTGCCATTGCTCGCGCAGCGCCTTGAAGCCGCCCCAGCGGTTGTGTGGCTTGAGCGGCACGCCGAACACGTCTCCCAGTTCGCGGTAGAAGTCGGCCAGATTGCTCTGCGGGTGGTTGATGGCGCCGACGGTGACGTCTGCAAGGCGCGCCAGGCGTTCGGCCAGCACCCGCAGGGCGATGCTCTTGCCGCTACCCGGATCGCCGTGGATCATGGCGAAGCCTCCCTCGCGAACCAGCGCCTGTTCGATACGCCAGCAGAAGTCATCGATCTTGGGTGGAACGTAAATCGCCTCGGTCGGCAAGTCGGGTGTAAAGGGATTGAATTTGAGCCCGTACAAGGCCAGCAGTTTTTGGGTCATGGGTTTTCCTCGTCATTGGTGGACAGGTAGGCCGGCGGCAGGCCGGTGGCTGCGTAGTCGGCCAGCAGTTCGCGCATCAGCGGCGCCATGCCGGGTTGCGCAACCGGCGCCGTCACGCTGGCTGTTGGAACCAGTCGGCGCCGCACCCCGCTGGCGTTGGCGGCCTTGTCCAACGGGTGTACGGCACAGAGCACGCTGCCGTCGTGCGCATCGACCATCTCGACACGGGAGAGGTTCCAGCGCGCATAGCGGACGTGGACATTGACCAGATGACGGTACCGCCCTGGAATTTCGAAACGCGTTCCGTCCAGGCTGAAGGTGCCATCAGCACGGCGCTGACGGCGCTTCACCTCCACCCGGAAGGCCGCGCACAGTTCAGCCGCTGACGGACACGCACGGGCGACATCGGGTCCCTCCAGATAGCGCTGCAGCGGCGTCGCTTTCAACTCCGTGTGCAGGCTGCGGTGGTATTCCTGCTCAACCCAGGCCTGCGTAGCCAGGTTAAGCATGTCGAGCGTGAGCATCTCTTCGCCTTCCAGCATCGCCATCAGGCGGCCTTCGACACGGCCCCAGAAGGATTCCTGTTTGGCGTTCTGGTAAGGTGAGTAAGGCAGCGTCGTCTGGTGCAGTACGCTCAGCGACGCCAGGCCGCTGGTGGTTTCTTCGGCCAGCATGGCAGCACCGTTGTCGGTCATCAGGGCACGCGGCAGGCCGCGCTTCATGAAGGCCTGGCACAGGCCGTGAACCAGGCTGGCGGCGGTCTCGTCAAGGTACCACTGCAAGTGGCACACCAGGCGCGAACGGTCGTCAATGACGCCCAGTAGCATCGGCTTGACCCATTCGCCGCCGGCCGTGAGCACCTTGCGCGAACCGTGATGGAAGTCGAGGTGCCACAGCGCGTTGACATGTTCCACCTCATAGCTGCGAACTTCCAGCTGTTCGAGCCGGTCGCGTGCGGCCAGCGCGCCAGCACTGGTGCGAACTAGACGGGCCTGCCGGTGCATACCGTGAGCGAGCAGGTAACGCCGCAATGTCGGGTACGACGGCAATGCGGTGCCTTGCACCACGACCTTGAGATTGTCGAAGTGCAGTTGCACCGTCCAGCCAGGATGGGCATCGTATTGCGCGCGCAGCGCGGCAATGACTGCCGGCGCCAAGCTGTGGAAGGTGCCGCGGTCGCCGCGCCGACGGTCACGCAAACGGCTTACCGGATCGTCGTCGTTGCGCGCGGCGTAGAACCAGCGCTCAATGGTCGCGGTGGCAAACCGGACATCGGTTCCGGACATGGGGTGACGCCAGGTCTTGGCCGCCAGCTCGCGGATGGCGCCGTATAACTGGCCTGGCTGCGGCGGCGCCGCCAGCAGCGGACCGACGATCGAGAAGCGCAAGTGCGCCCAGCGATCGCGCTTGGGGGTGGCGGGGATCGAACTCAAACAGGTCTCCTTGGATGGCTGGCACCGGCGGCACCAAGCACGTCGCGAAGCCTACAAGGGGTACCGAAGGGAGGCTATTGGCATCTTCTGCGTGTAATCACCGGCCCGCACGTAACGTGATCGCCGCGCTACACGTCAGCGGCGTCAGGAACACGAGCAGACGCGTCATCGCTGCGTCGCCGTCACCGGCAAAGCATGCTAACAACGCACCTGGCAGCAGCGCCATGTCCGGCGGCGGCATAAAGCGCCCGCACATCGTTTGCCATAGGGCTGTAACCGGGAAGCTATCGCGCCACCACTGCCGCCAGCGCGCGACGGTGCGCGGCGAGACGGCCAGCTGCTG
>NZ_JAVCWM010000060.1:0-2935 GCF_030846495.1 Massilia scottii | reverse complement strand
GTAAGCGATCCACTAACCCCAGTCGGCTAGCGCGACACCACGTGCAGGGGCACGTGTGCAATGCAGTTGACGATATTCATGGCGGCTAGCATGACGTACTTGTCGCTCTCCTCGGGCTGCACCGTGGCTAGCCACTGCGTCATCTCGGTTGTCACATAGGCGAGCAGATGCGGCTCTGGGTGGCCGGTGGTGTATTCGGACAGCGATTGACCAGCGAGTGCCGGTCCCATGCCGTCAGCGAAGCTGACTGTCGCGCTGAAGCGCGCCGCTTGCTTATCCAGTTCGTCTTCGGTGATGCGCGGCCATTGGATGCCGGACTGTCGCATCGCCAGGAAGCAGACGAACAGGCGTTCCAGCAAGAATTCCATTTTTTCGAAGGAGACGCCGAATCTCGTCAAGACGAGGAAGGAGCCAAACAGCGTGGGCTGCTGTTGAAACACGTCGTCCGCCAATGCGGTTTTGCGCTCCATGGTCATGGTGCGCAGCGTTTCGATGGCCCGGGCGAGGTGTTGTGCTGTAATGCGTGGCATGGGAGGCTTTCAGGTTGACACTGTATTTGGCTGACGGCCAGCGCGGTAGTGCCACGGCAGCAGTGCCTCGACTTGCTCGACCGTTTTGGCTGCGGGCAGTTCGCGCAGAACGTGGCGCAGCCACTCGTACGGCTCGACGCCATTGGCCTTGGCCGTCTGCATCAGCGAGTAAATCACGGCACTGGCATGGGCGCCAGCGGGCGTGTCGGCGAACAACCAGCCTTTGCGCCCTACGACGAAGGGGCGGATCGCATTCTCGCAGCGGTTATTGTCGATCGGCAGATCGCCGCGCTCGACGTAACGCACCAGCTTGGGCCAGTACTTGTGCAGGTAGCTCAGCGCTTCGCCCAGCTTGGTCTTGCCGGGCACGCCCGGCAGGGTCGCATCGAGCCAGGCCCGCAGTTCGGCCAGCAGCGGCACGCTGTGTTGCCGACGCGCTTGCCAGCGTTGCGCATCCTCGCCATCGCGCCAGGTGCGTTCGATGCCGTACAGCTTGCCGATCAGAGCAATGGCTTCATCCGCCTTGCCGCGCTTGCCCTTGGGCTGCACCCGCGCCGCCTCCACGAAACGCCGGCGCGCATGCGCCCAGCACACCAGATGCTCGACCTGCCCGCTGCGCGCCACCGCGTTGTAGGCTTCGTAGCCGTCGGTCATCAGATAGCCGCGGAAGCCTTCCAGCAGGCGCGTCGGTACCTGGGCGCCGCGGCCCGGATCGTAGTCGTACAGGACCACCGGCCGCGTTGGCGGGCCGCCCGTTTGCACCCACATGTAGCTGTTGCTGGTGGGTGCCTTGCCGGGTTCCTTGAGCACCTGTACCACGGTCTCGTCCATGTGGATCAGGGCGCCGTCGAGCAATATGTCGCGCAGCAGATTGTGCAGCGGCTGCAGGACGCGGGCGGCGCCGATCACCCAGCGCGCCAGGGTCTGGCGCGGCACCACGATGCCGTGACGTGCCAGCACATGCTCGAAGCGGGCCAGCGGCAAGCCGTCGAGAAACTTGGCCACCAGCAGCAAGGCCAGGAAGTTGACGCTGGCGTTGCTCTTCGGCAGCGGCTGTGGCGGCAGTGGCGCCGTCACGGGCGCATGGGTGCTGCCCGGGCAGCCGTAGCGCTTGCGTACGTGGCGCAGCACGCGCACCTGCATCGGCACGATGTCGAGTTGCTCGCTCACGTCTTCGCCGATCAGCACCATCGCGCTGCCGCATGGACATGTGCGCTCGGACTCGGGCACATCGTGCACCACGTCCACCCGCGGCAGGCCGTTCGGCAAGCCAGTGCGCTTGCCGCGCGCCTTGCGCGCAAGCGGCTTGCCGCCGGCATCGGTCGCTGGCGGCGGCGCCTGGTCCTGCGCCGCGCCACTGCCTTGCGCCAGCGTTTCGGCCTCGTCGAACAGGCCATGCTGGAAGGCCGCCATCTGCTCCGAGCTGGCCCCATAGAGCCGATGGCGCGCCAGCTTGGCCTGCTCGACCATGCGCACCACGTACTCGTTGACCGCCTGGGCAGCGGCGCGCCGCACCGCCTGCTCCAGGGCATGCCGGGCCGCCTGCGTGGCCTGGGCATGAAGGGTGTCGACCATGCTCACGAACGCCTTCTGCTGCGCGTGCAGCAGGTCGGCCAGGCTGGCGGCGTCCCTGGGCAGCGAGGCGGGCAGCCCGAACGCGGCCACGTCGGGCTTGGGAAGCTCGATTGGCGGCAGCGTGAGGGCGGGAATGTCGGAAACGGCAAGCATGCAGCATGTTAACAGCCCGCATCAGGAAACAGAAGAGTACGAGAGCGTTTTATGCGGAGCGTGGCGCCACAGGTCGAAGCCTTCGAGCAGCCACTGCAGTTGCTGGGCGCTGATCGGTTCCATGCCGGTCCGCTCATCCGGCCAGGCGAAGCGCTCGGCCTCGAGCCGCTTGAGCCACAGGCAGAAGCCGTTGCGATGCCAGTACAGCACTTTGATCTTGGTGCGTTGCCGGTTGACGAACACGTACAGGGCCTGGGCAAAGGGATCGAGGCCCAGTTCCTGCTCGACCAGCACCGACAGGCCGTTGATCGACTTGCGAAAGTCGATTGGCGAGCGGCACAGGTGCACCTGCGCGATGTGGTAGCCCGGGTGCATCAGCGCACGCCCTGACTGGCTATCGCCAGCGCCGCCAGCCAGTCAGGGGCGGGCAGCGCGCCGATTTCCATACGCACGGCGCCGATCGTCAGCACGCAAGTACCCGCTGGGGCGGCACTCTGCGCGGGCATGACATCGACGGTGACGAACTTGCTGCGCGTGCCGGTCGCCGCAGTCATCGCCCTGCACTTGGCCCGCCAATAATAGAGCGACGTCACCGACAAATCGTGGGCCCGGGCGTACTCGCTGCTCACCCAGCCGTCGCGCTCGACTGCCATCACATGTTCACGCCAAAATTCCAT
>NZ_JAVCWM010000006.1:0-383098 GCF_030846495.1 Massilia scottii | reverse complement strand
GTGTGAGCGAAAGCCATGCGGGTTTTTTTCGTTCCGAATTAAGTTTTAACGGCGCTGTCCAATTCCGGAAAACGCCTGCAAAATTAGTTCAGGTGCTTCTTCATGAAGACGCTCAACGGATCGTCGCGATAATCTCCGTAGCGCTCGCACCGTTCATATCCGGCGCGCCCATAAAACCCCAGCGCGTCCGGCTGGGAGGGGCCCGTTTCCAGCATCAGCGTATCCAAACCAGCCTCCCGCGTGGACGCTTCCAGCAGCGCCAGCACCTTTCCTGCTACGCCGATTCCGCGCTGCGCCGGCGCCACGTACATCCGTTTTAACTCCGCATACTCGTCATACAGCACCACCGCGCCGCACCCGATCGCCGCACCGTCGACATCGCGGGCCACCGCAAAGCGCACGTTCGGCTGCTTCAATGAAGTCAGATCCAGGGCATAGCGGCTCTCGGCGGGATAAAGCGAGTCCTGATAGGCATCCAGGTCCGCGATCAGCTGGATCACTTCCGGCTGATCGGGCGTTTCGATGGCGATATTCATAGGCGGTCCTCAAGCGAATAATGGGAATTCAATTGTGCACTAGAATATCCGCATGCGTATCCTCATCATCGAAGACAATCCCGACATCGTCGCCAACCTCTACGGGTTTCTGGAACCCAAGGGCTACATCCTCGACTCGGCAGCCAACGGCTACGCCGGCCTGGCCCTGGCGGCCCAGAATTCCTACGACGTCGTGGTGCTCGACGTCATGCTGCCCGGACTGACGGGCCTGGACATCTGCCAGAAACTCCGCGGCGAACTCAACAGCGCCATTCCCGTGCTGATGCTGACCGCGCGCGACACCCTGCAGGACAAGGTCGCCGGCTTCGACAGCGGCGCCGACGATTACCTGGTCAAGCCATTTTCCCTGGTGGAACTCGACATCCGCCTCAAGGCCTTGCTGCGCCGTGCCAACGGCGCCGTCAGCGGCGCCACCATCCTGCGCGTCGGCGAGCTGAGCTTCAACACCGGCACCTACGAAGCCGCACGCGCCGGCGTACCGCTGGCCCTGACCAAAACCGGCTACACCATCCTCAAATGCCTGATGCGCGATTCGCCCAAGGTCGTGCCGCGCCACGTCATCGAGCACGCCATCTGGGGCGACGACCGGCCCGACAGCGACGCCTTGCGCACCCACATCCACGCCTTGCGCCAGGCCCTCGACAAACCCTTTCCCGCCGCCATGCTGCGTACCGTCCCCGGCCTCGGCTTCAAACTGGTGAACCCCGATGACACCGCGTGACTCCCTGCGCCACCGCATCGCGGTTGCCTACCTGCTGTTCGCGCTCGGGTCCTCGCTTTTCCTCGCGATAATCGCCATCGTGGCCGTCGAAGGAATTGAGGTCCACCTGGTCGACAACCGCCTGACGGAGGCCGCTGCCTGGGCGGCGCCACGCCATGCCGGCGGCTTGCCGGTCGCCATGCCCGCCGGCCTGAGCTTCTACCATGGCGCATCGATTCCGGTGCCACTGCGCAATCTCCCCGACGGCGTCGGCGAAGTACACGTCGACGGTATCGGCCTGCACGTGCTCGCTGGCAAAGATGCGAGCGGTAACTACGTCGTGGTCGATCACGAAAGCGACTACGAAAAGGTCGAACTGGTCGTCTATTCGATGTTCGGCGTCGGCTTCATCGGCATCATGCTGTTCTCGCTGTTTCTGGGTGGCTTCATCGGACGCCGCTTCGTCACCCCGATCACGACCCTGGCCAATGCCGTGCGCGAAAATTCCTCCGAATTGCCCCTGCTGGAACGCCACGACGAACTCGGCATCCTGGCGCGCGCCTTCGCCGCCCATACCAGCGAACTGCGCCTTTATCTTGAGCGCGAGCGCCTGTTCACGGGCGACGTGAGCCACGAACTGCGCACGCCGCTGACGGTGATCACCGGCGCCGCTGAAATCATCATGGCCCAGGCTGACGCCAACCCCGCCACCGCCGCCGCGGCCGAGCGCATCCTGCGCGCCGCCAACGAAGCGGCCGCCTGCGTCAATGTCCTGCTGACCCTGGCGCGCTCGCGCGACCGCATCGCCCATCCCGTCACCAGCATCGACCAGATCGCCCGCGCCGAAACCGAGCGCTCCCAGCCGCTGGTCGCGGGCCGGCCGGTGGCGCTGCGTTTCCTCGGCGGCCCGGCTTTCGCCATCGCCGCCCCGCCCGAACTGCTGGTGGCCGCCGTCGGTAACCTGATCCGCAACGCCTGCCAGTACACCACGCACGGCGAGGTGTCGGTCCGGCTCGGTGACGGCACGGTGCGGGTGGAAGACACCGGCCCCGGCTTGCCGCTCGCCGTGCGCGCCACCTTCGGCCAGGGGCAGGGCGCCGCGCCCGGCGCGGGATCGGCCGGTGCCGGCCTCGGCCTGGCCCTGGTGCGGCGCATCTGCGAGTATCTCGGCGCCACGCTTGCCTTCAGCGAACGCGAGGGCGGCGGCAGCGTCTTCGAGATCCGCTTCAATATGGCCTTAACGAAATCTTAACGCCCGGTTGACGCGGGCTTGATGTTCTCAACTGTATCTTCGGTCGCGTGTGCCGCCTTGCCGGGCGGCGCCTTCACCCTGGAGCATTTGTTGAAATTGAACACCGCACCGCGCATCCACGCTTCCTTGCTCATCCTGGGCGCCTCGATCTTCCTGCTCACTGCCTGTAACGGCAACTTCTGGCGCACCTTTTTCAGCGCCACCGGCGGTGTCAGCCTGTCGCACCTGCCGCTGCACCTGGCCAGCTTTCTCTTGCTGGTCTTCTTGTTCAATGCCTGCCTGAACCTCATCAGTTTCCGCTTCATCGTCAAACCGGTGCTGGTCGTCCTGTTCATGGCGACCTCGGCCACGTACTACTTCATGAACGAGTACGGCACCGCCATCGACAAGTCGATGATCCAGAACCTGCTCGAAACCGATGTCCACGAAGCGCTCGAACTGCTGAACTGGAAACTGCTGCTGACCATCACGGTGCTCGGAATTATCCCGTCGCTGCTGGTTTGCCGCGCCGACGTCCGCTTTTGCGCAGGCAAGCGCGGCCTGATGCTGCAGGCCGCCAATATCGGCGGCTCGCTGCTGATGGCGTCCGTGTTGCTGTTCCTGTTCTTCAAAAGCCTGGCGCCCGCCCTGCGCGAGCACCGCGAACTGCGCTATCTGCTGGCGCCCACCAATTACATCCAGGCCATCAATGGCTACATCAAGCAGCAGCGCGCCCAGGCGCTGGTGATGGCCCCGCTGGGCATGGACGCGACCAAACGCGTGGTGGGCAGCGGCAACCGCCAGCGCTCGGTGACCCTGATTGTCGTCGGCGAGACGGCGCGCGCCGCCAATTTTTCGCTCAACGGCTACGCCCGCGCCACCAATCCGAAACTGTCGGCACAGCCCGGCCTGCTCAATTTCACCGATGTGCAATCGTGCGGCACGGCCACGGCCGTCTCGGTGCCCTGCGTCTTTTCGGCCCTGGGACGCGAAAACTATTCCGACGACAAGGCCCACGCCCAGCAGGGCTTGCTCGATGTGCTCTCCCACGCCGGCTTCAGTGTCCTGTGGCGCGACAATAATTCCGGCTGCAAGGGCGCCTGCGACCGGGTTGACTACGAAGACTTGTCGAAACCTGAAACCGGCACACAAGCAAGCAAGCGCTGGTGCGTCGACGACGAATGCTTCGACGAACGCCTGCTCGATGGCTTGCCCGAGCTGATCCGCAAGGGGCGCCAGGACATGGTCATCGTGCTGCACCAGAAGGGCAGCCACGGCCCGGCCTACTGGAAACGCGCCCCGGCCGCCTTCCAGCGCTTCGGCCCGGTGTGCCAGACCAACCAGCTCGAATCGTGCTCGCGCGAATCGATCGTGGCCGCCTACGATAATTCGATCCTGTACACCGACCACTTCCTCAACCAGGCCATCGAATTGCTCAAGGCCAGCGCCGAAGAGGAACGGATCAACACGGCCATGCTCTACTTTTCCGACCACGGCGAATCGCTCGGCGAACACAATATGTACCTGCACGGCGCTCCGTACGTGATTTCCCCGGCCGAGCAGCGCGCAGTGCCGTTCATGCTGTGGCTGTCGGACGGTTTCCGCTCGCGCTTTCACATCGACCAGCGCTGCCTGGCGGCCCGCACCGGCCAGGCGTTCTCGCACGACAACGTGTTCCACTCGGTACTGGGCATGCACAGCATCGGCACCGCAGTCTACAATCCCGGCCTCGATATTTTCGGCCCGTGCACGCATGAGACATAATCGGCTGGGCTCGGCGCTTGCCCTGGCCGGGCGCCGCCATGCTCGGCCTGGGCTTCGCCCTCGGCTGGGTGCAGCAATTGCGCGGCGCTCACTTCCTCACCCACACCCTGTGGTCGATGTGGTGGACTTGCCTGATCGTCAGCATATTGTATGTGCTGCTGATCGACCGCCGGAGTGCGAATATTCAACTTTCTTGAATCCAGCGGGCGCCATTCTCCGTATAAGGCTGTGTGCCGCGCATGTTGCGCGTCCGTACCTACTGGGAGAACCCGATGAAACGCATTTCCGTTGGCATGATTGCCGTCCTGTTGTCGACCAGCTCTTTCGCCGCCGACCCGGCACCGATCGCCGTCCCGGCTGGCAACACGCTCGCCCTGACCGTGCTCGGCGCGGGCGACCTGGCCTACGAGTGCAAGGTCAAGGCCGGCACCCCCGGCGCCCACGAATGGGTCTTCGCCGGCCCCACCGCGGTCCTGTACGACAAGACCAGCAAGGCCGCGATCGGCAAATACTACGCCGGCCCGACCTGGGAAGCGAACGATGGCAGCAAGGTCGGCGGCAAGCAGCTCGGCGTGAGTCCGTCGGGCAATGCCGCGTCGATTCCATTGCAACTCGTGCAAGCCGCGCCAGCCACCGGCAGCGGCGCCATGACGGGCGTCACCTACATCCAGCGCATGAATACCAAGGGCGGCATTGCCCCGGCCGATGCTTGCGGCGCCGACAATCTGGGTGCGAAGAAAATGGTCAAGTACGAAGCGGACTACCTGTTCTACAAGACGTCCTGAGCGGCCAACCACGCGCGCAGGTCCGCCAGCGGGCGGGCCGCATCAAGCTCGTTGAAAATTTCGTGATACAAGTCGTCGTACACATGCAGCTGCGCCAGGCCGGGCGGCAAGTGCGCGGCGAACCGGCGCACCCCGGCCGGGTCGACCAGATGGTCGTCGCCGGCGGCCAGCAGCAGTGCCGGCACGGCCAGCTTGCCGGCGTTCGCCTGGCAATACGCGACTGAGCGCAGCATCGAGCGCATCAGGCGCGCACTGATTTTTCCGTGCACCAGCGGATCGGCTTCGTAAGCGGCCACGACCTTGGGATCGTGCGACAGCCAGCGCGGCGGCAGTCCGTTCGGCACCGCCAGCGACGGCGCGACCGCGTGCAGCACATCGAGCAACAGCATTTGCAGGCGCGACAGGCGCAGCCCCAGCGCAGGCGAGGACAGGATCAGCCCGCGCAGGGGCGACACGCCTGATAAGGCAAAGCGCGCCGCGAACAGTCCGCCCATGCTGTGGCCGAATAAAAAGGGAGGCAGGCGAAAGCGCGCGGCGAAATCGTCGATGACGATCTCGGCATCTTGCAGCAGCGGATCGCCGTTGATGACGTCGCCGCGTTTTCCTTGCGAGCGGCCATGGCCGCGGTGGTCGTAGCAGCGCACCGACAGGCCGCATTCGTTGAAGAAGGCGGCCAGGTGGCGATAGCGTCCGCTATGTTCGCCCAGGCCATGCATGATCACCACGCTGGCGCGCAGCGGCGACGCCGGCAGCAGATAATCGCTCACGAACAGCGTTGTGCCGTCGGCAGCAACGAGCTGGTGGCTGTGCTGCGCCACCAGCGCCGGCATTACACGCCCCAGACGACGTCGTGACCGCCGGCCTTGGCGGCGCGCAGCATTTCCACCAGGGGGTAGGCGCGCGTCGAGAAACTGACCGCCTGAATTTGTTCGTGGTCGGTATCGTCGCCATCTTCGTTGTGATGCGCGTGGACATCGCGCTCGACATCTTCCGACACCGAATGCTGGCGGCTCTCTTCGATTTCCTTTTCGAGAACCTGCAAGGCATGCGGCGCTTCCGCTGCCGTGATCACACCCCGGTCGACGTCTTTGTGGAGAAGGTCGAGGATGCGTTTTGCGTGTTCCTTGTACATCAGAACTTCTGATGCTGCTTTGGAGGTAAAGGTAATTAACATAGGAACTTTCTAATTATGCGTACGTAGTGAAACGATAACACGAACCGGCGCTATCGGTCGTGCCGCCTGGCCTCGCGTGCGCCATGTCAAACGGGTTTCTTGCGCAAAAAACGCGCCGTTGCCGCGAACGCGATCAGCAGCAGCACGTTCAGGGCGGCCCCGACCACGACCGGCGCTTGCCAGCCGGCCACGGTCAGGCCGTACGCCAGGATATAGCTCAGCGTGGCCCAGCCGGCCCCGGTCAGGATCTCGGCGATGGTGCACACCAGGTTGCCCTTGCTGCGGACCTTGAAGTCGCCGCGCAGCGCCGGCCGGCTGCACCATGCCACCACCATCGCACTGTTGAGCGCGCACAGGGTGCAGGTCAGCAGGATGGCCGCGGCCGCCGCCGGCTGGCGCAAGGCCAGCCAGCACAGCGGCAGCAAGGCCACGGCGATCGGCGGGATCACCACCGCGGCCAGCTTGGCGCGCCGGATGGTGCCCTGGCTGCAGGGCGCGCCGCGCAGCATGTCGGGCGCGTCTTCCGCCGAGATCACGATCCAGCTCAGCGAGGCGCTCAGCGCGCCGCACAGGAACGCCAGCGCCGCCGCCACCGCCGGCAGCGCCGCTGCGCGGCCGAACAGCAGCGGCATGAACAGGGGCAGCAGGTACATCAGCTGCAATCCCACCTGCGCGATCAGCTGCGGGTCGCGCCAGATCAGGCGCCACTCCTTGACGAGGATGGTACGCGTCAGCCCGCGCCCGAAGCGAAAGCGCAGCCCGCCCGGCGGCGCCTTGGCCACGCGCACCGCGCCGGCCGCCTGCTGCACCCCATGCACGAAAAAGCCGTGCGTCAGGCGCGCCGTCAGCCAGAACACGGCGCCGCCCACGCCTATCATCAGCAGCGCCGGCAGCGGCATGCCCAGCGCGGCCTTGGCCGGCAGCCAGGCGATGCTGTCCGCGCCCAGCGCCGCGCCATGGTCGAACAGCGGCAGCAGGCGCTTGACGAAGCGCTGCAAGGCCGGCCCGAGCGCGCTGTTGTACGCCTGCGCCAGCAAGAATATCGCGGCGCCCGACACCGCGCCGAGCAGCTGCGCCGTCACGCGCGTGCGGCGCACGCCCAGCGAGCGCACCAGCGCCAGCGTGAGCAGCATCGATACCGACGACGACACCAGCGCCATGCCCACGATGGCCGGATAGATGCCCAGCCAGCGCAACTGCCCCAGCGCCACGCCGGCATGCGCGAACGGCGTGAGGAAAAACAGGTACAGGGTGCAGCTGGTGGCGCTGATCGCCGCCAGGCGCACGGTGAACACGCTGCGCGACGGGATCGGCGACGACAGCAGCAGGTCCAGGTCGCGCCGCTCGAACAGCGCCGTGACGCTGGTGTTCAGGCCAGTCGACAGCATCATCGTAAACAGCCCGGCCATCGCCGCGCTGACCATCAGCAGCAGTTTGTGGGTCGGCGCGCCCGTGGGCAGCCTGGCTTCCATGAGCACCGTAAAGGCGAAGCCGTGCATCAGCAGCGCCAGAACGAGCCACACCGCGACCGTCTTCTTGTTCACGCCGGTGCGAACCGTATCCTTGCGCGCGCCCAGGATGTCGAACATGAACAGGCGCAGCTCGTGCCGCAGCAGCCACAGGGCGCTGCCGGCGCGCGCCATCAGCCTTTCCCCGTCAGGTGCAGGAACACGTCTTCCAGCGTGCCGCCCTGGGCCTGGCCGCGCAGCTGGTCGAGCGTGCCCTCGGCGATCAGGCGCCCGTGCTGGATGATGCCGATGCGCTGCGCCAGCCGCTCCGCCACTTCGAGGATATGGGTGGTGAGGATCACCGTGCCGCCGCCGTCCACGTGCGCCAGCAGCAGGTCCTTGACCTGGCGCGCGGCGGCCGCATCGAGCCCGGTGAGCGGCTCGTCGAGAATGAGCAGGCGCGGTTCATGAATCAGCGCCCCGGCCAGCGCCAGCTTTTGCTTCATCCCGCGCGAAAAGCCATCGGTCAGTTCATGCGCGTGCGGCGTCAGCTCGAGCCAGTCGAGCATGCGGCGCGCGCGCGGCTCGGCTTCATCGGCTTCGATGCCCCACAGGCCGGCCACAAATTCCAGGTACTCGGTCGGTTTCAGTTTGGCGTACAGCAGCGGGTCGTCCGGCAGGTACGCCATGGCGCGCTTGGCGCCGGCCGGATCGCGCGCCAGGTCGACGCCGAGCACCTCGATGCGGCCGGCGTCGGGCGCCAGCAGCCCGGCCACCATGCGCAAGGTGGTGGTCTTGCCGGCGCCATTCGGCCCGAGCAGGGCATACAGCTCGCCGCGCCGCACCGTCAGGTCCAGATTGTCGACCGCGGGACGGCCGAAATGCTTGACCAGACCAGTGAGCCGGAGTGCGTCGCCGTTATCGGTGCTCATGTACTTGGGGTCCCGGGTTGTGCGCGGTTGAGGAGGAAGAAGGCCAGCGCGCCGGCCTGCAGCAGCACCGCGACGGCGAGCGTGGCGCGGAACGCATCGGCGGCGAGCACGCCGTGCGCCTTGAACAGGTCGACCGCCACCCCGAAGCCCCACTGCGTGGCAAAG
Source organism: Massilia scottii (assembly GCF_030846495.1). Taxonomy (NCBI): domain Bacteria; kingdom Pseudomonadati; phylum Pseudomonadota; class Betaproteobacteria; order Burkholderiales; family Oxalobacteraceae; genus Massilia; species Massilia scottii. The sequence goes on along the minus strand of NZ_JAVCWM010000006.1, from coordinate 374,342 downwards.
GCGCCGATGAATAGCTGCAGGTTGTAGGCCGAGTTGGCGCGCCCGGCCAGCGCGGCCGGAAATGCCAGCCCGACGTGCGACTGCACCAGGGTGGTGACCGGCACGCAGGCCGCCAGCAGCAGCCAGAGCAGCCAGGCCATCGGCGCGCTGGTGAACAGCATGGCCGCCTGCGCCAGCACCATGCCGCCGATCCCGATGCCGATGATGCGGTGCGTGTTCCAGCCGCGCGCCACCAGGCGCGGCGCGGCCCAGCCGAGCGCCAGGTAGGACAGCAGCAGTACCAGATTAAACGCGAACAGGATCTGGCCGGTCTGCTGCGCGCTCTTGCCCAGCACCGTCATCATCCACGGTCCGGCCCACAGGGTTTGCAGGGCGAAGAAAATGCCGTGATTGAGCAGGCCCGGCACGCCCATGCGCCAGAAATAGGCGCTGCCGAAAATGCGCCGGTAGCCGCCATCGGGCGCGGCGTCGCCTGTTGCGGCGCCGCCCTTGGCCGCGCCGTCGTCGAACTGGCGTTCGACCTCGCGCAGCAGGAAAAAGATCGCGCCGGCGACGGCCAGCAGCAGCGCCGCGACGACCCAGAAAATGCCGCGCCAGCCCAGCGCCGGCAGCGCCAGGGTCACCGGCACGGTGGCCGTGAGCGCGCCCGAGGTGCCGGCCACCAGCATCCAGCTGGCCAGCTGGCTCTGGCGCTCGAGCGGGAACCACTGGCGGTACGCCTTGAAGGCGGCCATCAGGCAGGCCGACACGCCGATGCCGATCAGGGCGCGCCCGGTCCACAGGCCGGCCAGCGAACTGCTCGACGCAAACACGGCAGCGCCCAGGGCGGCGCACAGCAGCAGGCTGGCCTCGGTGCGGCGGGCGCCGTATTTGTCGAGCCACACGCCGAGCGGCAGCTGCATGGCCCCGAAGCTGACGAAATAGGCCGACGACAGCAGCCCCAGGTCGGCGTTCGACAAGTGCATCTCCGCCACCAGGGCCGGCGCGATGACGGCGTTGACCGCCCGCAGCGCGTACGACAGCAGGTAGCCGAAGGCAAAGCACAGGAACACGCGCGCCGCGCGCGCACCGCTCAGGGGGACTGTCACGCGCTTACTGCAGCTTGAACGACGACATGAACATATCGACCTGTTCCTGCGAGATGTCCTTTTCCTTGCCCATCACGATGACCTGGTAAAAGCGCTTGTCGCGCGCTTCGAAATGGCCCACCAGGCGCATCGGCACGCCTTTCTGCACGCCGCTGGCGTCGATGTCGATGGCGCTGCTGCGCGCCGTGGCGCTGCCGGCGGCGGCCGAGGACTTGCCGCTTTTTTCGCTCTTGATGGTGGCGCCGATATTGCGCACCAGCGCCGTCTTCATGGCCGCCACCGCCGCTTCGGCCTTGTCGGCGTCGGGCGCCACGCCGCTGCCGACGGCGAACATGGTGCCGTCGACCTGGGCCGCCGTCATGGTCATCTTGACCTTCATGCCATCGAGGTCGACCTCGCGCGCATGGGTAGCCGGTTTGTCGGGGAACATCACGCGGAAGGGCGCGTCCTGGCTGCTGTAATCGCGCCAGTTGTATTGGGGACTGCACGCGGCCAGGGACAGGCTCGCGAGCAGGGAGAGCAGGAGGGGTTTGAGGTGGGAGGTTCGCATGCCTGAATGTTAGCAGGAATGCGCACCGCCTTGATCGCTACGGAGCCGTTTTGCTGGTGCGCAGCAGCGCGTACATATTGTCGCTGAACGGCGTGGTGTCGAGCGCGCTCATGCGCACCACGTCCAGGCCGGCGCGCGCGGCGATGGCGCGCAAGGTCTTGGGCGTGAAGTAGTTCACATGGTCGGGCCAGCGAAAGCCGCTCCAGCGCGGGCCGCGGATCATCCGGTTGTAGCAGGCGAAATTGGGCACCTTGACGATGATGGTGCCGTCCGCCTTGAGGCGCTTGCGGCAGTTTTCCAGCACTTCGAGCGGACTGGCTTCGTGTTCGAGATAGGAGGCCATGACGATGACGTCGAAATAGTCTTCGTCGAAGCGCAGCACGCCATCCTGGGCCGAGGCGTGCACGCAGCGCCCGCCGAGGGGCCGCAGCTTGTCGTCCGACAGGGTCGACAGCGCGCGCGAAATTTCCACCCCGTGCGGCGCCACGCGGCTGCGCAGGGCAGGCGGCAGGGAGGTCATCAGCGTTTGCAGCAGTTCGCCCCAGCCGCAGCCGACGTCGAGCACATTGATGCGCGCCGAGGGCGAGGCGGCGATCAGCTGGTTCAGGATGCCCAGCACCTTGTTGCGCTTCAGCACCTTGGCGCGGAAGCGCTTGAGCATGGTGCTGAAGGCGTAGCGGATCGGTTCGGCCTGCTTGCGCGCGGCCGATTCCTTGCTGAAGGTCACTTCGTAGGCGTAGGTTTCGCTCAGCTCTTCGTAGGCGGGCGGATTGGCCAGGAAAATGATGTCCGTTTCAGCGCATTGCTTGAGCACCCAGGGTGCCGGCGCGTAGTCCAGGTCGTGTTCGCGGCCTTGTGCGGCCAGTAAAGGAGAAATGCGCAACGGTGTGGCTTGAACCAAGGTAGGTCCCCCGACAGGGTTTGCTGGCCGCCATCGGATTGCGCGGCGGGTCCGTGGACGGCGCGGCGTTGGCGCTGGTGCCCGATATGCATACTACCATCACGAAATCTTCCGTGCATGCAATTTTGCAAACAGGTTTCGCACGATGCTTCTCGGCATTACTGGGCGGCTGCCCGATCCGCGATCTCGACGATGAATTGCGGGTCGAAGTGGACATTTTCGGTGCCGCCGGCGCGGTTTTTGTAGCCGCAGGGATTCGACACGACCCGGCACTTGCCCACCATGTAGTCGACCGGTTCGTGCATGTGGCCGTGCACCCACAGGTCGGCCTGGCTCACCAGCTCGTCGAGGCGCGATGCGTAGGCGGCCGAGAAGCGCGAGTGCCGGTACTCGTCCGGCACCGACTGCATCGATGGCGCCATGTGGGTGACGACCACGGTGGGGCCGGCGAACGGCTCGGCCAGCCGGGCGCGCAGCCAGGACGTCTGGACCGCGTGGAACTGGGCCGTGTCGGCGGCGCGCAGCTTGCGGTAGTTTTTCTGGGCCAGGCGGATGCGCTTGTAGTCGTTCATTACCGCTTCGGCTTCGCGCATGGCCGCCTGGCGGTCGTCGTCGCCGAACAGGCGGAAATCGGTCCACAGGGTGGCGCCCAAAAAGCGCACATTGCCGATGATTTTTTCGTCGCACGAGAGGAAATGCACATTGCCGGCCTCCATGCAGGCTTCGCGCAGTTCGCCTTGCACGCTGTCGAGATTGTGGCCGTAGCCTTCGTGGTTGCCGTGCACGTACAGCACCGGCAAACCGGCGAAATTGCGCGCGGCCCAGGCTACCGCCCTGGCTCCGGTATCGATATCGCCGGCCATGATGACGACATCGGGACGGCTCAGGGCCGGGTCGATGCGGGGCGCGTCGTCGCGCCAGAGTTCGTGATGCAGATCGGAAAGAATAAGCAGGCGCATGGACGGCACGATCGGGAGACGGGATATGCATACTAGCCTATCGGGCCGCTGGCTGAAACCTGGAACAGCCGCGGAGAGCCAAACACCGCTCCTCGAGGTACACAAACCTGCCGCTACTGGCCCTGAATTGGGGCGCCGGCAGACGCGTATCGATCCCCGCGGGCTGGCTGAAAAACGGGTTTTTTCGGTGCCCGCGCGGCGATCGTCGATAGCCGGGAAAAACCCGCCGCGCTGCAAAGGCGGATGTCGGAGGCAAGCCGAAAACAGCGCCGATAAATATGCCGCGACCCGCCGCAATGTCAGCCGCAAGCGCTGCCGTATTTACTTTTCGTCTAATCCGCCCGAATTAGGAGTTACTTAAAACGGTACTCGATGAATAAACAGGGTTTGCGCAGCGAAGTTAATTGCAACTTGGAAAACACCACCAACGTCGGGCAAAACCCGCGCAAATGTCGCCTACCTCGGGCTTTTTCTGATCGCAAAGGGGTGTTCTGATTGCCGGTTAATCCATGGCGGGTGGAAAATGACACAGGGTTGCGGCATCATTTGTTGTTTTCTAGATATATGTACAACATGAATAATTGACAGGAAACCGGGCGTGGTGGTTATATATGCAATCGATGATTTGAACACGACAAATCACACGAACGCGTCCGAGAGACGATTGCAAATATAATTAATCCATGACCGTTTTGCATCACGAGAGCAAAACGCGTTCATATACTTACAAAATGAGGAGCTTTGCAATGATGGTGGAGACAAGATTGTCGCGGTCGATTCGGCTGATGTTTATTGGTGGTATTGCCCTGAGCATGCAGATGGCAAATGCGCAGACCGCAGGCGACAGCATTCAGAAAGTGGAAATCACGGGTTCGAGCATCAAGCGCGCCGAAGCGGAAACCATTTCGGTGGTGCAGACGCTCAGCCGCAAGGACATCGAGCAAACCGGTAAAACGTCGATTGCCGAAGTCGTGCGCAGCATTTCCGCCGACAACAACGGCAGTATCAGCGGTTCCTTCACCAACGGCTTTGCCGGCAGCGCATCGGGCGTGTCCCTGCGCGGCCTGAGCGTGAGCTCGACCCTGGTGCTGATCAACGGCCGCCGCACCGCGCCGTACGGCTTTGGCGATGACGGCCAGCGCAGCTTCGTCGACTTGAATTCGATCCCGCTCGACGCGGTCGATCGCATCGACATCCTGAAAGACGGCGCCTCGGCCATTTACGGTTCCGACGCGATCGCCGGCGTGGTCAACGTGATCCTGCGCCAGAACTATGTTGGTAAAACCATTTCCGCCAGCGCCGGCACTTCCGGCGAGCGCGACGGCACCGTGACGAGCATGTCGGGCGCCATCGGCTTCGGCGACCTGGACAAGGATAAATTCAACGTCTTCGCGACCCTCGACGCGAAGCACCAGAAAGAAATCAAGCAGAACAGCCGCGAAAAATGGCTGGGCCAGGCGGATGCACGTCCATGGGGCGGCCGCGACCAGCGCAACGGCCACACCAGCGCCGGCAATGCGGGCGGCAGCAGCTTCCTCGGTACCCTGCGCCCACTGAACGCTGCCGGCGGTCCTGCCGGCGGTGTCAAGAACATGCCAGGCAGCTGCGATCCGATCAACCAGGATCCAACCGGCGGTACGGCGCATGACAACACCGGCGGTGGTTGCCTGTGGGATCCGCTCCAGTTCGCGACCATCCAGCCCGAAACCAAGAACCTGAACCTGTTCGTGCGCGGCACCCTGGCGCTGGGCGAAAACACCCGTGCCTACAGCGAAGTGGGCGTGTTCAAGTCGGAAGCGATTACCCGCACCACCCCGTCGGGCCTGACCGGCGCCGGCTTCGACCTGGTCAATGCACGCGTCAACAACACCAGCACCGGTCCGGACCAGCTGGTCATGCCGGCCAACCACCCCGACAACTTCCTCGGCGTTGCCGCACGTCCACGCTGGGTCGATGCATCGCGTCCACGCGCCTCGGACCTGGAATCGACGGTCACCCGCGTGCTCGCTGGCGTCAAGGGTAACATTGCCGATTGGGATTACGACACCGGCGTGCTGTACGCGGAAAGCAAGACCGACAAGACGCAAAACGGCTACTACCGTACCAGCGCGCTGCGCCAGGCGCTGAACAACGGTACCTTCCGCATCGGCAAAGGCGTCATCAACACCCCGGAAGTGCTGGCGCTGGTATCGCCAACCCTGAACAACTCGGGCGTGACGAAAAGCACCTCGTTCGACTTCAAGGCATCGCGCGAGCTGATGGAACTGCCGGGCGGCAAGATGGGCATCGCCGTCGGTGCTGAGTACCGCAAGGAAAAGACCGACAGCCAGTCGACCCCGTACACGGACATCAACGATATCGCTGGTCTCGGCTATTCGGCATCGAAGGGTTCGCGCGACGTGACCGCGCTGTACACCGAGCTGGCCGTGCCGGTCCTGAAATCGGTGGAACTGCAGTTTGCGCTGCGTACCGATGATTACTCCGATTACGGCCGTTCGACGACGCCGAAAGTGGGCTTCAAGTTCACCCCGACCTCGAACTTCGCCCTGCGCGGTACGTATGCGGAAGGCTTCCGTGCGCCAAGCGCCGCCGAAAACGGCGACAGCGCAGTGGCAGCGTTCACCAACATTGCGAACGATCCGATCCGTTGCCCGGTTACCAAGCTGGCCCTGGACTGCTCGACCCAATCGGTTGGCGCTATCACCATCGGCAACAAGAACATCAAACCGGAAGAGTCGAAGAGCTACAGCCTGGGCATGGTGCTCGAGCCGGTCAAGAACGTGAACCTGTCGCTCGATCTGTGGCAGATCGTGCGTACCGGCGAAATCAACGGTTCCGATCCTGGCGCTGTCGTCGACAACCCGGCCGGCTACCCTGATGCGCAAATCGTGCGCGGCGAAGCCACCACCAACTTCCCGAACCTGCCGGGCCAGATCCTGATGGTCAAGGCACCGTACCTGAACGCCGGTAAGACCAAAACCAACGGTGTCGACCTCGACCTGCGCGGCCGCATCAACATGGGTTCGAGCGGCAAGCTCAATTCCGGCATGACGGTCACCTACATGAAAGAGTTCACCCGTACCAATGCCGACGGCACGGTACTGGAGTTCGCTGGCACCCACGGCGACATCAACCTGTCCGGTAACGGCGGCACGCCGAAGACCAAGGTCCGCTTCACCCTGGGTTGGGAAAATGGTCCGTTCCAGCTGACCGGCAACGTCAACTACGTCAGCAGCATCAGCAACACCAACCAGGTTGGCGGCGAATGCCTGGACGTGGATGAAAACGACGTCGCCCTGCTGAACTGCCGCATCGCTTCGTTCACCACCATGGACACCTTCGGCAAATGGGCATTCTCGAAGAACTTCGAACTGACCGCGTCGATCAGCAACCTGTTCAACAAAAAAGCACCGCTGGACGTGCAGACTTACGGCCGCATCAACTACAACCCGTCGCTGCACCAGACGGGCGCGGTTGGCCGTTACTTCACGTTGGCAGGACGCTACACGTTCTAATAGTCAGTTAGTCGTACCGCAGCCGGATCGGCTGCCGTCCACTCTTCGGGGTCGGACGGCGGTTGCTCCGGCTGTTTTTTTTTCGCCCGCGAGTTCGCGCAATGAGCGCGATGCCGGATGGGCTGAACAGCAAGCTGAAAATCGTCTCGTTCGCGTGGCCAGTCAGGGCTTACCCGTACGTTACAATCCCTCAAAGTGAATCGGCAATCATCAGTATTTTCGCGGAGACATATGAATCAACCGGAAACGGTGGACAGCTTGTCCGCTTTGGCTAACACGGATCTACAAGGCGAATTTATCGCTACCCTGCATCCATCCAGCGCGACATTCGTCAATCCGTTCGTCCGCCAGGTTGGCCCAGCCGACATCATCGACAGAAATACGGTCTGTGGGACCGGTGAGGCGCAACATGGCGCATGAGCGCATCGCGTTTCCCATGCCGGCCTCGTGCGAGGTCGTGTTCGACGTCTTTCACTACCATCAGTGGCGTGCGCGCTGGGACAGCCTGGTGTCGCACACCGAGGTCGACGGCGGCGCGCCTTGTCCCTATGTCGGCGCGGTCAGCGAGAATGTCGGCGGCGGCCTGCTGCGCGCGCTGTCGATGCGCACCGAGTTCGTCAGTTACCAGCGCCCGCGCCTGGCGGCGGCGCGCATGCTCGGCACGTCGTTTCCTTTTTCCAAGTGGGCGGCCTCGATGAAACATGAGAGCGCTGCCGGCGGCGGCTCGGTCCTGATCTACACCTACAACATCGAAGCCGGTCCGCGCATGCTGCGCTGGCTGATCGAACCGGTGGTTCACCATGTATTCCGGCGCCAGACAGTCAAGCGCTTCGAGCGCATGCGTGCCTTCCTGGCCACTAACGCCAGCGAGGTGGAAGCGTGGCAGCGCGCCTGTCACGGCGCGGGCTCGACCGGTGCGCAGTAAGGCCTTTGTCCAGAGCGCTCGCTCAGGGTTCGCGCAAGCCGCGCCGTAACTGGATCGCTTCTGAAATGTGTTCGGCAAGAATGACTGGCGCATCGGCCAGGTCGGCGATGGTGCGCGCCACTTTCAGCACGCGGTGATACACGCGCGCCGACCAGTTCAGGTGCAGCATGGCCTTGCGCAGCAGCAGCTCGCCGGATTGGTCGAGGCGGCAATGGCGCTCCACTTCCCCCGTGATCAGCGCCTGGTTCGGCTTGCCCTGGCGCGCCAGCTGGCGCTGGTGGGCGAGCGCCACGCGCGCGGCGATGCTGCTGCTCGCTTCGCCATCGGCATCGGCCAGCAGGGTGTCCGGCTGCAGCGCCGCTACTTCGATCTGGATATCGATGCGGTCGAGCAGCGGCCCGGAAATCCGGCCCTGATAGCGCAGTACCGCGTCGCTGGTGCAATCGCATTTTCCGGACGGGTGGCCGAGAAAGCCGCAAGGGCAGGGGTTCATCGCGGCGATGAGCTGAAAGCGCGCCGGAAAATCGGACTGGCGCGCCGCGCGCGAAATCGTCACCCGGCCCGATTCCATCGGCTGGCGGAGCACTTCCAGCACGCGCCGGTCGAACTCGGGCAGCTCATCCAGAAACAGCACACCGCAATGCGCGAGCGAAATTTCGCCGGGGCGCGGCACCGCGCCGCCGCCCACCAGGGCCACGCCGGACGTGGTGTGATGCGGGCTGCGGAAGGGCCGCACCTTCCAGTTTTCCGCCGAAAAGCCCCCGGTGAGCGACTGCACCGCCGCCGATTCCAGCGCTTCCTGATCCGTCATCGGCGGCAGCAGGCCGGGAAAGCGCGACGCCAGCATGGTCTTGCCGGCGCCGGGCGGCCCGACCATCAGCACGCTGTGGGCGCCGGCCGCCGCCACTTCGAGCGCGCGCTTGCTCGAGCGCTGGCCTTTGACGTCGCAAAAATCCGGATAGTCGGGCAGGCGCGTGACCGCGCGCGGCTGATGGCGGCCGAGGCGGCAGGCGTCATCGCTGGCGCTCAAGTGGGCGCATACCTGCAGCAGGGTAGCGGCCGGGTAAATGACGGCGTCGGCCACCAGCGCCGCTTCGTCGGCATTGGCTTGCGGCAGGATGAAAGCGCGATGCGCGCCGGCTTCGCGCTGCATGGCGAAGGTGATCGCCAGTGCCCCACGGATCGGCCGCAGTTCGCCCGACAGCGACAGTTCACCGGCAAATTCATAGCGCCCCAGTTCCCGCGACGGAATCTGGCCCGAGGCGGCCAGGATGCCGATCGCGATCGGCAGGTCGAAGCGGCCCGATTCCTTGGGCAGGTCGGCCGGGGCCAGGTTGACGGTGATGCGGCGCGCCGGGATCTGGAACCCGGCATTTTGCAGCGCGGCCTGCACGCGGTCCTTCGATTCGCGCACTTCGGCGTCGGGCAGGCCGACGATGGTGAATTTGGGCAAGCCGTTCGCCAGATGCACTTCGACGCTGACGGCGCGCGCTTGCATGCCGGACAAGGCGCGGCTGCGTAACACGGCAAGGCTCATGGAATTCCTGATGAATGCGTGGAATTGCCGATGGTGCAGCCTGCCGTGCATGTTGCAGTTGATGCTAGCCAAAGGTGCGTGAGGCCGTGCTGGTTTGCGCCGCGCAGCCCGCCTGTCAATCAGCGCATGGCGTCAGCAAAGAGCGCTTGCCGGATGGTTTGTACCGCCCCCATTGCAGGTATTGGGAGATCCATCCTTAACAGCCAGCATTGAATCGGTCGCTTTGCGTGTCAGATGCGGCGCTTGTCAGATTGAACAGGCGCCGCGCCCGTTCACCGGCTTAGCTGAATGGTCCGTTCATTGGACTAGTAGCGCAGGATTGCCGCCACATTGCTGGCACCGGGCATGGACGCCTGGGGGATCACCAGCGTCTCCCCATCATGCAGCAATACCAGCTCGGTCACGTCGTTGAGCACGTCTCCCACCCTGGGGTCGTCAAAGTCATCGCTTTTGCATACCTGCATTGAGGCCACATCGATCCTTCCCGGGATCCTGGCCTCGGCGCTCACAAGGAGGGTGTCGACCCGGCCTTCAAGCGCGGCCGTGACTGTGTCATCGAGGGCTTGAGCGCCCAAGCCCTTGGCCTGCGCCACGTGGAAGGCGTCCACTGCCAAGGCGATTTCCTTCGCATATGCAGGCGCGATCGCTTGCCATGCTTTTTCGCGCAGCTGCTCGGCGGACAGTGCGCCCGGGTCGATGCTGACGCCGTCGGGGAGCAAATGGGGGTTCTTGCTGAGGCTGCGAAACTCGCCCTGGTATTGGGCCAGGCATACCAGCACCAGCGGCACGCCGGCTGGCTTGGAACAGTGCTCGGTAATGGCGTCGTCGACCACCCGGAAGAAGCGCAGCGTGTCGACCTCGACCTCATCTTTCTTGCTGCCATGCCCATGGCGCATGTCGCCGCCGCCGGCCGGCCCCATGCCGTAGGAGGACACCTTTTGATACGGTTCGGTCAGTTCCGAACCGAGCGCCGCTTCGACCGTGCGTGGTACGGGGGCGGGCAGGTCGACCTCCTCAAGCGTATCGCGGTTGCCTTCGTACAGCCTCACGTCTACGCGTGTCAGGCACAGTACCTGGAATCGGTCGGCCGTGTGCAACTGGCGCAGCAAAGGCTTGATATGCCAGGTGTCGGCCACGACAGTAAAGTCTTCCACGGGCCGCAGCAGGTGCAGGACGTGCGACTTTCCGGCTGCGCTCAGCACAACCAGCCCGTTTTGCGTGTGCTGCCAGAACTGCTTATCGTGCTCGAGCTTGCGAAACGGCGCCAGAAGTTCAGCACGTTGCTGCTCCGGAGCGTCGTTCAGCGATTTTTCCAGTTGCTCGACGAGGTGGCGGAAACGAAGCGGGTCGCCCGCATTGTCAGGGTGGTGGCGGTGGGTTTGCAGGTAAAGGGAGAGGCACGGCCCATCCTGCTGCTTCATCAGATCAAACAGCAGCTCGCGCGTAAGCATTTGCATGTCGTTCTCCTCATGTTTCTGGTTCTTCCGGGGGGCTATGGCGGATCGACGCATGGCGTTTCTCGGCGCCGCCGCTCTTGCCCAAGGTTGTCTTGATGGCACGGTGCAACTGACCAGCAGCTGCGGTGATGGCCTGTTCAATGGTCGGGGCGCGGCTTTCCACTGCCACCGGCTGCGAACCTTTGATCCGAGCCTCAAGCAGGCAGCGCTTGTCGTCCTCGCCTCCCCTGGGGCCGTTAACGTCGTTTAAATGCACCTCCACGCGCGTAATGGCGCTTGCCACGTGCTTAAGCTCTTGCTCCAGATCGGCCTGCACCCGCGCCAACAATGCTGGAGAGGCGACGATACGGTTATCGCTGTTGAGTTGGATTTGCATGATATTCCCCCCTGTCGTGGTGAGCGAAGATCGAGTCTATCAAAGAGCGCTTTTCGGCGATGCGCGGCAGGAATCGCAATGGTCCCTGGAAATGCTCGCACATTTGCTGTCGTCATTGATGGACCTCGGCCGGGCAATCAGTTGAAGAGGACGATGTTGTGGGCGCGTCCGCCGGCCCGGATGCAGGAGGCCCGGCGCACCGGGCCTCCTCTGCTTACTTCTCGCCGCCCTTGCGGGTGATGAACAGGCTGGCCACACAGCTTGCTGCAATGAGCACGGCCACGACGGTCAGCGACGCTTGCACCGGCACGTGATACCACGGCATGATCAGCATTTTCGTGCCGATGAAGGTCAGTACCATTGCCAGGCCATACTTGAGCAAGTGGAAGCGATCGGCCACATCGACCAGCAGGAAGTACAGTGCCCGCAGTCCCAGGATGGCAAACAGGTTCGACGTGAACACGATGAACGGATCGGTCGTAATGGCGAAAATCGCCGGAATCGAGTCGACCGCAAACACCAGGTCCGTCACTTCAATGAGCAGCAGCACCAGGAACAGCGGCGTGACGTAGCGCAGTCCATCCTTGGTGATGAAAAACCGCTCACTATGGTCACCCTCGGCGACACGCAAGTGTCGGCGTGCAAAGCGCAGTATCGGGTTGTTGGCCACGTCGGGCTCCTGGTCGACCGCGACCAGCATGCGCAGGCCGGTAAAGAGCAGGAACGCACCGAACAGATACAGGACCCAGCTGAACTCGCTGACCACCCACGCACCCGCGGAGATCATCACTGCGCGCATGACAATCGCGCCCAACACGCCGTAGATCAGGACGCGCCGCTGATACTGTTGCGGTACCTGAAACGCGGTAAAGATCAGCAGGAACACGAACACGTTATCCACCGACAGCGCTTTCTCGATCAGGTAGCCCGAGAAAAACTCCAATGCCTTTTGGTCCGCGATCTCCGTGCCTACCGTGCCCTTCAGGTACCACCACAGGCCGCCGTTAAACAGCATGGCCAGGCTGACCCACACCAGCGACCAGATGCCTGCCTCCTTCACGCTCACCTTGTGCGCCTTGTTGCCTCCGAAGACGAACAGGTCGAGGGCGAGCATGACGAGCACGAAGACGATAAAAGCTGCCCACATGGGGGCGCTTGCAATGGTTTCTAAACCGTTCATGGAATGCTCTCCGTTGTCCTTGGTGGCTTAGCTTGCCGCATCGTCATCGCGGTTGCGCATATCGTCGTCGGTGCCCATGTCCAACGGCCGGTTCGCCGGCAGGCGGGTGTGGGTAAAGTCACGCTTGCGCTCGACCTGTCGCACCACCGCGCGATCGGCGCGCTCCGCGGCGCGGTCGATGGCGCTGTAAAGATCGGCTTCCGTATCTTCGATAATAACTTCTTTGCCCCCGCCGAGCTGCACCTGAATCTTGCAGCGTTTGTCGATGCCGCCGCGCGGGCCGTTAATGTCGGATAGCGACACGGCAAGCTTGCGCATATGCTGGCCGGCCCAGCCCAAGGCGATGGCCAGGCGCTGCTCGGTGTACGAACGCAATGCCTCGGTGAGTACAAATCCGTTTGCCTGAATGGTGACGCGCATGATTTCCTCCTGTTGGGTTAGTGGATTCACTATAGTTCGTGGAAAAGCATCGTACAATTCGAATATAATGTGCTGTCAGATCGATTAAATCGATGTATTGAAGGCTCCCATGTCATCATTGAATTTCAAGCACCTGCGCTACTTCTGGATGGTGGCGAAAACCGGCAGCATCGCCAAGGCTGCAACGCAGCTGCATCTCACGCCACAGTCCATTTCCGGCCAGCTCTCCGAATTTGCCGACACGCTTGGCGTGGAGCTGTTCCGCCGCGTCGGACGCAACCTGGAACTGACCGAGACCGGGCGACGCATCCTGAGCTACGCCGAAGACATCTTCAGTACCGGCGATGAACTGCTCGACCTCGTGCGCGACAAGACCTTCACCACGACGATTACTTTCCGTGTCGGCTGCGCCGATTCGGTATCAAAACTGATTGCATGCCGGCTGGTGGAACCGGCCCTGAAACTGGGGGAACCGGTCAAGCTGATCTGCCGCGAAGGCAGGCTCGCCAGCCTGGTGGCGGACCTGGCGGTGCACCGGCTCGACCTCATCATTGCCGATCGGCCCATGCCGAGTCACCTCAGCGTACGCGGCTTCAATCACCTGCTCGGTGAAAGTGGCATGACCGTGTTTGCCACCGCGGCGCTGGCGAAGGAGCTCGGTGAAGGATTTCCGGCTTGCCTGAACGGCGCCCCCATGCTGTTGCCTGGCGAAGACTTCGCCATCCATCAGCGCGTCTTGCAGTGGCTGGAAAAGAGTCAGGTTCATCCGCGCGTGGTGGGTGAGTTCGATGACAGCGCGATGATCAAGGCCTTCGGCCAGTCCGGAGCGGGGGTGTTTTTTGCGCCGACCGTGATTGCCCGCCAGGTCAGCGATCAGTACCGGGTGGTGCCGCTCGGCCAGGTCGATTCGCTGGTCGAACAGGTGTATGCCATCACCACGGAACGCCGGATGAGCCATCCTGCCACGTTGGCAATCAGCACAATGGCGCGCAACACACTGTTTGCCTGAGCTGATGTCCGCGCCGTGTTTCGACGGCCTTGCCACCTGTTTCAGCCGGGCTGGCGCCGGTGCCCGCATGGGCTGGGAACCACGTAAAACAGCCCCCGCCGACTTAGCGCATACAATGTATCCATACACCCGCCCCGCATCAACGCGACCGGCGGCGTTCGCACATGCTTTCAGAGAACAGGAATATCGATGGATTTTGACGTAGCGGCATGGGAAAAAGAGATCGGCCGGCCAGTACCACCCCTCATGGCCAAATTCTTCACATGGCTCGCGCCCTATGAATATGGCGACCTTGGCTACTTCGAGCTGGCGCCGGAAAATCTTGCTGGCGGTACCGCCTGGGTAGGCATGGAGCACTGGGGCGCCAACACCTGGGGCTTCATCAGCCTGCCCGACGGCTCCCTGATCGGCCTGTGCGAAGCGGTGCAGCCGCCGGCCGTCGTGCATATCGGTTCCGAAGGCGAACTGAGAACCCTCTCCGAATCGTTCGAAGCTTTCCTGCTGGCCATCGACGCCGGTGAAACCGACACCGAGATCGATCTCGGCGACGACGAACTTGAACCGGAGCAGGTTGCTGCGCGCAAGGCATTCAAATCCTGGCTCAACAAGAGCAAGATCGCCGCGCCGGCCGTGAGCGGACAGTTCGACTTTTCCGCCTACGCCGCCGGCGATCCGCCCGAACGCCGCGCGCCGCCCACGCAGCAGGGCGCCGCGCCCGTCATGGACCCCGGCTACCTGAGCCACATCGACGGCATGGGCGAGCGCCTCAAGATGCTGTGCAGCCTGGTGGGCCGCACCGCCGCCGATCCCGAACTGTGCGCCGTCGCCGACCAGATCTTCGGCAAGGCGCCGCCCCAGTCCATCGGCAATGCCAAACACGACGACAGCATCTGGCTGACCGCGAAAAAGGCCGACGTCAGCTTTCTGTTCAGCCGCAAGGTGCTGAACCCGAACTACGCGCCAGTGCCGATCAGTAACAAGGCCATCTGCCCGTTCCTGGAAAGCGTGTTTCTCGGCGACGCCTACAGCGAGCCAGTCCTGTTCGGTTTGCATGGCGACGCACTGTGGGACGCCATTGCGCAGCGCCTGCCGCAACAGTACAAGGAAACCGTCGATGAGGACGGCGAAGTCGAAAAGGCGTGCACCTTGCCGCTCGATCCTGCGCGCGACACCGAACTGAGGCTGTGGATGAACAATGGCCGCACCAATGCCTGCGTGCAAATCGCGCAGGGACGTGAGCTCGCCCGGCCCGAAGCGGCCAAGCAGATCAACAGCGGCGCGGGCCTGTTCATGCAATGGGCGCTGGAAAACGGCTGGCTCGAACGCGCCATGTTCCCCGGGCAGGACGAGCTCATCGACTCCATGCGCCGCAGGGAAGCGCGCCCGTCGCAGCTGGTGCAACTGGCCCTGACGCGCGGTCTGTGGGATACGCACCTCACGGACGAGCCCGGCCTGCGCCAGTTTGCCTACATTTACTTCCACAACATGGACGGCATCTGGATCAATGCCGATCTGAAGACCATGTTCGGCAAGCGCCAGGGCCAGTACGGTCATGACGAACCGGTGCTCGACGACGATCCGGTCGAGATCTACGACGCCCTGTTCGCTCTCTTCACCAAGCAGTTTGCGAGCTGGAAGCAAGCCAATCCCCAGGAACTGGGCTAAGGTTCTTCGGACCGGACTGCAGCGGACCACGCTCACGGCAGCGCCGGTCGCGCTGCCGCGCTAACCGAGGTCCCACACCTCGACAGTCAGCGCCTGCGCTTGCACGCAGGCCGCAATCTTGTCCTGGGCAGTGTGACATTTCCGCTCCAGTTGGCGGCGGTGATGTCGGGCCACCCGGCCATGCCATGCAAGCGGCGGAGCTATGCTATTAATCTGATTATCTATGTCAATTGCCTATATTGACTTGGGTTAACACGATTGTTATATTCGTCCAAAAATTACATTTGGATAACTTTAAGCGTCGAGACACAGCGTGACCGTACACGGCTCCGGGCTGATCAATCTATCCATCCATCCCAACCGTTCTGCCGGAGTTCCGCATGCCCCCCGTCAATCATCGCCCCGCCTTGTCCATCCTGGCGCTGTCCATCGCGCTTTCCGCCTGCGGTGGATCATCATCGTCGAATAAAGTGGGGCCGGACGCGCGCGCCTCGGTGAATCTGCCGTCGGCTGCTCCGGTGGCCGCGCCAGTGCCGGCGGCTGTTCCCGACAGCGTGCCGGCCGCCGGCCCGCCGGAAGCGGCTCCTGCTTTGCCTGGCGCCGTTCCGGTGGCCGATGACAGTCCGGTTGGCGACCCCGTAGTCACCAAACCGGTCATGGTACCGACGCCGGCTGTGCTCATCCCTGTGCCGTTCACGCCGCCAGTCGTCACGCCGCCGGCGGTCACCCCGCCTGTCGTCAAGCCGCCGGTCGTCGTCACCCCGCCCGTCGTCGCTCCACCTGTGGTCACTCCGCCCGCGGTCACGCCCCCGGTCGCTACGCCGCCGGCTGTGGTCCCGGTCGCCGTGCCCGCTGCCTGGACCACGGGCGTGACCAGCTTCGTGCACCCCGGCATTGGCTACAACGCGGCCGACCTGGCGCAATACAAGGCGCACGTGCTCGCTGGCGAGGAGCCGTGGGCCAGCGGCTACCACCATCTCGGCGGGCGCACGCCCCTGAACTACGCGATGCTCGGCCCTTTCGCCATCGCCAACCGCAATTTCGACCTGAACCGCGGCGCCTTCGAGCGCGACATGCAGATGGCCTACAACCACGCCCTGATGTGGTACGTCTCGGGCAACAGCGCGCACGCGGAAAAGTCGATCTCGATCCTTGACGCCTGGGCCACCACCAACATCTCGCTCGATGGCGTCGAGGCGGCGCTGATGCTGGGCGACTATTCCGGCCGCGCCATCATCGCCGCCGATATCCTGCGCGGCCTGTATCCCGGCTGGACCGCCACCCACACGGCGCACATGAAGTCCTGGCTCGAGAATGTCTGGTGGCGCCGCCTGCAGGTCGGCGGCAGTTCCGCGATCGGCACCGCGCTCGGCAACGGCAGCCTGCTCAAGCCGTGCAACCAGGGCGGGCTGGCGCTCAAGGCCGCGCTGGCGGTGGCGGTATTCCTCGACAGCCCGCTCAAGTTCGACCAGGTCATCAACGCCTACCTCAGCGATCCGGGCGGACTCGACCAGATCATGTCGAATGGCGAGGTGGGCGATACCGGCCGCGACCAGGGCCACGCACACGGCCAGATCGCCACCTACGGCGCGATTGCCGAAACCGCCTGGAAGCAGGGCATCGACCTGTATTCGCTGCGCAACAACCGCTTGCTGGCGGCCGGCGAATACTATGCCAACTACAACCTCGGCAAGCCGTTCACCTTCAATCCGGTCTCGTGCGGCTACGGTTACTACACCCAGATCGGCGCGCAACCCCTCCAGACCATGCCGGCCAACCTGTTCGAGACCCTGTACACGCACTATGTGGTGCGCAAGGGCCTGAAGGCGCCGAATGTCACGCAATACCGCGAGCTGGCCAAATCGCGCGGCGAAGCCGGTCCGTACAGCGGTCCCTACTCGGGCCAGATTTATCGCCGCACCAACGACAGCTCGACCGCACGCGCTGTAACGTTCCCGTTCACCGCACCGGTGATGACGGCGGCGACCAGCTTCACCCAGGCCGACCTGGGCAAGGTCCAGACGCCGGGCAGCGCCACCAATACCGGCGCGAACTGGAAGATGACGGCCTCCGGCGCCGGTGCCGAGAAGGGCTATCACTTCGCGTACAAGGAGCTCAAGGGCGACGTCGAAGTCATCGCCACCGTCACCGATCCGGGGGCGCTGAGCACCGGCGTGGCCGGCATCATGATCCGCAGTTCGCTCGATGCACGTCCCGCCACGGCGGCCGCCCAGATTTACGTGGCGCCAGCCAGTTCCGGCAACGGCACGCATCTGTTCTGGCGCGTCGGCACGCAGCACTACGGCGGCTACCATGCGGCGCGCCGGTTCACGTCGGCGGTGGCGCCGATGTCGCTCAAGCTGGTGCGGCATGGTAATTTCGTCTACGCCTACCTGTCGAGCAATGGCGGGACCGACTGGTCGGCCATCGGCACCATCATTTATCCGGAGCTGTCCGATACCTTATATGTCGGCATTTTCACGGCCTCGGGCGATCCGGTGGCCACCACCACGGCCAGTTTCGAGAACGTGAAGACCGGATCGAAGCCCGGCAGCCTGGTGGCGCCACCCACCAAGGTCAGCGCCAGCGCGCGCAGCGGCGGTGTCGCGGTGCAGTGGGCGGCCAGCCCGTTGGCGCGCAGCTACGATGTGTTGCGCGCGACCAACTCAAGCGGGCCGTTCGAGCGGGTCGGCACCGAGCTGACCGGCACCAGTTTCGTCGACGCTGGCGCCACCGGCAATGCGGCCTACTTTTATGTGGTCAAGGCATCGACTTACAGCGGCCTGAGCGCGCCATCGGCGGTGGCGAGCGTGCAGGCGCGCTAGCGCAGGCAAAAAAAAAGCAGCCGGATCGTTTCCGGCTGCAAGTATCTGGTGCCGGTGTTCGAGGTCACCGGACTAACCTGTGGGAAATGCAGAGGCATGTCACCAACAGCGTCAGAATAATCCTCTCAGATGACCGGAGCATGACGTAAGGCGAACGGCAGCGCTTCGTGCAACGCTTCCTGCGGCGCGGCGCGGCGCGGCGCGGTGCGTTGCCGGCAGCGCCATGCGGATCGCTTCAGGTCAGGCTGATGGCGTCGAAACCCTGCGCTTCCGGCGGCCCCGCCAGCAGGGGCATGACCGCGACGATCGGCCCGCGGTAAAATTCGGGTGCGCCGGGCCGACTTGTGCTGGCGAGACGGGGGACGGCAACGCGTCTGCTGCCAGCCAGTTGCCAGCATGTCGATTTTCTCCCACACCGCAATCATTTTCATCGATAGGCATGCATGCACCTATTCCTGCTTGTAGCGGGATGTCTGTTTCCGTTGATCAGCTGGCTAACCCTGTTACTCAGCTATATCGTTGCACGCGGCGGTCGCAGCTCATCCGGTATATATATCCCCTTTGTCGGGCCAGCGCTGCTCAGCATCTGGCTGGTGCGGGTCGACGCTCCGCATTGGACGCTTCCACTCCCTTGGATTGCCGATATCGGCACCGTGTTCTTCCTTGTATGGCTACCACGCCTTGCCCGAGAAATTTGGCAAACCAGTCGATTTACGCGGCTCTACAAACTCACTGGCAGCGACGGAAATGAATCGGTCGTCATCTCGTTTCACCGGGGTGGGAATTACTTGCTACAGAAACATTGGTACCGTCCAGCTGGCGAGCCGGGGATGATCGCGATAGGCGAACCGGGCACTTTCTCAAGCCAGCAGGGCATCGTCAGCCTGTGCAGTCATACCGGACGCCAGCGCTATCTTGTGCCCGAAGGCGCAGTCCATGCCGTCACCGATGCAGGCGAAAGTGATGAGCTTCAACTTCAGGGCTGGCGGCTTTTGAAAACCACCGGCTGAGGGCAGGGCGCAAGCCAGGTGCCAACATCTTGAAGAACGGCGGTGCACGCGACGCTGCCAGCTGCAATGGCAATCGCGGCATGCATGTCGATCATGCTGCGAACGACTGCGCGCCGTGCAACGCGTCGCGTCGCCGGAAGCACCATAGGAACTGCTTTATGTCAGGCTGATGGCGTCGAAACCCTGCGCTTGCGGCGGCCCCGCCAGCAGGGGCATGACCGCGACGATCGGGCCGCGCAAGGCCGGGTCGCTGTCACCGGCGAGGCGGTCGGCTTCGGTTTCCCACAGGGTAATCGACATGCCTTTGCCGCTGGCCGGATCGGTCAGGAGAAAGGTTGACTTGAATCCTTGCAGCTGTTGAAGAACCGGCAGCACCGAATCGTTGTACAGCGCCACGATCTCGGCGAGTTTTTCCGGCTTGGCTTGAACATGGGTAACTCTTGCGAACATGATGTGCTCCTTGGGATGAAAAACGACCGGTACGGGCACCGCTGCGTCCGAACCATACAGTGTGTATGGTTGCACTATACACGATGTTTGGGCACTGCCGGGTTTGCTGGCGGTAAGCTATGATGCGAGCGCATCGCACCGCATGCCGCGGCGCCGTCCTTGGCGCCGGCGTCGTATTTTTTGGAGCCGCCATGCCATCCCCCCGTTCTCCCGGAAAAAATCGTTTATCGCGCGATACCTGGCTCGACTTCGGCCTGGCCGTGTTGCGCGACGACGGCCCGCAAGCCTTGAAGGCCGATCCGCTGTGCAAGCGCATGGGGGTGAGCAGGGGAAGTTTTTATTGGCATTTCGACAGCGCCGGCAGCTTTGCGCTGGCGGTGCTGGAGCGCTGGGAATCGATCGCCACCGACCAGATCATCCGCGCCATTGAAGAGGCTGCGGATGATGCGCTGGCGCGGCTGCGTCTTTTGTTGACGAATGTGGGCGAACTCGATATCGGCCTTTACCAGGCCATCAACACGCTCGGCGCGCAAGATCCGGGCGCGGCCCAGGTGCTGCGCCGGGTGCACGAGCGCCGGGTCGCGTTCGTGGCGAACTTGCTGGCCGGGCTTGGTTTCGACGCGGCCGAGGCAGCCACGCGGGCGCAACTGATCTACGCCTGGGCCATGGGCGAATTACTCACGCGCGAACCGGGGCGCAAAGCCTTTTCGGCAGCCCAGATCGATGCGGTCGAACGCTTGCTGATGCGGCGCTAGCGCCGCCGCAGGTTCAGACTCTGACTCAGACCTGCGGCTTGGTGGGCACCAGGCGTTCTTCGAGCTCGGTGACGCGCTGTTCCAGTGCTTCGAGCTTGGCGCGGGTCTTGGCCAGCACCTGCGCCTGGATATCGAATTCCTCGCGCGTGACCAGGTCGAGCTTGGAAAAGCCCTGGGTCATCATGCTCTTGACGTTCTTCTCGATATCCTTGGCCGGCGAACTCTCGATGGCCTGGTTGATCTTGCCCTGCAAGTCGTTGAAAAAGCTGTTCATGTCCATCGCAATCCTCGTGAAATCGGTGGCGCACCGCAGCGGTGCGCCAGGTGGGCCAGTTTGGTGCATTCGCGCCGGCCGCGACCGGAATCGCGGATCTTTTACTGTTTATTAACAGCAAGTTGGGGACGCCGGGCGCAAAAACAAGTTGCGGCCGGGCGCAATCGTAGCTGGCATGACTTCTGCTAATGGTTAAGCAGTGTGCATGCTCCAGGCTACATTTTAAACCCCAACCGCCGTCTCAGTTAAAAAACCATAAGGGAACCGTCATGAATAAGCTGTCTACTCCGTTGTCTCTCGCCGCTGCGCTGACCCTGGCGCTGGCAACCCTGGGAGCGCCGCTGGCCCAGGCTGCCGACGCGCCCGCGCCCGACAATGTGGTCAGCTTCAACGCTGCCCTGACCAGCGACTACCGCTACCGCGGCCTGTCGCAAACCCGCATGAAGCCGGCCGTGCAGGGCGGGGCCGACTACACCCACACGCCGAGCGGCGCCTACGCCGGCGTGTGGGCCTCGACCATCAAGTGGACCAAGGACCTGGGGGGCGATGGCGATGTCGAAATCGACCTGTACGGCGGCAAGAAGGGGGAAATCACCAAGGGCATCAGCTACGACGTGGGCGGCCTGTACTACGGCTACCCGTCCAACGGCTTGCATCCGAGCGCCAACACGTTCGAGCTGTACGGGCAGGTCGGCATGGGGCCGGTGTCCCTGAAGTACTCGCATTCGACCACCAATCTGTTCGGCACCACCGACAGCAAGGGCAGCGGCTACCTGGACCTGAGCGCCAATCTCGACCTGGCCACCGGCCTGGTGCTCAACCTGCACGTGGGACGCCAGCGCGTGGCCCACAACGATGCGCTCAGCTACAACGACGCCAAGATCGGCCTGACCAAGGACTTCGGTTTCGCCACGGTCGCGCTGGCCGTCATCAGCGCCAATACCGACATGTATATCAGCCCGGTCAACGGCAAGGACCTGGGCCGTTCCCGCGCCGTGTTGACCGTGTCAAAAACTTTCTAAGAGGCCAGCCATGAAAATGATCACCGCCATTATCAAACCCTTCAAGCTGGACGAAGTGCGCGAAGCGCTCTCGGCCATCAACGTGCAAGGGATTACCGTTACCGAAGTCAAGGGCTTCGGACGCCAGAAAGGCCATACCGAGCTGTATCGCGGCGCCGAGTACGTGGTCGACTTCCTGCCCAAGACCAAGATCGAGGCGGCCGTGGACGACGCCATCGTCGAACAGGCCATCGAAGCCATCGAAGGTGCCGCGCGCACCGGCAAGATTGGCGACGGCAAGATTTTTGTCTATAACCTGGAACAGGTGGTGCGTATCCGCACCGGCGAAACCGGTAACGAAGCACTTTAAGGTGAGGGGAACACTGATGAATAAAACGATAACAAAGTGGCTGGCCGGACTAGCGGTGCTATGCGCCATCGGCGGCGTCTTGCCGGCCTCGGCCCAGGATGCGCCCAAGCCGGATACGACCGCCGCGGTGGTTACACCGGTCGAGGCGCCCGCCACCACCGCGGTCGCGCCGGCCGCCAGCACGGCCAGTGCCGCCGACCCGGCCGCCGCCGCGCCGGCGCCGGTGCCGCATAAAGGCGACACTACCTGGATGTTCATTGCCACCGTGCTCGTGGTCTTGATGACGATTCCCGGGCTGGCGCTGTTTTACGGCGGCCTGGTGCGCACCAAGAACATGCTGTCGGTGCTGATGCAGGTATTCGTGGTGTTTGCGCTGATCATCGTGCTGTGGTGCATCTACGGCTACTCGCTGACCTTTACAGCAGGAAATGCCGTGATCGGCGGCTTCGACCGGGCTTTGCTGACCGGTATCTTCGACCCGGTCAAGGGCACCTTCGCCTACGCCGCCACCTTCAGCAAGGGCGTGGTCATTCCGGAGTTCATTTATGTCGCCTTCCAGGGCACGTTTGCCGCGATTACCTGCTGCCTGATCGTCGGCGCCTTTGCCGAGCGCATCAAGTTTGCCGCCGTGATCGCCTTCATGGTGCTGTGGTTCACCTTCGGCTACCTGCCGATCGCCCACATGGTCTGGTTCTGGACCGGTCCGGACGCCATCACCGATGCCGCCTCCCTGGCCACCGAAACCGCGAAAGCCGGCTGGCTGTTCCAAAAAGGTGCGCTCGATTTCGCCGGCGGCACCGTGGTGCACATCAATGCGGCAGTGGCCGGCCTGATGGGCGCCATCCTGATCGGCAAGCGCGTCGGCTACGGCCGCGAAGCCATGGCCCCGCACTCGCTGACCATGACCATGATCGGCGCCTCGCTGCTGTGGGCCGGCTGGTTCGGCTTTAACGCCGGCTCGGCACTGGAAGCGGGCGACATCGCCGCGCTGGCCTTCATCAACACCCTGCTGGCCACCGCCTGCGCCACCCTGTCGTGGGTGTTCGGCGAGTGGATCACCAAGGGCAAGCCATCGATGCTGGGCGCCGCCTCCGGCGCGGTAGCCGGCCTGGTGGCGATCACCCCGGCGGCCGGCTTCGTCGGCCCGATGGGCGGCTTGGTCATTGGTTTGCTGGCTGGTATTATCTGCCTGTGGGGAGTGAACGGCCTCAAGCGCCTGATCGGCGCCGACGACTCGCTCGACGTGTTCGGCGTGCACGGCCTGGGCGGTATCCTGGGTGCCTTGCTGACCGGCGTGTTTGCCGCGCCATCCTTGGGCGGCCAGGGCATTTTCGACTACGTTGCCAACAAGGCATCGGCGGAATACTCGATCGGCGGCCAGGTCATCACGCAGCTGACCGCGGTCGGCACCACGATCCTGTGGTCGGCGGTGGTGTCCTTCATTGCCTACAAACTGGTGGACCTGGTGATCGGTCTGCGCGTACCGGAAGAAGAAGAACGGGAAGGGCTCGACATCACGAGTCACGGCGAATCGGCCTACCATTCCTGATTCACATTTTTGCTCCGGCCCGCGCAAGCGGGTTGTTCCAGGCGCCCCGCGGGGCGCCTTTTTGCTTTCCGCGACGCCGCAGGACTTTAAAACGCCGGTTCCGCCCCGATTTGTGCAGTTCATCATTATCACCAAGCAGTCTTTAAGGACGTCTTACTCATGGTTCCCCACCTCGTCACAGCCCTCACTGGCCCGCTGCTCGACCTCGAAAAGAAAATCCTGGCGGCAACGCCGGCCATTGAGCGCTGGTTCCGGATGGAGTGGCAGGAACATACGCCGCCGTTCTATTGCTCGGTCGACCTGCGCAACGCCGGCTACAAGCTGGCCCCGGTCGATACCAACCTGTTTCCTGGTGGTTTTAACAATCTTGCCACCGAAATGCTGCCGCTGGCGGTGCAGGCCGCCATGGCTGCGATCGACAAGTATTGCCCGGATGCCCGCAACCTGCTGCTGGTGCCGGAAGGCCACACCCGCAATCCGCACTACCTGCAGAACGTGGCGCGCCTGATGCAGATTTTCCGCCAGACCGGGCTGCACGTGCGCCTGGGTTCCCTGTCGCCCGAGATCACCCAGCCCACGCCGCTGGCGCTGCCGGACGGGAACATGCTGGTGGTCGAGCCGCTGGTGAGGTCAAGCAACGGGCGCCGGGTGGGGCTGAAGGATTTCGATCCCTGCACCATTTTGCTGAATAACGATTTGTCGGCCGGTATTCCATCGATCCTGGAAAATATCCACGAGCAGTCGCTGCTGCCGCCGCTGCACGCCGGCTGGGCGCTGCGCAGGAAGAGCAATCACCTGGCCGCCTACGATGAAGTGGCCAAGAAGTTCGGCAAGCTGATCGATGTCGATCCGTGGATGGTCAACCCCTTCCACAGCAAATGCGGCGCGATCAATTTCGACGAAGACCAGGGCGCGGAATGCCTGGCCGACAATGTGACCATGCTGCTGGCCAAGATCCGCAAGAAGTACAAGGAATATGGGATCAAGGAGCAAAAGCCGTTCGTGATCCTGAAACCCGATGCCGGAACCTATGGCATGGGCATCCTCACCATCAAGGATGCCAGCGAAGTGCGCGAACTGACGCGCGCCCAGCGCCAGAAGATGTCGGTGATCAAGGATGGCGTGGAAATCAGCGACGTCATCATCCAGGAAGGCGTGCCGACCTTCGAGAACATCAAGGATGCGGTGGCCGAGCCGGTCGTGTACATGATCGACCGCTATGTGGTGGGCGGGTTCTACCGGATTCACGCCGAGCGCGGGATCGACCAGAACCTGAATGCACCGGGCTCGCAGTACGTGCCGTTGGCGTTTGCCCAGCAGCATGCCGTGCCGGACCTGAAAGCCAAGCCGGGAACGGCGGCGCCGAACCGCTTCTATGTGTATGGCGTGGTGGCACGGCTGGGGCTGATTGCGGCGTCGCTCGAGTTGGAGCGGACGGATCCGAATCCCGAAGTGTATTGAGGAAAGGGCGTCCCCTGGGGAGTGCATGCGTTCCCCAGGGGACGCATGCGCGCGCCCATCCAGACTCATCCCAAGCCAACATTGGCGTTTCCGGCTAAAATCAGTCATTACCCCCGAATGGAATCGCCCATGAAAATCGCTTTCCTCGCCGATCCGCTGTCCGGCTTCAAGACGTACAAGGATTCGACCTTCGCCATGATGCGCGAGGCGGCACGGCGCGGCCATGCGGTTTACGCCTTCGAGCAGCGCGACATGGCCCTGGAAGAAGGCGCGGTCAGTGCCGACATCGCCCAGATCACCCTGACCGGCGACGCCGACGACTGGTACCGCGCCGCGCCCAAGGCGGCGATGCGCCTGTCCGAGTTCGATGCCGTCATCCAGCGCAAGGACCCGCCGTTCGACATGGAGTACGTGTACGGCACCTACCTGCTCGAACTGGCCGAACAGCAGGGCGCGCGCATCTTCAACAAGCCGTCCGCGATCCGCGACCACAATGAAAAGCTGGCGATCGCCCAGTTCACCGAATTCACCTCGCCCACCCTGGTTACGTCGGATGCGGCGCGCCTGCGCGCCTTCCACGCCAGGCACGGCGACGTGATCTTCAAGCCGCTCGACGGCATGGGCGGGGCCGGCATCTTCCGCATCGGCGCCGACGGCATGAACTTGGGTTCGGTGATCGAAACGCTGACCCTCAATGGCGCGCAGACCATCATGGCGCAGCGCTACATCCCCGAGATCGTCAAAGGCGACAAGCGCATCCTCGTCATCGACGGCAAAGCGGTGCCGTTCGCGCTGGCGCGCATCCCGCAGGGGACTGAAATTCGCGGCAACCTGGCCGCCGGCGGCATCGGCGTGGCGCAGCCCCTGACCGCGCACGACCTCCACATCGCCGAAAGCATCGGCCCCTTGCTGGCCGAGCGCGGCCTGTTACTGGTAGGATTGGACGTGATCGGCGAGTGTCTGACCGAAGTCAATGTCACCAGCCCGACCTGCTTCCAGGAGATCTTCGACCAGGCGGGCTTCGACGTGGCGGCGATGTTCATCGACGCCGTCGAGCGGCGCAGCCAGGGAAAGTAAGGCAAACATATTATGGTAGGTATTCTGTTGATGACCCATGCGCCGCTCGGACAGGCGTTCATCGCCGCGGTGGCGCACGTGTTCCGCGGCCCCACCGAGCATTTCGAGGCGATCGACGTCACTGCCGACCAGGACCTGGCCGAGGTGAACGAACTGGCGCGCCAGGCGATCTGCCGCCTCGACGACGGCACCGGCGTGCTGGTGATCACCGATATCAAGGGCGGCACGCCGGCCAACTGCTGCAACTCGCTGGCCGACGCGGGGCGGGTTGAAGTCATCGCCGGCATCAGCCTGCCGATGCTGCTGCGCGCGATCACCTACCGGCGCGACACGCTCGACGTGGTGGTCGAAATGGCGCTGGCCGGCGCGCAGAGCGGTGCGGTACGGGTCGACAATCGTATCAGGGTAGGACCGGCGTAAAAAGCGATTGGGCGGTGGCTGCGGCCACCGGGTGTGCGAATGTGCAGGATCCGTGTGAAGAGACGACAAAAAAATGATTCAACAAGATCTGGAAATTATCAACAAGCTTGGTTTGCATGCGCGCGCCTCGGCCAAATTCACGCAGCTGGCCGCGAAGTTTTCGAGCGACGTCTGGCTCACGCGTAACGCGCGCCGCATCAATGCCAAGTCGATCATGGGCGTGATGATGCTGGCGGCCGGGAAGGGCGCCAAGGTCACCCTGGAAGCCGACGGCGCCGACGAAAAGGAATGTGTCGAGGCGCTCGCCGCGCTGATCAACGACAAGTTCGGCGAAGGCGAGTAATGCCGGTCGGACGCACCTCCAGCGTATCATCCATGGCATCGTTCACGCTGCACGGCATTCCTGTGTCGCGCGGGATCTCGATCGGCCGCGCGCACCTGCTCACGCCCGCCGCGCTCGACGTCAAGCATTACCTGGTGGCCGAAGAGCACCTGGAAGCGGAAGTGAAGCGCTTGCAGGATGCCCTGGCCGAAGTGCACCGCGGCCTGCAGGCGCTGTGGACCGACCTGCCCAAGGACGCGCCGACGGAACTGGGCGCGTTCATCGACGTGCACGCGCTGATTCTGTCGGACCCGATGATTTCGGAAGCGCCGCTCGATATCATCCGCACGCGCCACTACAACGCCGAGTGGGCGCTGGTGACGCAGATCGATGAATTGTCGGCGCAGTTCGACGAGATTGAAGACCCGTATCTGCGCGAGCGCAAGGCCGACATCCAGCAGGTGGCCGAGCGGGTGCTGAAGGTATTGATGGGCACCGCCCAGCTGGCGCCGGCGCCCGTGACGGACGAAGAATTCCAGCCGCAGATGATCGTCGTCGCGCACGACATTTCGCCGGCCGACATGCTGCAGTTCCGCGACCGCTCGTTCATCGGTTTCGTGACCGATGTGGGCGGGCAGAACTCGCATACGGCGATCGTGGCGCGCAGCCTCGATATTCCGGCGGCGGTCGGCATGTCGCAGGCGTCGCAATTGATCGAGCAGGATGACTGGGTGATCATCGACGGCGATGCCGGCGTTGTGATCTGCAATCCGAGCACGCTGGTGCTGGAGCAGTACCGCGCGCGCCAGGCGGCCATGCTCAAGGCGCGCAAGAAGCTCTCGAAGCTCAAGAAAACCCCGGCCATCACGCGCGACGGCACCGTCGTCACGCTGCTGGCCAACATCGAGCTGCCGGACGATTGCCCGCACGCGCTCGAATGCGGGGCCGAAGGCGTGGGCCTGTTCCGCTCCGAGTTCCTGTTCATGGGCCGCAGCGGGCAGGCGCACAAGATTCCGAGCGAGGACGAACAGTTCGAGCAGTACCGCAAGGCGGTGGTGGCGATGAAAGGGCGGCCGGTGACGATCCGCACGCTCGACATCGGCGCCGACAAGCCGCTCGACCAGACCGAGCACACCGCGCTCAATCCGGCGCTGGGACTGCGCGCGATCCGCTATTGCCTGGCCGAGCCGCAGCTGTTCCTGACGCAGTTGCGCGCGATCTTGCGGGCCTCCGCGTTCGGCAAGGTGCGCTTGCTCATTCCAATGCTGTCGCACGTGTTCGAGATCGACCAGTGCCTGGCGATGGTGGAGCAGGCCAAGGCGCAGCTGCGCGAGGCGGGGCAGAAGTACGATACGGCGATCGACGTGGGCGCGATGATCGAGATTCCGGCGGCGGCGCTGTCCTTGCCGATGTTCGTCAAGCGCATGAACTTCCTGTCGATCGGCACCAACGACCTGATTCAGTACACCTTGGCGATCGACCGGGTCGATTACGAAGTGGCGCACTTGTACGATCCGCTGCATCCGGCGATTTTGCAGCTCATTGCGATGACCATCATGGCCGGCAAGAAGGCGGGAATCGATGTGGCGGTGTGCGGCGAGATGGCGGGCGATGTGAAGTTGACGCGCCTGTTGCTGGGCATGGGGCTGCGCGAATTCTCGATGCATCCGGCGCAGCTGCTGTCGGTCAAGCAGGAGATCTTGAATTGCGACCTGACGACCATCACGCCGCAAACACGCAAGATCTTGCGCACCACCGAGCCGCATGCGATTGTGGAGGCGGTGCAGCAGTTGCAGGTGATTTGATCTTAATCGCAGTATCCTGTCACCACCAACCTCAATACCGTCGTTCCCGCCGAGAGCCGCCTTGGCGCGGGAACGACGACGTAGCGGTTTTAACTCATTTTTTCGAATCTCATGTCATCCATTGGAATAGTCTCCCCGCAAGCGATGCGCTTTGCCGAACCGCTGCGGTTGCAGGGCGGTGGTGCGCTGGCCGAGTACACCCTGGTGTACGAAACCTACGGCACCCTCAACGCCGACAAATCGAACGCGGTGCTGGTCTGCCACGCCCTGAACGCCTCCCACCACGTGGCCGGCACCTACGAGGGCGATCCGAAAAACACCGGCTGGTGGAACAATATGGTCGGTCCGGGCAAGCCGCTCGACACCGACCGCTTCTTCGTCATCGGCGTCAACAACCTCGGCTCCTGCTTCGGCTCCACCGGCCCGATGCACCTCAATCCGGCCACCGGCAAACCCTACGGCGCCTCCTTCCCGGTGGTGACGGTGGAAGACTGGGTGGCCGCGCAGGCGCGCCTGGCCGACGCCCTCGGCATCGTGCAGTTCGCCGCCGTCATGGGCGGCTCGCTCGGCGGCATGCAGGCGCTCGCGTGGAGCATCATGTTCCCCGACCGCCTGCGCCACTGCGTCGTGATCGCCTCCACCCCCAAGCTGTCGGCGCAGAACATCGCCTTCAACGACGTGGCGCGCCAGGCCATCCTGTCGGACCCGGATTACCGCGGCGGCGACTTCTACGCGCACGGCGTGGTGCCCAAGAACGGCCTGCGCGTGGCGCGCATGGTCGGTCACATCACCTACCTGTCGAACGACGACATGGCCGAAAAATTCGGCCGTAAACTCCGTAACGCCGCCGAAAACAACGACTACAAATTCGATTTCGGCATCGACTTCGAGATCGAGTCCTATTTGCGCTACCAGGGCGACAAGTTTTCGGAGTACTTCGACGCCAATACCTACCTCCTGATCACCAAGGCGCTCGATTATTTCGACCCGGCGCGCGAATTCGGCGGCTCGCTCACGCGCGCGCTGGCCGGCACCAGGGCCGAATTTTTCGTCGCCTCGTTCACCACCGACTGGCGCTTTTCGCCCGAGCGCTCGCGCGAGATCGTCGAGGCGCTGGTATGCAACCGGCGCCGCGTGACCTACGCCGAAATCGACGCCCCGCACGGCCACGACGCCTTCCTGCTGGAGGACCAGCGCTACATGAACATGGTGCGCGCCTACTACCAGCGCATCTGGGAAGCCATGCCGGTGAAAGGGCAAGCATGAATTTTGAAGACCTCTCCAGCCTGCGCCCCGACCTGGCGTTCATCGCGCACTGGGTGCCGGAGCAATCGCACGTGCTCGACGTGGGCTGCGGCGACGGCGCCATGCTGCGCTATCTCCAGAGCGGCAAGGGCTGCACCGGCTACGGCATCGAGATCGCCGACGAGTCGCTGCTGGCCAGCGCCCGGCGCGGCATCAACGTGATCCAGCAGGACATGGAAAAAGGCCTCGGCCTGTTTTCCGATAATTCCTTCGACACCGTCCTGTGCCTGTCGTCGCTGCAGATGATGCAGCACGTCGAGGCGCTGCTGCGCGATATCGTGCGGGTGGGCGCCGAAGCGATCGTCTCGTTCCCCAATTTCGCCTACTGGCCGCACCGCGTGGCGCTGCTTCGCGGCCGCATGCCGGTGTCCAAGTCGCTGCCGTACCAGTGGTACGACACCCCCAACGTGCGCTGCGCGACGATTTACGATTTCGAGGAACTTGCGCAAGAATGCGGCCTCGAAGTACTGGAGCGGGTTGCGCTGGCCGACGGCAAGCCGGTGTCCTTCCTGCCCAACCTGCGCGGCAGCCTGGCCGTGTTCCGGCTGCGCAAAAAGACGTAACCGGCGGCGTGAGCGGCCGTGAACCTTATCGTGTGCGACTCTACGGGATTTCCTGCGATGATGGTGTTATCAAATATATAGCAGGAATTGAAACATGCATAAGATTAAACCTATTCTCCTGGCCCTGACGCTCGGCGCCTGCACGGTCCTGGCCAGTGCCCAGCCGCTGCCGGAGCCGATCAAAGGCAAGACCGCGAAGGCCGCGGTGCAGGACGGCATCCAGGTGCGGCCGATGCCGCGCTACCGCGTGCTGGCCTCGGCCGAGAAAATGGACCAGCAGGCGGCGCAGCAATATACGCAGCTGATGGGCCAGGCCCAGCAAAAGGGGGCGCTGGTGCCGGACGACCATCCGCAGGTGGTGCGCCTGCGCACCATTGCCAAACGGATCATTCCGCACGCCACGCGCTGGAATCCCGAGGCCGCCAAATGGAAGTGGCAGGTCAATCTGCTGTCGTCCAAGCAAATCAACGCCTTTTGCATGCCGGGTGGACGCATCGCGTTTTTCAGCGGCATCCTCACCACCCTGAACCTGACCGACGATGAAGTGGCCGCCATCATGGGCCACGAAGTGTCGCATGCCCTGCGCGAACACGGGCGCGAGCAGATGGTCAAGTCGACCGCAACCAATGTCGGCGCACGGGTGGGCGGCGCGGTGCTGGCGGCGGTGCTCGGCATCGATCCCGGCATTACCGATACGGTGGCCCAGTATGGCGCGCAGTTCGCCTCGCTCAAGTTCTCGCGCGACGACGAACGCGAAGCCGACCTGATCGGCCTGGACCTGGCCGCGCGCGCCGGCTACGATCCGCGCGCCGGCATCATCCTGTGGCAAAAAATGGCAGCGGCGGGCGGCGGAGCGCCGCCGGCGTGGCTGTCGACCCACCCGGGCGGCAAGGAACGCATCGGCCAGATGGAAGCGCACATGAACGTGCTGCTGCCCCTGTATGCGCGCAGCAAGAACACCTCGGTCGCGCAATTGCCGCCGTACCGTAGCAGCGCGTCCAGGTAAATGGGACGGCAGGCCGACGCCAATGCGCTTGTTCCGCTGCCGGTCCGCGATGGTGTCGCACCGAGTTATTTATGGCTGGACGAACACCCGCTTGACGGCGCGCTGGCGTTTCTCACCAGCCATTTCGCCGAGGTGGGCGAGGCTGTCTGGCGCGACCGCATGGCGCGCGGCGAGGTGGTCGACGGCAGCGGCGCCGTGCTCGGCCCCGACAGTATTCTGCGGCGCGGCATGCGCATCTGGTATTACCGCGAGCTCAAGGCCGAGACGCCGATCCCCTTCGAGGAACAGATCCTGTTTCACGACGACCATCTGCTGGTGGTCGACAAGCCGCATTTCCTGCCGATGACACCGGGCGGGCGCTTCCTGCATGAAACCTTGCTGGTGCGGCTGAAGAACAAGACGGGCCTGGCCCAGCTGACCCCGATTCACCGGCTCGACCGCGAAACGGCCGGGGTGGTGATTTTTTCGCACCAGGAAGCGACCCGCGGCGCCTACCAGTCGCTGTTCCAGAAACGCAGCGTGCACAAGGTGTACGAGGCGCTGGCCGCGCCCTTGCCGGGCCTGACCTTTCCGCTGGTGCACCGCAGCCGCATGGTGGAGGGAAATCCGTTTTTCCGCATGCAGGAAGTCGACGGCGAGCCGAACTCGGAAAGCGTGATCGATGTGATCAGGCCGCAGGGTGACGCCATGCTGTACCGCCTGCAGCCGCATACGGGCCGCAAGCACCAGCTGCGGGTGCACATGGCCGCGCTGGGTGCGCCGATCGTCAACGACGCCTTTTATCCCGCCGCGCTGCCGTGCAAGGGCGACGACTTCGCCAACCCGCTCAAGCTGCTGGCGCGCAGCATCGGCTTCGACGATCCCTTGAGCGGCAAGGCGCGCCGGTTCGAGAGCCGGCGCACCCTGTAGCGGGGCGCTAGAGGCGGTAATCGATGATCAGCGGGGCGTGATCCGAAAACCGCTCATCCTTGTAGATGAACACTTCCTTGGCCTGCGCGGCGATGCCGGGGGTTGCAACGTGATAATCGATGCGCCACCCGACATTCTTGGCGTAGGCCTGGCCGCGGTTGCTCCACCAGGTGTATTGCTCGGGGCGCTTGTCGATGCCGCGGTGCACGTCCACAAAGCCGACTTCATCGAACACCCGCGTCAGCCAGGCGCGCTCTTCCGGCAGGAATCCCGAGTTCTTCTTGTTGCCTTTGAAATTTTTCAGGTCGATTTCATTGTGGGCAATATTCCAGTCGCCGCAGATGACCACTTCGCGGCCTTCGGCGCGCAATTCCAGCAGATGCGGCAGGAACAGTTCCATGAAGCGGAACTTGGCTTCCTGGCGTTCCGGCGACGAGGAACCGGACGGGCAATAGACTGAAATGATGGTCAGGTTGCCGAAATCGCAACGCACATAGCGGCCTTCGGCATCGAATTCCGGGCTGCCGAAGCCGGTGCGCACGGCGTCGGGCTTGGTCCGGCTGTAGATACCGGTGCCGGAGTAGCCTTTTTTCTCGGCGTAATGGAAATGGCCGTGATAGCCGCCCGGCATCAGGAATTCCTCGGTCATGTCGGGCAACTGCGCCTTGAGCTCCTGGACGCAGATGAAATCGGCGGTCTGGGTGGCCATCCAGTTGAAGAAGCCCTTCTTGTGGGCGGAGCGGATCCCGTTCAGGTTCGCGGAAATAATTTTTGGCATGGTTCCAGGGGGTGTGGAGGGTGGCGTAAAATAGCGCCACTTTTCTATATGAACAAATGAGGTCGTCGTGAATAATTTGCGCCAACAGTTTATCGCGTTTTCGGTGTCGGCGGGCGTGTTGCGCTTCGGCGAGTTCACCACCAAGGCTGGCCGCCTGTCGCCGTATTTC
This sequence comes from Massilia scottii, assembly GCF_030846495.1. Taxonomy (NCBI): domain Bacteria; kingdom Pseudomonadati; phylum Pseudomonadota; class Betaproteobacteria; order Burkholderiales; family Oxalobacteraceae; genus Massilia; species Massilia scottii. Next base: position 340,711 of record NZ_JAVCWM010000006.1, on the reverse strand, counting down.
TTCAACGCCGGTCTGTTCCATGACGGTGCCACCCTGGCCCAGCTGGCGCAGTTTTACGCGCAGACCCTGATCGATTCGGGGATCGAGTTCGACATGCTGTTCGGGCCGGCGTACAAGGGCATCACCCTGGCGTCCGCCACCGCGGTGGCGCTGGCGGGCAAGGGGCACAACACCTCGTTCGCCTACAACCGCAAGGAAGCCAAGGACCATGGCGAGGGCGGCACCATTGTCGGCGCCAAGCTGGCGGGCAAGGTCGTCATTATCGACGATGTGATTTCGGCGGGGACGTCGGTGCGCGAATCGGTCGACATGATCCGCGCCGCCGGGGCCGAGCCGTGCGCCGTGCTGATCGCGCTCGACCGCATGGAGCGTTCGGGCAAGGATGGCGAATTGTCGCCGAGTTCGGCGGTGCAGCAGGTCAGCCAGGAGTTCAATATTCCGGTGGTGTCGATCGGGAACCTGGAGGATTTGTTTACTTACCTGAACGCAGCCGGAGCCGATCCGGAGATGGCGCGGTTCAAGGACGCGGTGGCAGCGTACCGGACGCGCTACGGGGTGTAACACAGCGGCGCCGTGAGCACGCGCATTAGCCCGGCTGGTCTGCGGCATGCTCGCGTGCGGGCGGCGATGCTGCTGTATTGCGGATCTTGCACGTGAATATATAGCCGCGTTCGAACTCCTCATCGAAATAGCGATCTTTTCTTATTTTCACCATGCCGTGCTCGACGTCGTACGCTTCCAGAAGGTCTTCCAGCTCCTCGTCGTCCGTGTCGACGATCGCTACTCTGGCAATCAGGACGCGTTCGGAGTCGTCACAGACAGCGTAGTATTTGTCGACGATGTACTTGATTGCGTTCGGATGTTCATCTCGATCGGACCAGGTCGACGAGACGACCAGATTCCAGGATTCGGTGGGGGACCATCGTTTAAGCAGCCCAAAAAAAGTCAGTTCGCCCTTTTCTTCGGATATGTCGCGTTCGATGACTGCTAGTTTGTCCAGTAAGCCCTTCAGTTTGTCGCTCATAAATTCCTCACAAGGAACGATGCGGCGGCCACGCGTGCACGCGCTATCTCTTCAGTGACGCAACCTGATGCGCGATAGCGGTCCTCTGGCGACCACTCTGAAATGTTGGACCAGTAGTAATCATATTTAGTTCGGACTTTTTTATGAAGGCCGGTCAGGTCGAGCAATGTTTCAAGATGGTGAGTGCGAAGTGAGGTATATTTTTCGAACTCTTTGCGCGTTTCGGGATATCCCTTCCAATCCAAGTGGACGCAAATCCTCGCCTTCAGGATCAGCTCGACGGCGTACCCGCTAAGGTAGGATGATCCGTCGAATTGTCGTGCGATAAGGAGAGCGGTGGCCTCGCCCAGACGCGTGCGGGCAAGCGTTTCAAGATCGGCGACGGTGAGCATGATGGGTGACCAGCAGGATGAGGACTACCCAGTCTGACGGGAAAAACGAACGCTTCTCTGCGCGTTCTCAATCGCGCTCAGCTCTGCGGTAACTTCGGCGCAGTGCCGGCCACGCCCGCCAGTGCCTGCTCGCGGCAGACCCGGTCCACCGTTTTCAGCAGCACCGGCATGCGGTGCGGCCCGTGCATGGCCGCGATGTGTTCCCTGGCCTCGGCCAGCTCAAGCCCGATGCAGGTGATGAACAGCGGCTTGATGCTGTCGCCGCGCAGCAGCTTGTAATCGTCGCCAATGCCCGCGAACGAGGTTTTCGCCACGCCGATGACCTTGGTTTTCCCATCCAGCGCATCGTACAGATACTTGCCCAGGCCGGCATGCGCATGCCCGTCGAGGAACACAAAGCCATCGATGACAATGTACTCCGGAAGCTGGTCGAGTTCGCCGACCAGGGCCAGGATGCACGGCAGCTCGCGCTTGTAGAATTCCCCCGGAACATACTCGCCGACGCCGGCCTGCTTTTTGCAGATAGTCGCCGCTGGCGTCAAGGCATCCCAGCGCTCGAACAGCAGGCCCGCGGCATAGCCGCAATCGGCATCGTATTGCACGTCCACTGCACATATCATCAGGCATTTCTCCTTGGCGAAACGAAGCCGGCCGTCAATATTGCTTAACCGAGGTCTGACCCCGGTTGAGCAACATTGACGGCCGGTATGGATGCGAACTATGTCGCAGAGCCTACGGCAGGTATCAGCCCGCCAGTTTTTTCTTGAGCAGCTCGGTCAGCTCGGCCGGGTTGGCCTTGCCTTTGGATGCCTTCATGGCCTGGCCGATCAGCGCGTTGATAGCCGCTTCCTTGCCGGCGCGGTATTGCTCGACCGATTTGGCGTTGGCCGCCAGCACGTCGTCGACGATCTTTTCCAGCGCGCCGCTGTCGGAGATGGTCACCAGATCTTTTTCCTTGATGACCACGTCGGCGATGTTTTCATCGTTCGACTTGGCTTCCCACATGCCCGCAAACACTTCCTTGGCGCTCTTGGTGGAAATCGTGCCGTCGGCGATGCGCTTGATCATCAGCGCCAGTTGCGATGCTTCCACCGGCGAATCGGCAATGTCGACGTTTTCGCGGTTCAGGGTCGACGCCACGTCGCCCATCAGCCAGTTGGCCGCGGTCTTGGCTTGTTCCTTGCCGGTTTTTGCGACCACCGCTTCGAAGTACGCAGCCATCTGTTTCGATGAGGTCAGGAACAGGCTGTCGTATTCCGGCAAGCCGTAGTCGCCCGCGAAGCGCGCCCGCATCGCGGCCGGCAGTTCCGGCATGTCGGCCTTGATGCGCGCGACCCACTCGTCGGAAATGAGCAGCGGCGGCAGGTCCGGATCGGGGAAGTAGCGGTAATCCTGCGCATCTTCCTTGGTGCGCATCGAGCGCGTTTCCTTCTTGTCCGGGTCCCACAGGCGCGTGGCTTGCTGCACTTTGCCGCCATCTTCGATCAGGTCGATCTGGCGCCGCACTTCATAGGCGATCGCTTCTTCCATGAAACGGAAGGAGTTCAGGTTCTTGATCTCGCAGCGCGTGCCCAGTTCGGTCGTGCCAACCGGACGCACCGAGACGTTGACGTCGCAGCGGAACGAGCCTTCCTGCATGTTGCCGTCGCACACGCCCAGCCACACGACCAGGGTATGCAGTGCCTTGGCATACGCCACGGCCTCGGCCGCGCTGCGCATTTCCGGCTCGGACACGATTTCCAGCAGCGGCGTGCCGGCGCGGTTCAGGTCGATGCCGGTCATGCCTGCGTAATCTTCGTGCAGCGACTTGCCGGCGTCTTCTTCCAGGTGGGCGCGCGTCAGGTTGACGGTTTTGGTCTGGAACTGGCCATCTTTTTCGAAGCCGAAGGTGAGCTGGCCGCCGATGACGACCGGATCGGCGAACTGGCTGATCTGGTAGCCCTTGGGCAAATCCGGGTAAAAGTAGTTTTTGCGCGCAAACACCGACTCCGGCGCGATTTTCGCGTCGACCGCCAGGCCGAAACGGATCGCGCGTTCGACCGCGCCGCGGTTCATCACCGGCAGCACGCCCGGCAACGCCAGGTCGACCGGGCTGGCCTGGGTGTTCGGCTCGGCGCCGAACTGGATCGAACTGCCGCTGAAAATCTTGGAGTTGGTCGTGAGCTGCACGTGGTTCTCAAGACCGATGACGACTTCCCATTGCATAGTGTTCTCTTTTCTTGTCAGGTTGCCGGTGCGCACACGGTGCGCACCCGGCGAAATCAGATGCCGGCCGGCGCGCGGGTGTGCCAGTCGGTGGCCAACTGGTACTGGTGGGCAATATTGAGCAGCTTCGCTTCGGCAAAGTAATTGCCGATGATTTGCAGGCCCACCGGGCGCTTGCTGTTCTTGTCGCCCTGGCCGAAGCCGCACGGGACCGACATGCCGGGCAGCCCGGCCAGGCTGGTCGAAAGTGTAAAGATATCGGCCAGGTAGTTGGCCACCGGGTCGTTGGTCTTGTCGCCCAGGTCCCAGGCGACGGTCGGCGCGACCGGGCCCATGATGACGTCGCAGGTGTTGCCCAGCGCGGCCTGGAAGTCGTCGGCGATCAGGCGCCGGATCTTCTGGGCTTGCAGGTAGTAAGCGTCGTAATAGCCATGGCACAGCACGTAGGTGCCGACCAGGATGCGGCGCTGCACTTCGGGACCGAAGCCTTCGGCGCGCGACTTGCGGTACATGTCTTCGAGGTTCTTGTATTCGCTGGCGCGGTGGCCGTAGCGCACGCCGTCGAAGCGCGACAGGTTCGACGACGCTTCGGCCGGGGCGATCACGTAATAAACAGGAATCGAGAGCGCCGTTTTCGGCAGCGAAATGTCAACCAGGGTTGCACCCAGTTTCACAAATTCGTCGAGCGCGGCGCGCACTGCCTGTTCGACGTCGGCCGCCAAGCCTTCGCCGAAATATTCTTTTGGCAAGCCGATGCGCAAGCCCTTGAGCGGTGCGTTCAGGTCGCGCGTGAAGTCTTCGCGCACATTGCCCTGTTCGGGGCTCAAGCTGGTCGAGTCGCGCGGGTCGAACCCGACCATCTCGTTGAGGAGCATGGCGCAGTCTTCGGCGCTCTGGGCGATCGGGCCGCCCTGGTCGAGCGAGGACGCGAACGCGATCATGCCGAAGCGCGATACGCGCCCGTAGGTCGGCTTGATGCCGGTCACGCCGCAAAACGCGGCTGGCTGGCGGATCGAGCCGCCGGTATCGGTGGCGGTGGCGGCCGGCGCCAGGCGCGCGGCAATCGCCGCGGCCGAGCCGCCCGAGGAGCCGCCCGGCACGGCCAGCGTGTCCCACGGATTCTTGACGGCGCCGAAGGCCGAGTTTTCGTTCGACGAGCCCATCGCGAATTCGTCGCAATTGAGCTTGCCGAGGGTGACCATGCCGGCGTGGTTGAATTTGTCGACCACGGTGGCGTCGAACGGGCTGGTGTAGTTGGCCAGCATCTTCGAGCCGGCCGTCGAACGCCAGCCCTTGGTGACGAAAATATCCTTGTGCGCGATCGGAATGCCGGTCAGCGGGCCGGCATTGCCGGAGGCGAGGCGCACGTCGGCGGCGCGGGCTTGTTCAAGCGACAAGGCTTCGTCGACTTGCAGGAAGGCGTTCAGGTCGCTCGCTTTGGCGCGCTGCAGGAAGTGGGTGGTCAGCTCGGTGGCTGAAACCTGTTTCGCGTGCAGGAGCGCGGACAGCTGTTGAATGGTTTTAGTATGCATGGCGGATGCTCGGCTGACGTAATGACTCGGTAAAGGACGCGCTGGGCGCGCCGCGCGGACGACGAGGGCGGGGACCGTTATTCGATCACTTGCGGCACCAGATACAGGCCGTCCTGGGTCTTCGGGGCCGGCGCCTGGTAGGCTTCACGGGCGTTTTCCTCGGTCACGACGTCGTCGCGCAGGCGCAGCGGCAGCTTGCCCAGGATGGCCGCGAGCGGGTGCGACAGCGGCTCCACGCCGCTCGTGTCGACTTCCTTCATCTGCTCGGCCAGGGCGAAAATGCCGTTCAGTTCCGCCAGCGCGATGTCGGCGTGGGCCTCGTCCATCTCGAGTTTGGACAGATAGGCGATTCGATTTACATCTGATAGTGTCAGGGACATGAAATTTGCGCGGCGCGGGCCGCGTTCAAAATGTGGTGGACGAATAGTGAAGTTTCGATAACAGAGCGCTAAAGCCGATAAAAGCTTCCTAAAGGCCCTGATTTCACAGGGGGAATACGCGCGCAAAACACCGGTTTTTCAGCGATTAACGCGCAAATTATAAGGTAGAATGGCGGGCTAATGCGTTGTCGGCGCCGAATAGGAGTGGCCGCAGCATGCAAACGGCCGTGCCGGTGCGGGAAGGTAGCGCGCGGCGGCTGTTTATTTCGTAGCGTTTTTCTACTCTTTTTAATGCTTACGCGCAGCCCGTTGCGCATCAGGACACTCATGTTTGGTTTTTTACGCAGCTACTTTTCCAGCGATCTGGCCATTGACCTCGGTACGGCGAACACCCTGATTTATGTGCGCGGCGAGGGCATCGTCCTGGACGAACCTTCCGTCGTTGCGATCCGCCAGGAAGGCGGCCCGAACGGCAAAAAGACGATCCAGGCAGTCGGCAAGCAGGCCAAGCAAATGCTCGGCAAGGTCCCGGGCAATATCGAGGCGATCCGCCCGATGAAAGACGGCGTGATCGCCGACTTCACCGTCACCGAGCAGATGCTCAAGCAGTTCATCCGCATGGTCCACAATACCAAGGTCTTCCGTCCTTCCCCCCGCATCATCATCTGCGTTCCCTGCGGTTCCACCCAGGTCGAGCGGCGCGCGATCCGCGAATCGGCGCTCGGCGCCGGCGCTTCCCAAGTCTACCTGATCGAAGAACCGATGGCAGCGGCCATCGGCGCCGGCCTGCCGGTGTCGGAAGCGACCGGCTCGATGGTGGTCGACATCGGCGGCGGCACCACCGAAGTGGGCATCATTTCGCTGGGCGGCATGGTCTACAAGGGCTCGGTACGGGTGGGCGGCGACAAGTTCGACGAAGCCATCGTCAACTACATCCGCCGCAACTACGGCATGCTGATCGGCGAACAGACGGCCGAAGCGATCAAGAAGGCCATCGGTTCGGCCTTCCCCGGTTCGGAAGTGAAGGAAATGGAAGTGAAGGGCCGCAATCTGTCCGAAGGCATCCCGCGTTCGTTTACCATTTCGTCGAACGAGATTCTCGAAGCGCTGACCGACCCGCTCAACAACATCGTCTCGGCCGTCAAGAACGCGCTCGAGCAGACCCCGCCGGAACTGGGCGCCGACATTGCCGAAAAAGGCATGATGCTCACCGGCGGCGGCGCCCTGCTGCGCGATCTCGACCGCCTGCTGATGGAAGAAACCGGCCTGCCGGTGCTGGTGGCCGAAGACCCGCTGACCTGCGTGGTGCGCGGCTCCGGCATGGCGCTCGAGCGGATGGACAAGCTGGGTTCGATTTTCTCGTACGAGTAAGTCCGAGCCCGTCGCGCGTCGCGTTAGCACGTAGCGAGCCGCGCCCGCGCCGGCTTGCACTGCCGGCGCAGCCGGCGTACCGTTCAGATCTTCGGCTTGCAATGCGTTGTACAACCCGGACAGACCAGGTTGGACAATGTGTGCAAGCCGCAGGTCTGACCCCGTGCCGCACCGGGACAGGTTGTTAGCACCGATTATTGGATTTCATGGAATACAGTCCTCCGCCACTTTTCAAGCAAGGCGCCCCAGCCCGGGTCAAGGTGACGGTTTTCGCGTTTATTTCGATCGCCCTCCTGATGGTCGACGCCCGCCTCCATGCGCTGGCCACGGTGCGCCAGGTGGCCGGCACCGTCCTGTATCCGCTGCAAATGGCGGCCCTGATGCCGCGCGATGCGCTGGCCGACATGGGCAGCTACTTCTCTTCCATTTCCTCGCTCAAGCAGGAAGTGCGCGACCTTCAGGTCGCCCAGGTCGCCGTCGCCGAAAAACTCCAGCAAGCCCAGCTCCAGAGCGCGGAAAACGCCCAGTTGCGCAAACTGATGGGCGCGCGCGAGCATGTGCCGGTCAAGACCATGCTCAGCGAGATCCTGTACGACGCGCGCGACAGTTCCAGCCGCAAGATCGTGCTCGACCGCGGCAGCCAGAACGGCGTGGCGCTCGGCCAGCCGGTGATCGATAACGCCGGCGTGGTCGGCCAGGTCACGCGCGTATTCCCGTTCACCGCCGAAGTGACCCTGCTGACCGACCGCGAACAGGCCATACCCGTGCAGGTGCTCAGAAATGGCTTGCGCAGCGTGGCCTACGGGCGCGGCCAGTCCGGCACGCTCGACCTGCGCTTCGTGGCGCCGAACGCCGACATCCAGGTCGGCGACGTGCTAATTACCTCGGGCATGGACGGGGTGTACCCGGCCGGCCTGGCCGTGGCCAAGGTCACCAAGGTCGAGAACAGCGCCGCCGGCGCCTTTGGCGGCGTGGTGTGCCAGCCGCTGGCCGGCATCGACCGCAACCGCCATGTGCTGATCCTGACCACGCTGCCGCAAGTGCCGGCCCGCCCGCCTGAAGAGCCGCCGGTGCCGTCCAGGAAGAACCTTCCCAAGATGACACCGATCAAAGAGGGCGCCGTCCCGATTGCCGCCGACGCGCCGAAAGCGCCGGCGCCGGTGGCGCCCGCCGCCAGGACGCCGGCCACGCCGTCGCGCGCGCCCGCCACGCCGGCTCCCGCGCCGGCCGGCGCGGCGCGTCCGGTGAGCGCCGCGGCCGTGCCGCCAGCGGCCGCACCCGCGCCCGTGCCGCCAGCGGCCGCACCCGCGCCCGCACCCAAGGAAGCGACCCGATGAACCGCCCGCATTACATCCTGCTGCCCGTCAGTCCGCTGTTCATTACCTTCAGCCTGACCTGCGCCTTCATGCTCAATCTGCTGCCCTGGGGGCACTGGATCGGCGCGCCCGACTTCGTGGCGCTGGTCCTGGTGTTCTGGGGCATCCACCAGCCGCGCAAGGTCGGCATCGGCGTCGCCTTTTTCATGGGCCTGCTGATGGACGTGCACGACGCCACCCTGCTCGGCGAGAACGCGCTGGCCTACACGCTGCTGTCCTACCTGGCCATCATGATTCACCGGCGCGTGCTCTGGTTTCCGGTACTGACCCAGGCGCTGCACGTGTTTCCGCTGCTGCTGGCCACCCAGGCCATCCAGGTCATCGTGCGCGTGATCGTCTCGGGCAAATTCCCCGGCTGGATGTACTTCATCGAGAGCGTGGTGGGCATCGCACTGTGGCCCGTGATTACCTGGATGCTGCTGGCGCCCCAGCGGCGCGCCGTCGACCGCGACCATACGCGCCCGATCTGATGGTGCGGCTGCGTCATGACTGAATTAACCAATAACGACCGCGAAATCCACCTGTTTCGCCTGCGCGTGGTGGCGCTGATCGCGCTCGTCTTCGTCTGCTTCGGCGTGCTGGTGGCGCGCCTGGTGTTCCTGCAGGTGGTCAAGCACGACGATTTCGCGGCGCTGGCCGAAGACAACCGCATCGCCATCGTGCCGATCGTGCCCAACCGCGGCCTGATCGTCGACCGCAAGGGCGTGGTCCTGGCGCGCAACTACTCGGCCTACACGCTCGAAATCACCCAGTCCAAGCTGCGCGCCACGCTCGACTCGGTGATCGACGAATTGTCGACCCTGATCGAGATCGAGCCCAAGGACCGCAAGCGCTTCAAATCCCTGCTGGCCGAGTCCAAGAATTTCGAGAGCGTGCCGCTGCGCACCCGCCTGACCGACGACGAAGTGGCGCGTTTCGCGGCCCAGCGCTTCCGCTTTCCCGGGGTCGAGGTGCAGGCGCGCCTGTTCCGCCAGTACCCGCTGGGTGAAACCGCCTCGCACGTGATCGGCTACATCGGCCGCATCAACCAGAAGGAAGCCAGGGAGCTCGAAGACCGGCCCGACAGCGCGAACTACAACGGCACCGACCATATCGGCAAGGAAGGGCTGGAAAAGAGCTACGAAGCGCAGCTGCACGGACGCACCGGCTACCAGAAGATCATCCGCACCGCCAGCGGGCGCGCGGTCAGCATCCTGTCGCGCACGGAAGCGACCGCCGGCAGCAACCTGATTCTGTCGATCGACATCGAACTGCAAAAGATCATCGAAGAAGCCTTCGGCGAATACCGCGGCGCGCTGGTCGCCATCGAACCGGAAACGGGCGACATCCTGGCCTACGTGTCGCGTCCCGGGTTCGACCCGAACCTGTTCGTCGACGGCATCGATACCCAGAGCTGGAACGAACTCAATACCTCGCTCGACCGCCCGCTGATGAACCGCCCGCTGCAGGGCACCTATCCGCCCGGGTCGACCTTCAAGCCCTTCATGGCGCTGGCCGCGCTGGAACTGGGCAAGCGCACGCAGGGCCACACGATTTCCGACGCCGGCTATTTCACCCTGGGCGGGCACACCTGGAAGGACGACAAGGTGGGCGGGCACGGCATGGTCAGCCTGACCGATTCGATCATCGTCTCCTGCAATACCTATTATTACCAGCTCGGCAACGACCTCGGGATCGACGCCATCCACGACTTCATGAAGCCGTTCGGTTTCGGCCAGAAGACCGGGATCGACCTGGAGAACGAAAAAATCGGGGTGCTGCCGTCGAAGGACTGGAAGCGCGCGCGCTTCGCCAAAAACAAATTGATGCAGGCCTGGGTCGGCGGCGACACCGTCAACATCGCCATCGGGCAGGGCTTCAACAGCTACACCATGCTGCAGCTGTCGCACGCGGTGGCCACCCTGGCCAACGACGGCGTGGTGATGAAGCCGCACCTGGTCAAGATCGTCGAAGACAGCACGACGCGCGCGCGCACCCTGACGGTGCCGAAGGAAAGTGGCCGTATCCCGCTGCGCCAGGAGAACATCGACTTCATCAAGCGCGCCATGGTCGGCGTGTCCGAACGCGGCACCGGCAAGACCGTGTTCGCCAATGCCGGTTACGTTTCGGCCGGCAAGACCGGCACCTCGCAGGCGGTGGGCCTGCGCCGCGGCGAAAAGTACAATGCCAAGAACATCAACGAACGCCTGCGCGACAATTCGCTGTACGTCACCTTCGCCCCGGCCGACAAGCCGCGCATCGCGCTGGCGCTGATCGTCGAAAACGCGGGCTTCGGCGCCGCGGTGGCGGCCCCGATCGCGCGCAAGGCGCTCGACTACTACCTGCTGGGCAAGCGCCCGGCCGGCAAGGATGGCGCCAAGGTACCCAAGGAAGACGTGGAATTGCTGCCGCTCGAAGAACTCAAGACCGATACGGCCACCGAAATGCCATACAAGCCGGGGGCCGAAACGCCCGCGCCAAAGGACTGACGCCATGCGCATCAACGAACGACGCTCGCTGTGGCGGCGCGCCAAACCTTACCTGCTGGTGTTCGACGCGCCGCTGGCCATGGTCATCTTCCTGCTGTTCGGCACCAGCCTGATCACCATGTACTCGGCCGGCGCCGACTTCCCCGGCCGCATCGAAGGCCAGTTGCGCAACATGATGATCGCATTCGTGGTCATGTGGCTGGCGGCCCAGGTGCCGCCGCAAACCCTGATGCGCCTGGCCGTGCCGATCTATACGATCGGCGTGACCTTGCTGATCGCGGTATTTCTGTTCGGTATCATCAAGAAGGGGGCGCGCCGCTGGCTGCACATCGGCTTCGATATCCAGCCGTCCGAGATCATGAAAATCGCCATGCCGCTGATGCTGGCCTGGTACTTTCACCAGAAAGCGGGGCTGGTGCGCTGGCATTCGTTCATCATCGCCACCGTGCTGCTGGCCATCCCCGTCGGCCTGATCCAGCTGCAGCCCGACCTGGGCACCTCGCTGCTGGTGCTGGCGTCGGGCGTGTACGTGATCTTTTTGGCTGGCCTGTCGTGGAAGGCGCTGCTCGGCCTGTTCGTGGCCGGCGCCGCCAGCCTGCCGGTGGCGTGGTCGCTGATGCATGACTACCAGCGCCAAAGGGTAATCACCCTGGTCGATCCGTACGCCGACCCGCTCGGCAAAGGCTTCCACATCATCCAGTCGACCATCGCGATCGGCTCGGGCGGGGTAAGCGGCAAGGGCTGGATGAAAGGCACGCAGACGCACCTCGAATTCATCCCCGAGCGCACCACCGATTTCGTTTTCTCGGTCTTCGCGGAAGAATTCGGGCTGATCGGCTTCATGGGCCTGCTGCTCCTGTACCTGCTGCTGATCGGGCGCGGCCTGATGATCGCGGCCAACGCACCGACCCTGTTCGCGCGTCTGCTGGCCGGCGCGATCACGATGATCTTCTTTACGTACGCTTTTGTGAACATCGGCATGGTCAGCGGCATCTTGCCGGTGGTGGGCGTGCCGCTGCCGTTCATGAGCTACGGCGGGACCGCTTTTGTGACCCTCGGACTGGGGGCAGGTATACTGATGAGTATCCAGCGGCATCGCAAGCTGGTGCAAACCTGACCCTGGAGACACGATGGCGGTAACACGAACGCTTCCACCTTCCATTGCGCTGAGCGCACTGGCCTTGCTGCTGACCGCCTGCGCTACCGACCCGGAAGGCCACCGGCGCATGCTGCCGATGCCGGCCCCGGGAACCCCGGCGGCCAAACACGGCGATGTCGGCAAGGACCTGCCGCGCATGCCGCGTGCCGGTTCCGGGCGCGGCGGCTACTACCAGGATGACGGCCCGGGCGACAATCCGCCGGCCAACCTGCTCGACGTGCCCGACGCCGTCGTCAAGGACGAACCGTATGCGCGCTACGCCAACCGGCCCTACGTCGTCTTCGGCAAGACCTACACGCCGATGTTGCACGAGCAGCCATTCCGGCAGCGCGGCGTGGCGACCTGGTACGGCAAAAAATTCCATGGCCAGAAAACCTCGTCGGGGGAACTGTACGACATGTACAAGATGACGGCGGCCCATCCGACCCTGCCGATTCCCTCGTACGCGCGCATTACCAGCCTCGATAGCGGCAAGCAGGTGGTGGTGCGGATCAACGACCGCGGCCCCTTTCACTCGAGCCGCGTGGTCGACGTGTCGTACACGGCGGCGCTCAAACTCGGCCTGCTCGGCAGGGGCAGCCACACGGTGGAAGTGGAACGGCTGCTGCCCAACGCGCAGGAGCGCATCGCCACCATCAGGCGCCTGGCGCCGGAGCCGGAAGGGGAAGTGAGCACGATGGCGGTGGACATGCCGCCGCCGGGCGAAAGCAGCGCGGTCACGGTGACGGCTCCGGCCTTGGCCCCCGCCTTGGCGTCAGCGCCTGTGGCGGCGCCGCCGGCAGGGATGACGCAGCCGGGGTTTTACCTGCAGCTGGGCGCTTTTGCCCGCGCCGACAAGGCGGCCGATGTGCGCGCGCAGATCGCGGCCATGGGCGGAGCGCTGTCCGCCGTCGAAGTGGTGCAGGGCGGCGCGCTGCACCGCCTGTTCAGCGGGCCGTTCCCGAGCCGGGCCGACGCCATGCAGGCGCTGCGCGATCTGCCGTCGACCCTGCGCCTGAAACCGATCGTCGTACAGCGCTGACCTGGCCCGGGTGCGCCGGCGTCATTTGCAGCTGCGCGATTCCTGATCCGGAAAGCGCGCCACGATCGCATCGACCTTGGCCTTGGCGGCCGGTTCCAGCGCGCGGAAGCGATACGCCATTTTGGTCGCCTGGCTGGTGCGTCCGGCCACCTTGGCGCCGACCACGCCCTGCCTGGTGAGCGTTGCCAGCAGCGTCTGGGCCGATGTCTCCGACTTGAACACACCGAGCGAAATCGCGTACTTCATCGGGCTGTTATCGTTCATGATGAAATAACTGGTGACGCCGAGTTCCTTCAGTTCGGCCGCCTTGCGGTCGGCCGCCTCCTTGCTGCCCGGCGAAGGGATGAACACGATATGGCTGGTGACCTCGGGGACGGCGACGTTTTCGCGCGTCTGGCGCTGGCCCAGCGCCAGCGGCGAGAGCATGGCTTCGAAGCGGCGCGCTTCCGGCGGCGCGAAATTTCCAACCAGTGTGCAGGCGACCAGGTCCGGCTTCGGCTCCGGCTTGGGTTCCGGCTTCGGCTCGGCGGGCGCCGGCACCGCGGCGGCGGGCTTGGTCATGACCAGCACCGGCGTTGGCGGGGCGACCACCGGCTCGGGTTCGGCCGCCGCTTCCGTTTCCGGCGATGGCAGCGGGCGCGCGGCGACCAGCTTGATGTTCTCGGTGGCGAGCTGGTTGCGCATGCGGCCCGGCTCGCGCTCGTTTTCCCTGAAGTTGCCGAGCATGCCCTGGCCGTACGCGAACAGCACGGCATTGATGGCAAGGAGGGTCCAAAATATGAATTTCAACACGGGCTATCCTGGAGTGGCGAAGACGTGACGGTGGAATGAAGGCCGATCAGGACGATATTATCGACGATCCGGTGATCGATCGGGAGCCTGAGCACGGGGCCGATGTACTGGGCCGCGCCGCCCGAGACGATGCAGGCGGTGGCGCCATGCAGGGCGCAGGCGCGTTCGATGGCGCCGGCCTGCGCCGACAGGCAGCCCGACAAAATGGCGTCGGCGGTATTGTCGGCAAAGCCGGCCGGCAGGGTGGCGCCAGGCGCAACCTCGGGCAGCTGCGCCGTATTGCGCGCCAGCGAGGTGGCCATCAGGCCCAGGCCGGGCAGGATCATCCCGCCCAAAAACACCCCGTCCGCGCTGACCGCATCGATGGTGGTGGCGGTGCCGCAGGTGGCGACGATGAGCGCCTGGCCGGGCGCCAGCGAACGCGCGCCAAGCGCCGCGGCGAAACGGTCGCAGCCAAGCTGGGATGGATTGCGGTAAGCGTTGCGCATGCCGGCCAGCTGCGCAACCGAGGCGAACCAGCTGATCGCGGTGCTCGGAATCATCAGCTGCAGCTGGTCGCGCAGCTTGCTGCCGGCGACGTTCGACACCAGCGCGCGGCTGACGCCGTGCTGCGCCCAGCTGGCCGGCAGGTGATTCAGGTCGGCGAGGGCGACGGCGCCGCTGGCGATCCAGATGCCGGGCGCGGCGCCGTCCTCGGCCAGCGCCCACTTGATGCGCGTATTGCCGGCGTCGATCAGCAGCAGCATCTCAGTGCTCCCGCACGCGCAGCGACACGTCGCCGGCGACGATGGCGATGCGCCCGCCCGCCGTGTCGAGCAGCAGGCGCGCGCCGTCGTCGACGCCGGCGGCCACGCCTTCATGCAGGGTGATTGCGCGGTCGATGATGGCCACCGGCAGGCCATGGTAAGCATGCAGGCGGTTCCAGCGCGCGCAGAAGGGCGCAAAGCCGCCGTGCGCGAACTGGCCGAGGTTGGCCGCCAGCACGCCGAGCAGCTGCGCCATGAGCGCATTGCGGTCCATCTGCGCCAGCCACGGGGCGGCCGCCACGCTGCGGCCGATGCGCTGTTCCATTTCGTCGGGCATGAGCAGATTGAGGCCGACGCCGATCACCGCCCACACGCCGCCGCCGGGTGCGGCCTGGGTTTCGATCAGCACGCCGGCCAGCTTGGCGCCGTCGCGCAGCACATCGTTGGGCCACTTGAGCTGGACCGGCACGCCGAGCGCGCCGAGGGCGTCGGCCAGCGCCACGCCGACGGCCAGCGGCAGGCCGGCCAGCTCGCGCAGCGGTCCGGCAAAATGCCAGGCCAGCGAAAACGTCAGGGCAGAGCCGGGCGCCGACAGCCAGCTGCGTCCGGCGCGGCCGCGCCCGGCCGTCTGGTGCACGGCCACGCGCAGCACCGGGCGCGAAAGGCCGGCGGCGCGCGCCAGCAGGTCGGCGTTGGTCGATCCGGTTTCGGCCACGACTTCGATATCGATGCCTGCCTGGTCCAGCGCACGGTAGTGGCGTGCGAGCGCGGCGGCGTCCATTCCCAAACTGGAAGGGGCGGCGAGGGCGTCGTTCATGGCGTTTCCTCGGGTGCCTTGCGTGCCGCGCGTGCCTTGCGGGGCGCGTTCACGAAAGCCAGGTCGTACAGGGTATCGGGCAACAGCCGCAGCAGCTTGGCCACCACCCCCATCTGCCACGGGATCACGCGGTAGCTGGTGCCCGCGCCGATGGTGCGCGCGGCCCTGGCGGCAAAGCGCTCGGGCGACATCAGGAAGGGCATCGGATAAGCGTTATGTCTGGTCATGGGGGTATCGATGTAGCCGGGCGCGATGGTCACCACCTTGACGCCGTGCGGCTTGAGTTCGAGCCGCAGCGCCTCGCAATAGCAGCGCAGCGCCGCCTTGGACGCGCTGTAGGCGCCGGCGCCGGGCAGGCCGCGCACGCCGGCCACGCTGCCGATGCCGACCAGGCGGCACGGCGTGGCCTGGGCCTTCATGGTAGCGATGAAGGGCGCGAAGGTGGCCACGGTGGCGTTGACGTTGGTGGCGAAGATGGCGTCGAACACCGGCATGTCTTCGGCATATTCGGTCAGGGTGCCGGCCGACATGCCGGCGCAGGCGATGACGATGTCGGCGCCGCCGAGGCGTTCGATGAAGTCAAGGGCGGCCGCTGCCAGCGCGGCGCGGTCGGTGACGTCGAGCGCGTACACCACATGGCGTTCGGGATTCGGCAATTGCGCGCGCAGGGCGTCGAGCGCGTCGCGGCGGCGCGCCACCAGGCCGACGGTCGCGCCGCGCGCGGCGTACTCGCGCGCCAGCGCCGCACCGAGCCCGCTCGACGCGCCGGTGATGAACACGCGGTTCATTGGGCGCGCGCCGGCATGGTTATTTCTTTTCCGCTGCCGCTTTGGCGACCAGGTGATCCATCACTTGCAGCGCCATTTCCTGTTGCTGCGCCGCGGTGGCGGCGGATGCGCTGGCACCGGCCAGGTTGGGCGAGGTCATGTATTTGCCGCCGATGGCCAGCTGCGGCCACTCTTTGATCTTGTACGACGCGACCATGCCGTTGGCGCGCGATAGCTTGGCCTGGATGCCGAAGGAGCGGTAGGCATCGATGAATCTGGCGCGGTCGATGCCGACACTGGCGGCCCAGTCGAACACCTGTTCATCGTTGCCGAAGCGCTGGTGCTGCTCGTGCATCGCGGCGAATACCTTGGCGTGGTATTGCGGCACCAGGTCCATCGACTCGAGCGTGTAGTACAGGCGCTGCTGCGGCACCACGGCCGGCGTGTGGCCGAGGTGGACGCGCTTGAAGACGATCTTCTCGCCCTGCTTTTTCACCCACTCGGCCAGTGCCGGCTCGAAGCTGGCGCAGTGAGGGCAAGCGTAGGCAAAAAACTCGGTGACTTCGACTTTCTGGCCGGCGTCGGTGTTTTGCGCTTCGGCCAGCGTTACGTAGTCGGTGCCGCTGACGGGCGCCTCGGGCGAGGCCGTGGCGTGGGTGCCGGCGCCGCACAGGGCCAGCGCGAGCATGATTTTGAAAAGAGTGGGCATGCGGGTTTTCCGTAGTGTCGTGGTTATTTCTGGTTGCGCACGATGGCGACGTCGATGCCGGCGTCGACCAGTTTGGCGCGCGCCTTGTTCATCGCTTCGACCTGGCCGTAAGGGCCGATGCGCACCCGGTGCAGCACCCCGCTGTCGTTGGCGCGCTCGCTGATGACGGCCTCGAAGCCGAGCAGGGCGAGCTTGGCACGCGTGTTCTCGGCGTCGGCCACTTCGCGGAAGGCACCGGCCTGCAGGTAATAGGTGATCTTTTCCTCGGCCGGTTCGGCCGCCGCGGTCGGGGTCACATTCTGGGCGGAGGGCGCGGCGGCCACCTGGGTTGGGGCAGGTGCCGGTGCCGGCTTCTCCGGCTTTTCCTTCATGTTGGCGATGGCCGCGCCGAGCGGATCGGCTTCGGCCGGGGTGGTGGCCTTGGGCTTGTCGGTGATCTGCTTGTTGGCGGCGCGCGCCGCTTCCTTGTTCCCGTACAGCGGCTTGTTCGGATCGGCCGCCTGGCCGGCGGTCGGCTCGCCCATCTTGCCGGCCTTGCCGGTTTTATCGGTAAAGGGCGTGGCGCCCTTGGTGATTGCCAGTGCGACCGCGACAGCGATCACCAGGCCCACGATCAGGCCGATGACGATGCCGGTGAGGGTATTGCCTTGCTGGTGCTTGAGCGGTAGTTGGAGCCGAAGGCGGGAATCGCGTGTCATTGGAGCTTTCAATCGAAGAAGCGGTTACATTTTTTCCGGCGCCGACACGCCGATCAGGGCCAGGCCGTTGCGCAGCACCTGGCGCGTGGCGACCATCAGCGCCAGGCGCGCCAGCTTGAGGGCCTCGTCGTCGACCAGCACGCGTTCGGCAAAGTAGAAGCTGTGCAGGTTGGCCGCCAGGTCGCGCAGGTAGAACGCCACCTGGTGCGGACCGAGCTCGGTCTGGGCGCGCGCCAGCATTTCCGGGTAGGCGGCCAGGGTCGCCAGCAAGGTCATCTCGGTCGGTGCGGTGAGCGGCGCCAGATCGGCCGAGGCCAGGGACGACAGCTCGCCCGTGAACTGTTCGAGCATGCGGCAGATGCGGGCGTGCGCGTACTGCACGTAATACACCGGGTTCTCGTCCGACGTTTTCAGGGCGACGTCGACGTCGAACACGAATTCGGTATCGGCCTTGCGCGAGATGAGGAAGAAGCGCACCGCGTCGCGGCCCCGGGCGATGTCGCCGTCGCCCGACCATTCGATCAGGTCGCGCACCGTCACGTAGGAGCCGGCGCGCTTGGAGATCTTGACCTCGGCGCCGTCTTTCATGACGGTGACCATCTTGTGCAGCACGTAGTCCGGGTAGCCCTGCGGGATATCGAGGCCGACCGCCTGCAGGCCGGCGCGCACGCGCGCGATGGTGCCGTGGTGGTCGCTGCCCTGGATGTTGATGGCCTGGGTGAAGCCGCGCTGCCATTTGACGATGTGGTACGCCACGTCCGGCACGAAGTAGGTGAAGCCGCCTTCGGACTTGCGCATCACGCGGTCCTTGTCGTCGCCGTAGTCGGTGGTGCGCAGCCACAGCGCGCCATCGAGCTCATAGGTCTTGCCGGCCTTGATCAGGGCGTCGACGGCTTTTTCCACCTTGCCGTCGGCGTACAGGGACGACTCGAGGTAGTAGTTATCGAACTTCACGCCGAAAGCTTGCAGGTCGATATCCTGCTCGTTGCGCAGGTAAGTGACGGCGAACGGGCGGATCGAATCGAGATCGTCGACGTTGCCGCTGGCGGTGGCGGGCAAGCCGTCGCTGGCCGAGACGGTTTTGCCGGCCAGGTAATCGGCGGCGATATCGGCGATGTAGTCGCCGTTGTAGGCCGACTCGGGCCATTCGGCGTCGTCCGGCTTGAAGCCGCGCGCACGCGCCTGGACCGAATTGGCCAGGGTGGCGATCTGCACGCCGGCGTCGTTGTAATAGAACTCGCGGGTGACGGCGTAGCCTTGCGAATCGAACAGCGCGGCCAATGCGTCGCCCAGCGCGGCCTGGCGGCCGTGGCCGACGTGCAGCGGGCCGGTCGGATTGGCCGAGACGAATTCGAGGATGACTTTCTTGCCGGCGCCGGCCTCGCTGCGGCCGTAAGCCTGGCCTTCGGCGAGGATGGTCTTGACGACCGACTGCTTGGCGGCGGCGGCCACGCGCAGGTTGATGAAGCCGGGGCCGGCGATATCGGCGCTGTCGACGAGGCTCTTGCCGGCCGGGTTATCGAGCAGGGCGGTGACGATTTTCTGGGCCAGTTCGCGCGGATTCATCTTGAGCTGCTTGGCCAGCTGCATGGCGATATTGCAGGCGATGTCGCCGTGCGACGGATCGCGCGGGCGCTCGAGGACGACGGATGGCGTGATGCCGGTACCGTCGAGGACAGGAGCGAGGGCGGCCTGGAACAGGGCGACGATTTCTTGTTTTTGTGAGGCGAGCATGAGCGGTGATCTGTAGAGTAGTCGAGCGGTGGCAGTGCCACGGGCAATAGTAGCTCAATTATACTGGTTTGCCGCCCCTCTGAGTCCGCCCTTGCAGCCATCGGCCACGTCCCCTTCCCACCCAAATATTTCCTAACCGGGGTCAGACCTCCGATTAGAAACAAAAAACATTTCGAATCGGAGGTCTGACCCCGGTTAGGAAACGTTGTTGAGCGCGACGGGGTGTTGTAAAGCCGGCCGCTTGCCCCGCTTTTGTAAGGTTGGACGTTGGAAGAATGTGTTGTCATAAAGGATCGTTTAAGCCTGTGCGGGGGCTAACCCGGTACAATTGCACCTTTATAAAGTAGCGCTAAGCCGACCCGACCATGACTAACAAGCGTCCGACGCTCTCCATCAAACCCGCCGCAGCCAAAGCGGACAAGCCGGCAGCGCCGCGCATGCGCGCCAGTTTCGAGGTCAAGCCCGTGCTGCAGCCCGGCTATCGACCCGATCTGAAGCCCGATTCGCTCGCGCTGTGCCTGCTCGGCGCGGCCAATGCCGTGGCCCAGGTGCGCGGCGGCGCAGCCCTGCCGCAGGCGCTGCTGACCGCGTTCGGCGTGACCGCCGCCGCGCCCCAGGCGCGCGGGGCAATCCAGGATATCGCGTACCGCACCATGCGCCAGCTCGGCCGCAGCGAGACGCTGCTCGGCCTGATGACGTCGAAAGCGCCCGAGCCGCCGATGCTGGCCAGCCTGCTGTGCTGCGCCCTGACCCTGATCGATACCCCGGATGGCGCCGAGCCGCCGTATGAAGTATTTACCGTCGTCGACCAGGCCGTCACGGTGGCCAGTTCGCACCCCGACATGGCACACGCCAAGGGCATGGTCAACGCCGTGCTGCGCCGCTTCCTGCGCGAACGCGAGGAGTTGCTCAAGACGGCGCTGATGCAGCCGGTGGCGCAATGGAATTATCCGCAGTGGTGGATCGACGCCGCCAAGGCCGCCTATCCCGCCAACTGGCAAGCCATCCTCGCGGCCGGCAACGCCCAGCCGCCGTTGACCTTGCGCGTGAACGTGCGCAAGACCACGGTCGAGGCATGCATACACTTGCTGGCCGACGCCGGCATGGCGGCCACGCAAATCGGGCCGTCCGCCGTGCGTCTCGAGAAGGCCCTGGGCGTGGCCCTGATTCCCGGTTTCGACGACGGCCTGGCCTCGGTGCAGGACGCCGGCGCGCAGCTGGCCGCGCCGCTGCTCGATGTGCAGGACGGCATGCGCGTGCTGGACGCCTGCGCCGCCCCCGGCGGCAAGACGTGCCACCTGCTGGAACTGGCACAGCTGGACCTGACCGCGCTCGATTCGGACCCCAAGCGCCTCGAGCGCGTGGGCGAAAACCTGGAGCGCCTCGGTTTGAGCGCGACGCTCAAAGCGTTCGAGGCGCAGACCAGCGTGTGGTGGGACGGCCAGCAGTTCGACCGCATCCTGGCCGACGTGCCGTGCACGGCGTCGGGCATCGTGCGGCGCCACCCCGACATCCGCTGGCTGCGGCGCAAGGGCGATGCACTCCAACTTGCAACACTTTCGGCCAAAATTCTCGACAACCTTTGGCAGATGCTGCGCCCGAATGGTAAATTGCTGTTCGTGACATGTTCGCTCTGGCCCCAGGAATCGGAGGCGCAGGCCGCCGCATTCGCGGTGCGCCACAATGCGACCCGCCTCGCCGCGCCGGGACAGTTGCTTCCGACCGGTACCGCCGTGCAGGATCATGACGGATTGTTCTACGCCCTGTTTCAAAAAAACGCGACGTAACGGGTCCTTCGACTATGCGAACTTTTAAGACTCTGGCCCCCCTGTGACATTACGATTTTTCCGCCTTCTCGCCTGCCAGCTGCTGCTGATGTTCGCGTCCGTATGCGCGTACGTGCCGGCATGGGCGGCGGGAGTGGTGGACGTCACGCATGCGCATATCGAATCGACCGACGAGGGCTACCGCCTGGCGGCCAGCTATGCGTTCGAGCTCAACGAGGGGCTGGAAGACGCCATCAAGCATGGCGTGCAGCTGTACTTCACCACCGAAATCGAACTGACCCGCCCGCGCTGGTACTGGTATGACGACAAGGCGGTGTCGGCGCGCCAGACCATCCGGATCTGGTACAACGTGCTCACGCGCCAGTACCACGTGTCGGTCCTGGGCAGCATGGCGCAGAGTTTTCTCACCCTGGAAGACGCGATGGTGCTGATCCGCCGCCCCAGCCGCTGGGTGATCGCGCCGAAAGGGGCGCTCAAGCGCGGCGAGACCTACAACGTCACCCTGCGCATGTTCATGGACCGCGAACTGCTGCCCAAGCCGATGCAGGTCAATGCGCTGAACAATTCCGACTGGCGCCTGGCTTCCAAGAACAAAACCTTCCCCTACACGGCGGAATAAGCGGTGAATCAAGCCTTGCGCTATGCAGTGATCGTCGGCGCCGCCGTCGTCAGCATCCTGCTGTTCCTGCTCGCCTCGGCATCCGACAATTCCGGCTTCTTCGACCGTTACTACACCTGGCTGCTCGGCCTGAACGCGGCGGTGGCCGGCGCGCTGCTGGTGTTCGTGGTGGTGGCGCTGGCGCGCCTGTATTCGCGCTACAAGAGCGGCAAGTTCGGCTCGCGCCTGATGGCGCGCCTGGTGATCCTGTTCGCCGGCATCGGCATCCTGCCCGGCCTGGTCATCTTCCTGGTGTCGGTGCAGTTCGTGTCCAATTCGATCGAGTCGTGGTTCAACGTGAAGATCGAGGATGCGCTCGAATCGGGCGTGAGCCTGGGCGTGGCCGCGCTCGACCAGGCGCGCAGCGAACTGGGCGCCGTCGGCGAGATCAGCGCGGCCACCATCGCCGGCCAGGATGTGGTGGCGTCGCACGATATCCTCACCCGCCTGGTGCAGGAACAGGAGGGCATGCTCAGCGCGGTCGTCATCGGCCAGGATGGCAGGATGATCACCAGCGCGGTCATGGGACGGCGCGACCTGAAAGCCGATCTGCCCACGCCGGCCATGCTGCTGCAGGCGGTGATGCCGGGCGGGTATTCGGTGGCCGAGGGCGGGGTGGAGCGCGATTTCAAGGATGTCAACGGCAACCACGGCCTGCCGGCCAATGCGCTCGACGGCGCCACCAGCCTGCGCCTGCGCGTGGTGCTGGCCATTCCCGAGCCGCCGGGCGCGGCGCCGCGCTTCCTGCAGCTGATGCAGGCGGTGCCGGTCAAGCTGGCGCTCAACGCCGAGGTGCTGCGCAACGCCTACAGCGAGTACCAGGAGCGCTACGTGGCGCGCACCGGCCTGCGCAAGATGTATATCGAGACGCTGACCCTGACACTGCTGCTGGCGATTTTCGGGGCGATCGCGAGCGCCTTCGTGATCGCCGGTAAACTGGCGCAGCCGCTGCTGGTGCTGGCCGAGGGCACGCGCGCGGTGGCCGAGGGCGACCTGTCGCCGCGCCCGATCGTGGCCACCTCCGACGAACTGGGCACGCTCACGCAATCGTTCAACACCATGACCGGCCAGCTGTTCGAGGCGCGCAGCGCGGTCGAGCGCAACCGCGCCGCCCTGCAGAGCGCCAAGGCGCACCTGGAGTCGGTGCTGGAAAATATGTCGGCCGGCGTGATCGTGCTGGACGCCGATTCGAAACTGGTCAGTTCCAACGAGGCGGTCGAGCGCATCCTGCAGCACGACGTGGCCGGCCACATGGGCATGGCGCTGGCCGCCATCGACGGGCTGGAAATGTTCGCGCAAGCCATCGCCAAGGCGTTTTCGACCCAGAGCGCGCAGAGCGCGGCCGGTTCGCCGCGCAAGCAGACCCACTGGCAGCAGCAGATCGAAATCCCGCGCCGGCTCGGCACCAGCGACGACCATGACATCACCCTGCTGGCGCGCGGCTCGCGCCTGCCGGTGGGCGCCGGCAGCGGCTACATCGTGGTGTTCGACGATATTTCGGATGTGATCTCGGCGCAGCGCTCGATGGCCTGGGGCGAAGTGGCGCGGCGCCTGGCGCACGAGATCAAAAATCCGCTCACGCCGATCCAGCTGTCGGCCGAGCGCATGCAGATGAAGCTCGAAGCGCGCCTGCAAGGGAGCGACCGCGACCTGCTCAACAAGGGCACGGCGACCATCGTCAACCAGGTCGACGCCATGAAGCGCATGGTCGATGACTTCCGCGACTATGCCAAGGCGCCGCCGGCGGTGCTCGACAAGCTCGATCTGAATGCCCTGGTCGGCGAAATCCTGCATATGTACCTATCCGGCGACGAAAGCGATATTATTCATGCTGAGCTTGCCGATAACCTGCCGGCGGTCATGGGCGATGCGACCCAATTGCGCCAGGTGATCCACAATCTGCTGCAAAATGCCCAGGATGCGATGAGCGAGCGCGGTCCTGACGCGGCAGCGGCGCGCATCGATATCACGACCGAGGCGATTCATTACCAGGGGGCGAACGGGGCCGGAACCGCGGTGCGCCTGTCGATTGTCGATAACGGGCCGGGATTCGCCCCTAAAATCCTGTCGCGCGCATTCGAGCCGTATGTCACCTCGAAGGTGCGCGGGACCGGGCTGGGACTGCCGATGGTGAAGAAAATCGTCGATGAACACGGCGGTAAGATCGAGATACAGAACCGCAGTGACGGAACTGGCGCGTCGGTGTTGATTTTACTGTTAAAGTTAGCACCGGCCAGCGTTGTGGCGTAAGCGTTGAACTAAGAATAAAATCGCGGCTGTGAGCGGTATGCGCTGCATGCCATTGGAGCGGGCAAAAAGAGGAAGGCAAACACATGGCAAACATTCTCGTAGTTGATGATGAAATGGGCATCCGCGAGTTACTCTCGGAAATTTTGGGCGATGAAGGCCATGCGATCACGCTCGCCGAAAACGCGCAGCAGGCCCGTGACGCGCGCGCGGCGGGGGCACCGGACCTGGTGCTTCTGGATATCTGGATGCCCGATACCGACGGCGTCACCCTGCTCAAGGAGTGGCAGCGCGACGGCTTGCTGACCATGCCGGTCATCATGATGTCGGGACACGCGACCATCGATACCGCGGTCGAGGCAACCCGGATCGGCGCGCTCAACTTCCTCGAGAAGCCGATCGCGCTGCAAAAACTGCTCAAGGCGGTGCAGCAGGGCCTCACGCGGGCCCAGGAAGTGGTGCGCGCGCCGGTGATCGCGCCGCGCCCGATGCTCACGCCCCAGCCCGAGGAAAGCCCGTTGACGGCGTCGGCCATGTTTTCGGCGCAAACCCCGCAATCGGCCATCGCGCCGCGCATGGGCGGCTTGCCGAACGGGGAAGGGCATGGCTTCAACCTCAGTTTCGACCTGCCGCTGCGCGAGGCGCGCGACGCCTTCGAACGCATGTATTTTGAGCATCATTTGGGACGCGAGGGCGGCAGCATGACCCGCGTGGCCGAAAAAACCGGGCTCGAACGCACCCACCTGTACCGCAAGCTCAAGCAACTCGGCGTCGAGCCGGGCAAGCTGGCTAAAAAGAACGGATGACCGCAGCGCCTGCGCGCAGGGCTGCCCTGACCCTGGTCACGGGCGGCTCGGCGCCGCAGCGCGAGGCCGCCATCGCGGCGCGCCTTGCCGCGTCCTCCGCGGCCGGCCTGTGCGCCGTGCTGCTCGAAGGGTTGCCATCCGGCCAATCCCTGCTATCCCCCTCCCACGACCTGCAAGTGCACCGGATCGCGCCCGGCTGCCTTTGCTGCACCGGCAATCTCGTTTTACGTGTAACATTAAATCGGATCCTGCGTCTGCGCCCCGACTGGCTGTTCATCGGGCTGGCCGCCACGGACCACCTTGATCAGTTGAGATCGTGGCTGCAAGACTCGCCATACGATCAGCTGTTGGAACTGACAGCGGACCTGCACACTTGAAATCGGTCCGCATAGCCCCACCTGCCCTGATGAGCACAGTGGAACGTCTGATCGAGCGAAGGAGCAATAATGAACATGATCTACAACAGTGAACAGTACAGCGTGGTCGAGTTCGGCGTCGATCACAATCTCGAAGCCTTGCGCTTCGGCGGATATGAAATCGTCGACAAATCCGGACGCCGTGAAGCATTTATCGGCGGCAAACTTGCGCAATCATTCAGGCGCGACGTCAACAACCTGATCGCCAGCGAACCCACCATGGAAGAAATCGATGATTTCCTCGGTTCGTATGACTCGCTGATGAGCCAACCGGTGTTGTTGCACTAATATTTGGCAGGTGCTGGGGCAGTAGCTGGCGGTCGCGCTACCGCGGCGCTGTTACCGGCAAAAATCAGTTCCCGCGCCAGGCAGGCTGTCTTGCGCGGGAATGCAAGAACAGGGCGCAAGGCCTCGGACTGCCATCCGACATGGTATTCTGGCGTCATGTGCCAACTCCTCGGAATGAACTGCAATGTCCCTACTGACATTGTTTTTAGCTTTACCGGCTTCGCCATGCGCGGCGGCCGCACCGATACCCACCACGATGGCTGGGGCATCGCCTTTTTCGAGGGTGCCGGCGTGCGCCACTTCGTCGATCACCAGGCTGCCGTCGAGTCGCCCGTCGCCGAACTGATCAAGCGCTATCCCATCAAGTCGAAAAACGTCATTGCCCATATTCGCAAGGCAACCCAGGGTCATGTGGCGCTGGAAAACTGCCATCCCTTCGTGCGCGAATTGTGGGGCCGCTACTGGGTGTTTGCCCACAATGGCGACCTCAAGGAGTTTGCCCCGACCCTGAACGGTCCGTATCGCCCGGTCGGCAGCACCGACAGCGAAAAAGCCTTCTGTTTCCTGCTGCAGGAATTGCGCAACCGCTTCGGCGACACGCCGCCGGCCTTGTCCTTGCTGCGCGCGGCCCTCAAGGAACTGGTGGCCGCCGTTGCCGTGCATGGCACGTTCAACCTGATGCTGTCGGACGGCTCGGCCCTGTTCGTCCACTGCTCGACCAAGCTGCATTACGTGGTGCGCCAGCATCCCTTTGTCACGGCCAGCCTGTCCGACGAAGATGTGAGTGTTGATTTTTCTCAAGTCACCACGCCGGAAGATCGGGTAGCGATTATCGTCACCGAACCCTTGACCACCAACGAAAAATGGACCGCCTTCGCGCCCGGCGAATTCAAAGTGTTTGTGGATGGGATGTCAATACAAGAGCGTTAAGTATTTCCTCCACGCACTGGTATTAATTAGGTTACATTACCGGCTGTTATTATCCATATTTACAGGACAGATGAGCCACGACGCCGACCTCATGGCGCAG
This sequence comes from Massilia scottii, assembly GCF_030846495.1. Taxonomy (NCBI): domain Bacteria; kingdom Pseudomonadati; phylum Pseudomonadota; class Betaproteobacteria; order Burkholderiales; family Oxalobacteraceae; genus Massilia; species Massilia scottii. Next base: position 314,288 of record NZ_JAVCWM010000006.1, on the reverse strand, counting down.
CAGATGCCAGTGCGGGATTTTTATCTGGGGCGCCAGCCAATCCTCGACCGTCAGCAAGGGCTGTACGCTTACGAAATGCTTTTTCGCAACGCTCCAGGCGAAACGGCCCAGATCGACAGCGATGTGGCCGCCACCGCCACGGTCATTGCCCACACCGCCCAGCTGGGGCTGGAAAAAGTCATAGGCGACGCGCTCGGCTTTCTGAATGTGGATGCCGAAGTGCTGATGAGCGACATTTTCGTGTTCCTGCCGCGCGAGCGGGTGGTGCTGGAAATCGTCGAGAGCATGGTGGTCACCACATCGGTGCTCGACCGCATTGCCGACCTGAGCGCGCATGGCTTCCGCTTTGCGCTTGACGACGTTCGCGTCGACGCCCCCGACGTGCAACTGCTGTTGCCGATGGTCGAGTACGTCAAGCTCGACGTGCGCGCCCTGCCGCTGTCGTCGCTGACGACCCTGGCGCCACGCTTCAAGCGCCAGCACAAGAAGCTGATCGCCGAAAAGGTCGAAACGCGCGAGGAATTCGATGCCTGCCTCGATCTGGGCTTTGACTATTTCCAGGGTTATTATTTCGCCAGGCCGGCCGTGATCAGCGGGCGCAAGCTGTCGCCGTCGCAGCTGACCGTCCTTGAACTGATGAGCCTGGTCACCTCGGATGCCGAGAATATCGAGATCGAACGTGCCGTCAAGCGCGACGTGACCTTGGCCTTCAATTTGCTGCGGCTGGTCAACACCCCGGCGATCGGCATGCGCCACCGCATCGATTCGATCAGCCAGGCGGTGACCATCCTCGGGCGCCGCCAGTTGCAGCGCTGGCTGCAGATCATGCTGTACGCCGAACCGACGCGCCGCGGCAGCAGCATGTCGCCCCTGCTGCTGCTGGCCACCACGCGCGGCCGCCTGCTCGAACTGCTGGCGCAACGCTTGCGCCCGGGCCAGCGCAACGTGGCCGAAATCGCCTTCACGGTCGGCATCATGTCGCTCATGGATGCCCTGTTCGGCATGCCGATGACGGTCATCGTCGAGCAGATTCCCGTCATCGACGAGGTGGCGCACGCGCTGCTGCAGCGCACGGGCTTTTTCGGCGACCTGCTGCACCTGGCCGAGTGCATCGAGCGCATGGAAGAATCCGACGACCAGGTGCTGCCCGCATTGCGCGAACTGGCTATTTCCAGCGAAGAACTGATCGAACTGGAAGTAGCGGCCTTCGAGTGGAGCGACAAGGTGGTGCGTTTCGCCATTTAGCGCCATTTGCGCCTGTTGCGGCAGATGCAGCTTTCATCTGCCGCAACAGGCTTGCAAGCGCGGGCCGGGCCCCGGTTAGGTGCCGCCCGCCCATTGCTTGTGCAGGTCGGGATCGCTGCGCAACTCCCACAAGGCCAGGATGACGACGGCGATGCCCACGATGAGGCTGTTGCTCATCATGGGCCCGCGGTCGGCCACGGCCGGAATCCATGGCGAGACGGCCACCCACACGCCCGCGAGCAGGTTGACGACGACCGCCCAGACGTAGGTTTTGTACAGGTCGAACGCGGCGAGCACGGCGATGACCGCGCCCGCGATCCAGGCATTCATGGCCTGCGGGGTGTCGGCGGGGTAGGCCAGCACCCAGGGTGAAACGAACAGCCAGAGACCGAGCAGCAGGATCGCCTGATCCTGCCACCGCCTGGCGGAGCGTTGGATTTTCATATTGCCTCCTGAACGCGATGTGCGGCGCGGAAAAGCATGACCGGGGAGATGCGCCGATACTCCCCGGCTGACAGGGAGTTAGGCAGGAAAAACGGGGAAAAGTTCACGCCATGTCGTTTCCGCCACCGGCAGAAACGACTTCCCGCGCCAAGGCGGCCCCCGGCGGGGGCGACGACGGTGGAGGACGCTGCGCTTTACGACAAATTCGGCGCCAGCCAGCGTTCCAGGTCTTCTTTCGGCACGCCACGGCGCTTGACCATATCGTTCAACTGGTCTTCGCCGATCTTTCCGACCACGAAATACTTCGCTTCCGGATGGGCGAAATAGAATCCCGATACCGCCGCGCCCGGGAACATGGCGAACGACTCGGTCAGTTCCATGCCGATTTCCTGCGCCTGCAATACCTTGAACATATCGGCTTTCACCGTATGCTCCGGACACGCCGGATAACCGGGCGCCGGACGAATACCGGCATAGCGCTCGGCGATCATGTCTTCATTCGACAGATTCTCGCCCACCGCATAACCCCACAGATCGGTGCGCACCCGTTCGTGCATATATTCGGCGAACGCTTCGGCCAGGCGGTCGGCCAGCGACTTGAGCATGATCGACGAATAATCGTCGTGCGCATCTTCAAAGCGCTTTTCGTACTTTTCAATTCCCAGCCCGCTGGTCACCGCAAACATGCCGATATAATCCTTGATGCCCGACGCCTTTGGCGCGATAAAATCGGCCAGGCACTGGTTCGGCCGCTGCACGCCATCGACCAGCGGCTTGACGCCCTGCTGGCGCAAGCCGTAATACGTGAATGCCACGGTGGCGCGCGTGTCGTCGGTATAGACCTCGATATCGTCGTCGTTCACGCTATTGGCCGGCAGCAGCGAAATGACGCCATTGGCGCTCAGCCAGCGTCCTTCGATGATTTTCTTGAGCAGCGCCTGGCCTTCCTCGAAGACCTTCGACGCCGCTTCGCCGACCACCTCGTCGGTCAGGATCGCGGGGAAGGGGCCGGCCAGGTCCCAGGTCTGGAAGAACGGACCCCAGTCGATATACCTGGCCAGCGTGCCCAGGTCGACGTTCTTGAATTCGCGCCGCCCGATGAATTTCGGCCGCACCGGCTCGAACGCCAGCGCCATCTTGTTGGCGCGCGCGGCGCCAAGGGGCAAGATCGGCAGCGCCTTCTTGTTGGCGTGCTGCGCGCGGATGCGCACATAATCCTGGGCGATGTCTTCGATGTACTGGTCGCGGCTTTCCGGCGTGAGCAGCGACTGCGCCACCGACACCGAACGCGATGCGTCCGGCACGTACACCACCGGGCCCTCGTAATTGTGGGCGATCTTCACCGCCGTGTGGGCGCGGCTGGTGGTGGCGCCGCCGATCAGGAGCGGGATCTTGAGCATGCGGAAGTGCGGGTCGCGCTGCATTTCCTTGGCCACGTGCGCCATTTCTTCCAACGACGGCGTGATCAGGCCCGACAGGCCGATCATGTCGGCGTTTTCGACCTTGGCGCGCGCCAGGATCTCGGAGCAGGGGACCATGACGCCCATGTTCACGACCTCGAAGTTATTACACTGCAGGACCACCGAGACGATGTTCTTGCCGATGTCGTGCACGTCGCCCTTGACGGTGGCGATGACGATCTTGCCCTTCGGTTTGGCGACGATGCCGGTGCGTTTTTCTTCCAGCAGTTTTTCTTCTTCGATGAAGGGAATCAGGTGGGCCACGGCCTGCTTCATCACGCGCGCCGACTTGACCACCTGCGGCAGGAACATTTTGCCTTGTCCGAACAGGTCGCCGACCACGTTCATGCCGTCCATCAGCGGGCCTTCGATCACGTGGATCGGGCGGCCGCCGTTGTGCAGCAGTTCCTGGCGCGCTTCTTCGGTGTCTTCGACGATCCACTGGGTGATGCCGTGCACCAGCGCGTGCGAGAGGCGCTGCTGCACCGTGCCTTCGCGCCAGGCCAGGGTCTGCACGTCCTGCTTGTCGCCGGCTTTCAGGGTGCCGGCAATCTCGATCATGCGTTCGGTCGAATCGATCCGGCGGTTGAGCACCACGTCTTCGACGCGCTCGCGCAATTCAGGGGCGATGTCGTCGTACACGCCCATCATGCCGGCGTTGACGATCCCCATGGTCATGCCGGCCTTGATGGCGTGGTACAGGAACACGGTGTGGATCGCTTCGCGCGCCGGGTCGTTGCCGCGGAAGCTGAACGACACGTTCGAGACGCCGCCCGAAATTTTCGCGTGCGGCAGGTTATCCTTGATCCAGCGCGTGGCGTTGATGAAGTCGACCGCGTAGTTATTGTGTTCTTCGATGCCAGTGGCAATCGCGAAGATGTTCGGGTCGAAGATGATGTCTTCCGGCGGGAAGCCCACCTGCTCGGTGAGCACCTTGTAGGCGCGCGCGCAGATGTCGGTCTTGCGCGCGAAGGTGTCGGCCTGGCCCTGTTCGTCGAAGGCCATCACGATCACGGCGGCGCCGTAGCGGCGGCACAGGCGCGCCTGGCGGATGAATTCTTCCTCGCCTTCCTTCATCGAGATGGAATTGACGATGGCCTTGCCCTGCACGCATTTGAGGCCCGCTTCGATCACCGACCACTTGGACGAGTCGATCATGATCGGCACGCGCGAAATGTCCGGCTCGGAGGCGATCAGGTTCAGGAAGCGTTCCATCGCCGCCTTCGAGTCGAGCATCGCCTCGTCCATGTTGATGTCGATGACCTGGGCGCCGTTTTCCACCTGCTGGCGCGCCACCGACAGCGCTTCGTCGTACTGCTCATTCAAAATCATGCGCGCGAAGGCTTTCGAGCCGGTCACGTTGGTGCGCTCGCCGACGTTCACAAAAAGAGAGTTCTCGTCGATGGTGAACGGTTCCAGGCCCGACAGGCGCTGCGCCACCGGAATTTCCGGGATCGCGCGCGGGCTGGTCGTGGCCAGCATGTCGGCAATCGCCTTGATGTGGTCGGGCGTGGTGCCGCAGCAGCCGCCGGCGATGTTGATAAAGCCGCTGTCGGCGAATTCGCGCAGCAGCGACGAGGTGTCAAGCGGCAGTTCATCGAAGCCGGTGTCGCTCATCGGGTTGGGCAGGCCGGCGTTCGGGTAGATGCACACAAAGGTGTCGGCGATCTGCGACAGTTCTTCGGCGTAGGGGCGCATCAGGGCCGCGCCCAGGGCGCAGTTCAGGCCAATGGTGAGCGGCTTGGCGTGGCGTACCGAGTTCCAGAAGGCGGGCACGGTCTGGCCCGACAAGATGCGCCCCGAGGCGTCGGTGACGGTCCCGGAAATCATGATCGGCAGGCGTTCGATGGCCGGGTGTTCGGTGAAATACAGGTCGATCGCGAACAGCGCCGCCTTGCAGTTGAGGGTGTCGAAGATGGTTTCGACCAGCAGCACGTCGGAGCCGCCTTCGACCAAGCCACCCACCTGCTGGTGGTAGGCGGCGACCAGCTGGTCGAACGTCACGTTGCGCGCGGCCGGGTCGTTGACGTCGGGCGAGATCGAGGCCGTTTTCGGGGTCGGTCCGAGCGCGCCGGCGACGAAACGCGGCTTGTCCGGGGTGCTGTACTTGTCGCAGGCGGCGCGTGCCAGCCTGGCGGCGGCCACGTTCATCTCGTAGGCCAGGTGGCCCATGTGATAGTCGTCCTGGGCGATGGTGGTGGCGCCGAAGGTGTTCGTTTCGATCAGGTCGGCGCCGGCGGCCAGGTAGCGCTCGTGGATTTCCTGGATGATGTGCGGCTGGGTCAGGGTCAGCAATTCATTGTTGCCCTTGACGAACAGCTCGCGCGCGCCGCTCCCGGCCGGGGCGGCAAAATCGGCAAAGCGCCCGCCTGGTCCGCCGCGGTAGGCCGCTTCATCGAGTTTGTACTGCTGGATGATGGTGCCCATCGCGCCATCGAGAATCATGATCCGGCGCGACAGGATGTCGCGCAGCCGGGTTTCAGTCTTGGACATGGCGGGATGGGCGGTAGTCATGGGTGTGCTTTCGTTGGGCGGGTCAGGAGCCGGCCGGGACCGGGTCTAAAATTATACGTCATCGTGCCCTTTTGGTTTTCCGGAGGCTTAATGATCAGTTCGCTTTGTATCGTTTTGTATTTAAATACCGGCTTGATACAAGATGATACAAAATGTAGCGTGTCTGCAATCTTTGCGTTACATGGGCAAACGACAATCGCTCCGATGACGCCGCAGTGCGTCTTTACGGGGAATACATAAATGAACGATGATTTTCAAACCAGCTGGTCCGAGCCAGTATCCATGCAGCAGGGTGACGCCAGCACCGTGCAGCGCCCGCCAGTTGCCGCACCGCTCAAGCAGATCGTCACGATCCGCCTCGACGTCGACATGCTCAAATGGTTCAAGGCCGCGGGTCCCGGCTACCAGACCCGCATCAACCAGATCCTGCGTGAACATATGGAAGCGCAGCAGGCTGAGCGCGACGCGGCTCAGTAAGCTGGCGCAAGGGCTCAGTCGAGGCTGAGCCCTTCCAGAGGGAATCCCTTGAGAAACTCGGCCGCAGGCAGACGCTTGCCGCCGGGTTTTTGCAGTTCCGTCAGGCGCAGGGTGCCGTGTTTGCAGGCGACCACGATGCCGTGCTGGGCATCGGCGGCCAGGATCTGGCCGGGAGCGGCGTCGCTGCCGGCGTCGAGCGCTTCGGCGCCCCAGATCTTGATGATCACGCCATTGACCTCGGCGTGGGCGCCGGGGAAGGGGTTGAAGGCGCGGACCTTGCGGCCCAGTTCGGCCGAGGACAGGGAAAAGTCGAGTGCGGCTTCCTCCTTGCTGATCTTGGCCGCGTAGGTCACGCCCGCGTCGGGCTGGGGCACCGGGTGCAGGGTGCCGGCCGCGCGCGCGCGCAGGGCGTCCACGATCATGCGTGCGCCCAGGGCCGCCAGGGTGTCGTGCAGGCTGGCGGTGGTGTCGCCCGGCAGGATCGGCACCCGTTCCATGAGCAGCATGGGGCCGGTGTCGAGGCCTTCTTCCATTTCCATGATGGTCACGCCGGTTTCAAGGTCGCCCGTTTCGATGGCGCGGTGGATCGGCGCGGCGCCGCGCCAGCGCGGCAGCAGGGAGCCATGGATGTTGATGCAGGGCTTGATGTCGAGGGTGCTGCGCGGCAGGATCAGGCCGTAGGCGGCAACCACCATCACGTCGTAGTCGGTGGCCAGCAGGCGCGCGTGGGCCGCGGCGGCCTGGGCGGCGCGTTCCGGGTCCTTGCTGTCGAGGCGCAGGGAAAGCGGCTGCAGGACCTCGATGTCGTGGGCCAGGGCGAATTGCTTGACGGCGGAGGCATGCAGCTGCATGCCGCGGCCGGCGGGGCGGTCGGGCTGGGTCAGGACGAGTGGAATCTCGAAGCCGGCAACATGGAGGGCCTGGAGGGCGACGGCGGCGAACTCCGGCGTGCCGGCAAAGATGATTTTCATGGGATTCCTGGGTTAAAACAGTTCAAAGTACAAAGCGACTGTATGTGGAGCGCAACGCTATAACAGGCGGTAACGCTAAAAACCGGCAGCAAGGCTAACACCGGCAGCAACGCTAAAAACTGGCAGTAACGCTAAAAGCCGTCGTTCCCGCGAAGGCGGGAACGACGGCTTTAAATGTGACGGGCGGCGCGCGCCGTGCGACGGCGGGTGACTAACGGTCTGTCAACTGGTACTGACAGCGTACCGCCCGCTGCCGGCAGCCTGCAATCAGTGCCGGCGGCCCGATGCCCGCAGCGCCGCTTCGCGTTCCATCCCGCGCTCTTCCTTGAGCATCTTGGCCTTGATCCGGTTGCGCTTGAGCGGCGACAGGTATTCCACGAACACCTTGCCCATCAAATGGTCCATTTCGTGCTGGATGCACACCGCCATCAAGCCATCCGCGCTCAGCTCGAACGGCTTGCCTTCGGCATCGAGCGCGCTGACCTTGATCTGGGCAGGGCGCTCCACACCGTCGTAAATGCCTGGCACCGACAGGCAGCCTTCATCGTAAACTTGCTTCTCGGCGCTTGCCCAGACGATCTTGGGATTGATGAACACGCGCAGGTCGTCCTTGGTCTCGGACGTATCGACGATGATCAGTTGCTCGTGCACGTCAACCTGGCTCGCGGCCAGGCCCACGCCGGGCGCGTCGTACATGGTCTCGGCCATGTCGGCCACCAGTCTGGTGATGCGCTCGCCGAATTCGGTGACCGGCTTGGCAACCTTGTGGAGGCGCGCGTCAGGGTAGCGGAGAATATTCAGTATTGCCATAGGTCTAGTAATTTCGATAACAATTCGGTGATAATTTCAAGTGCTCATACGCATAAGAATTCTAAAACACAACAAAAACACAACAGACCCACAACCGGGTTGAGCATGGTTTTTCTTGCTAGTTCAAGGATTTATGTGCAGAATTTGATCCAGTTCGGCAAGCCTTATCATCGATATCGTCGATAGGGTAGCGTTAAATCGCGCTGTCTCTTGCGCTGTGGCTGGCAAGGTGACGTGTCCAGCTAGCAATTCCGTGTTAATGCCGCACTTTACGGACATCTCAATGAAAAATTTTAGCACAGTCGGCGTCCGCGTAGCGGTTGTGGCGCTTTTTGCGGGACTGCTCGCAGCCCCGACCCAAGCGGCCACCTGCGAATTCCGGCCCAATGCCCCTGACCAGCATCTGGTGGTCAAGGGCGACACCTTGTGGGATATTTCCGGCAAGTTTCTGGAGCACCCATGGTGCTGGCCCCAGGTATGGGGACTGAACAAGGAAGAGATCCGCAACCCGCACTGGATTTATCCGGGGCAGGTGATCTACTTCGACCGCAAAAACAACCGCTTGTCGCTGTCCCGTCCGGGTAGCGGCGATGGCTCGGGCAGCGCCAATGGCGTGCTGCGCCTGTCGCCCCAGGTGCGTACCGAAGGTTTGGGCAAGGATGCGATCCAGGCCATTCCGTCGGGCGTGATCGAGCCGTTCCTGTCGCAGCCGCTGATCGTCGACGCCGACGAGCTCAAGGGCTCGCCGCGCATCGCCGCGGCCCAGGAAGGCCATGTCTACCTCGGCAAGGACGACAAGATTTACGTTCGCGGCAACCTCAAGGGCGGCAGCTCGTTCCAGGTGTTCCGTCCGGGCACTCCGCTGAAAGATCCGGAAAACGGCAAGCTGGTCGCTTATGAAGCGGTGTACCTGGGCACGGCCAAGCTGTTTGCCGAAGCCAAGCCGGGCGTCGACGTGCACACCTTCGTGGTGGCCACGTCCAAGCAGGAAATCGGCGTGGGCGACCTCTTGATTCCGGCGCCGCCGACCGTCATGCGCAACTACATGCCGCACCCGCCCGATCAAAAGGTCGAAGCGCGCGTCATGGGCGTATATTCGGGCGTGACCCATGCCGGCCAGAACCAGGTGGTCAGCATTAACCGCGGCACGCTTGACGGCGTCGATGTCGGCACCGTTCTCCAGTTGTACAATCTGGGCAAACGTGTGGTCGACCCGGGTGCCAAGAAAACGGGCATCCTTCGTACCACGAAACCGACGATCAAGCTGCCTGACGAACAGTCCGGCACCCTGTTCATCTTCCGCACGTTCAAGCGCGTCTCGTACGGCTTGATCATGCAGGTAACCGAGCCGGTGGAAGTCGGCGACGTGGCCAGATCACCGGAGTAAAACCGCCGTGCAAGACACGGACCCCGCCAACCCCGCCAGCCAGGCCGAACGCCTGGCTGCCTGGGTACGCCTGGAGCAGACCCCGGGCGTGGGGCCCGGTACGGCGCAGCGCCTGCTTTCCCGCTTCGGCACCCCGCAGTCCATCTTTTCCGCTTCCCATCTTGCCTTGCGCGAGCTGGTCTCCGACAGCGTTGCGCGCGCCCTGTGCGACCCCATGCCGCACGCCTGCGCCGCCTACCTCGACACCGTGCGCGACTGGCTGGCCCAGCCCGGTCACCATCTTCTCACGCCCGACCATCCCGATTTCCCGCCGCTGCTGCGCGCACTGGCCATGCCGCCCCTGCTGCTGTACGCCGCCGGCCGCGCCGAGCTGCTGTCGGCGCCGGCGGTGGCCGTGGTCGGCAGCCGCAATGCCACCGGGCAGGGCGCGGCCAATGCGCGCGCCTTCGCCAGTGCGCTCAGCGGCGCCGGCCTGACCATCGTGTCCGGGCTGGCGCTGGGCATCGATGCCGCCGCCCACGATGGCGGCTTGCGCGGTTCGGGTTCGACCGTGGCCGTGACCGGCACCGGGGCCGACCGCATCTATCCGCGCCGCAATGAAGCCTTGGCCAGGCGCATCGCCGAAGAGGGGTGCATCGTCAGTGAGTACCCACTCGGCACCGGTCCTTCGCCCGGCAACTTCCCGCGCCGCAACCGCCTGATCAGCGGCATGTGCTGCGCCGTGCTGGTGGTCGAGGCCGCCGCCGGCTCGGGTTCGCTGATCACCGCCAGGCTGGCGGCCGAGCAGGGGCGCGACGTGTTCGCCATTCCCGGTTCGATCCATTCTCCGCTGTCGAAGGGGTGCCATAGCCTGATCCGCGACGGCGCCACCCTGGTCGACTGCGTCGACGACATCCTGATTCCACTGCGGGTGGCGCCGCTGGCCACCCTGGACGTGGCGGCGCCGGCGACAGCCATCCGCGACGCCGGCCAGCTGGCGCTGCTCGACGCGCTGGAGTACGAACCGAGCGGCGCCGATGCGCTGGCCGCGCTGACCGGCAGCGACCCGGGCACGCTGGCGGGCCAGCTGCTGGCACTGGAACTTGCCGGTCATCTCGAACGATTGCCGGGCGGATTGTTCCAGCGCGTAAAGCGGTAAGCAAGCGCGCAAGGGGCGCACGGACGGGGCTTGTGCCCAAGCGAGCTTAACTGATAGAGTAGAGCCATGTTCGATATCCTTGTCTACCTTTACGAGACGTACTACCGCCCCGATGCCTGCCCCGAGCCGGCCGCGCTGGCGCGTAAACTGTCCGCTGTCGGTTTCGACGATGTCGAGATCTCGGAAGCGCTCGTGTGGCTGACCGACCTGACCGAAATGGCGGGCGACGAGACCAATCTGTCGTTCACCTCCAGCGGCACCCGCTTTTACGTGCAGCAAGAATACGATGCGCTCGGCAGTGCCGCGGTCGGCTTCATCCAGTTCCTCGAAAGCGCGAGCGTGCTCAGCCCTGTGCAGCGCGAAATCGTCATCGAGCGCGCATTGGCGCTGGAAGAGTCGCCGGTGGGCCTGGGCAAGCTCAAGATTATCGTGCTGATGCTGCTGTGGAGCCAGGGCAAGGAACCGGACGCGCTGATGTTCGACGACCTGTTCGGCTCCGACGACGAGCAGGCTCCCCGCCTGCTGCATTGAGTCCGGCCCGCGCCGCCCGTATCAAGCCGGTGGCGCGCCCGTTTTCCCTTCCACGCAACGCTTTTCCCCCACTGCCGGCAAGATTGTGGCCTTTGGCATGCAGTGGCTACTTGCGGATTTCCCGACAACCCGCTTATCATTGGCCGCTCTATCGGTTTGTTACAATTTCGATATCAGGCTGGCAAAATGCTGTCTGCTGCGGTCAAGCATGTATGATGCGCGGGCCGAACCACTTAATATAGTACGACGAGAAAACCTATGACCAAAACCCTCATCATCGCCGAGAAGCCCTCCGTCGCGAACGATATCGCCAAGACGCTGGGCGGCTTCACCAAGCACGATGAGTACTTCGAATCGGACGAATATGTCCTGTCGTCGGCCGTCGGCCACCTGCTGGAAATCGCGGTGCCGGAAGAGCACGACGTCAAGCGCGGCAAGTGGAGCTTCGCCCACCTGCCCATGATTCCCCCGTATTTCGCGCTCAACCCGATCGCCAAGACCGAGGCACGCCTGAAGGTGCTCAACAAGCTGATCAAGCGCAAGGATGTCACCCAGCTCATCAACGCATGCGATGCCGGGCGCGAGGGCGAGCTGATTTTCCGCCTGATCGCGCAGAACGCCAAGGCCAAGCAGCCGATCAAGCGCCTGTGGCTGCAATCGATGACGCCGGGTGCGATCCGCGACGGCTTCACGCAACTGCGCAGCGACGAAGAAATGCTGCCGCTGGCCGACGCCGCGCGCTGCCGTTCGGAAGCGGACTGGCTGATCGGCATCAACGGCACCCGCGCCATGACCGCCTTCAACTCGAAGGAAGGCGGCTTCTACCTGACCACCGTGGGCCGCGTGCAGACGCCGACCCTGTCGATCGTGGTCGAGCGCGAAGACAAGATCAAGAAATTCATCTCGCGCGATTACTGGGAAGTGCGCGCCGAGTTCGTGTGCGCCGCCGGCGTGTACGAAGGGCGCTGGCTCGACCAGGCCTTCAAGAAGGACGAGAACGACCCCGAGAAGCGCCCCGAGCGCCTGTGGAGCAAGGCAGCGGCCGACAGCATCGCCATGGCCTGCAAGGGCCGCCAGGGCAATGTAACGGAAGAATCGAAGCCGACCACCTCGATGGCGCCGGCCCTGTTCGACCTGACCAGCCTGCAGCGCGAAGCCAACGGCCGTTTCGGCTTTTCGGCCAAGAACACGCTCGGCCTGGCCCAGGCGCTGTACGAAAAGCACAAGGTATTGACGTACCCGCGTACCGATTCGCGCCATCTGCCGGAAGACTATGTCAGCACCGTCAAGGACACCATGGTGAGCCTGGCGGAAAACAATAACTACCACCAGTTCGCCAAGCAGATCACCGACAAGGGCTGGGTCAAGCCGAACAAGCGCATCTTCGACAACACCAAGATCTCGGATCACTTCGCGATCATCCCGACCACGCTGGCGCCGAAGAATCTGTCGGAGCCGGAACAGAAGCTGTACGACCTGGTCACGCGCCGCTTCATGGCCGTGTTCTTCCCGCCTGCGGAATTCCAGGTCACCACCCGCTTTACCGAAGTGTCCGGCCACCAGTTCAAGACTGAAGGCAAGGTCATGACCAATCCGGGCTGGCTGGCGATCTACGGCAAGGAAGCGTCGACCGACAGCGACAAGGACGACAACACCGGCGGCAACCTGGTTCCCGTGGCCAAGGGCGAAAAAGTGCAGACCGAAAAAGTCAGCCCGAACGCCCTGGTCACCAAGCCGCCCGCACGCTACTCGGAAGCGACCTTGCTGTCGGCCATGGAAGGCGCCGGCAAGCTGATCGACGACGATGAACTGCGCGACGCCATGGCCGGCAAGGGCCTGGGCACGCCAGCGACGCGCGCGGCCATCATCGAAGGCTTGCTGGGCGAGCGCTACCTGCTGCGCGAAGGGCGTGAACTGATTCCGACCGCCAAGGCATCGCAACTGATGACCTTGCTGCGCGGCCTCGGCGTGAACGAACTGACCGCGCCGGAACTGACGGGCGAATGGGAATACAAGCTGTCGCAAATGGAGAAGGGCAAGATTTCGCGTGATGAGTTCATGCGTGAAATTGCCCAGATGACGCAGATCATCGTCAAGCGCGCCAAGGAATACAACAACGACACCATTCCCGGCGACTACGCCACCCTGCACACGCCGTGCCCGAACTGCGGTGGCGTGGTCAAGGAAAACTATCGCCGTTTCGCCTGCACCAAGTGCGAATTCAACATGAGCAAGACGCCTGGCAGCCGCCAGTTCGAGATTGCCGAAGTTGAAGAGTTGCTGGAAAAACGCACGATCGGCCCGATGCAGGGCTTCCGCTCGAAGATGGGGCGTCCGTTTGCCGCGATTCTGCGCATCGTGCGCGATGAAGACATCAAGAATTGCAAGCTGGAGTTCGATTTCGGCCAGAACGATGAAGGCGGCGAAGATGGCGAAGGCGTCGACTTCACCGGCCAGACCGCGCTCGGACCGTGCCCGAAATGCGCCGCCGGCGTGTTCGAGATGGGCCTGGCGTATGTGTGCGAGCACAGCGTGGCCAAGCCGAAGACGTGCGATTTCCGCAGCGGCCGCATCATCTTGCAGCAGGAAATTTTGCCTGAGCAAATGGTCAAGCTGCTCAACGATGGCAAGACCGATCTGATGCCGGGCTTTGTATCGCAGCGTACGCGCCGTCCGTTCAAGGCTTTCCTGGTCAAGGGCAAGGATGGCAAGATCAGCTTCGAGTTCGAGGAGCGCAAGGCGAAAGCACCGGCCAAGGGCAAGGCTGCGGCGGTAGCCGATCCCGAGGGCGACGAGGCGGCACCGGCCACGGCGAAGAAAGCCGCACCGGCCAAGAAAGCGGCGGCCAAGAAGGCGCCTGCCAAGAAGGCTGCAGCCAAGAAACCGGCAGCGAAGAAAGCCGCTGTCAAGAAAGCTGTCGCGGAAGAATAATCCGCTGTACCGCTTGGTGCCAGGTCTGGCATGCGGACACGGGCCCGTCTGTAGAAACCGCATTGCGGCTTTTATGGCCGGGCCCGTGTTCGTTTGTCAGGCCTGGCACCCATCATCATGTTGGAGACGCAATTCATAAACGTCGATTTGAGCCTTCTTGAACGCTGGCTGACTGGCTGGAGCCTGGCCCGCGGAGTGCCGCTTCCCAGGCACCACGGGGGAGGATTGGCAGTGGACGTCGGTTGGCCCGACCAGTTGCGCCGTCACGTCTTTGTGGATGCAGGTGAAGCGCTTCAAGAATGTGCATCCCGCATCCACGAGCCCTTCGTCTATCTGAAGGCAGCGGTCGATCCCGATCACATGCGCCGCGCGCTTCCCGACCGCTGGACGATCGAAGCTCCCCACTATCTCATGTGCCGGTCGACGCCGATATCCGCATCAGCCGCACCGCCAGCAGGCTACACGGCCAGAATGGAAGAGGAAAATGGAGCATCCCTTATCCGCCTGCTTGACGCGGCGGGGCAGACGGCGGCAATAGGGCGCGTGGCGCTGAACAAAGGAACCGCCGTATTCGACCGCATCGAAACCGTCGAGTCTCATCGCAGAAAGGGCCTTGCCCGCGCGCTGATGATCGCGCTCGACGCCGTGGCCGAACAAGCCGGAACGACAGAGCGCCTGCTTGTCGCCACCGAGGCCGGACGCGCGCTGTACCTCTCCCTGGGCTGGCGCGTGCTGGCACCGTATTCCACGGCCGTGCTTCCGGCCCCATCGCTGTAGCGGCTGGCGTTTCAGACCGACCGTGCTCGCATTCGACGCCGATTTCGCCTCCCTCGTCGCAGCATGGCTTTGTTCCGCGCCAAGGCCGTGCTTGACGAGTTGATCGCCGGTTTGCCGCCGCGGTCGTCCCATCGGTTGCAGCACGTTGGATAGACTTCATTTGGAAGGTTCGCTGTCTGCGCTCAAAATTCTAAAATTTGCATCTACTTCTCCAGTAAGTGCAACCTGAACGGCCAAATTCCACTGTTCTATAACTGCCAAGTCCACGGGGTCCCCATTGGCGAGCAATGACATTCCACCTAAAAGGCTGCCAATCTCATCTGACCCAGTAAGCTTAAATTCTTCCTCTAAGAAAGCAAACATGGCGAGGTATGCTTGTTGGCTGGTGAGAAACGTCATAAATACTCCAGTTATACGCGTTAACGGTATGCATTGTCTTTTTGATTGAGCACGTGCGTTGTGTCATTTGCAGCTAATGTGAGCCGGAAACGGCGCTGAGTGCGAGCACGCCCATTTTCAAACGGGTGCTGTCACACATAGCCTCACATCATGGGCACTCGCCCGCAAACGATTGACGCTCGCGCAGCGTTTCCAGTTCGCGCGCCAGGTTCTCTCGCGCGCGCTCGTTGTACAGGTCCGCGAAATACCCATTCGGGTACAGCGTGCCTGCTTTGGCCTGCGCTTGAAAGTGCACCAGGATGCGTTCGCGGCCGGCGAGATAATCCGCCTCCTCGACGTGCTTGTACTCGGCCCGCACCGAGCGCGCATAACCGTCGTAGACATCCGCGGCCTGGCCCAGGATCGCCAGGTCCACGCCCTGCATCACATCCTGCAGGGCATGCCGTGATGCCACCGGCGCCAGATGTTCGGTGGCGCGAATCAGGCTGGCCACCTCAATCGCCACTGCGCCGCTGTCGAGGCTTGAGGCAAGCCACAGTTGCGCGCTCTGTTCCTCATTCGATCCCTTCCCCGTGCCGCCGCCATATACCGCGTCATGGAACCAGAAGGCTTTTTTGAGCGTCGCCATCTGCGCCGCGCTGGCGCCGGCGTTGGCCGCCCACACGGTGATTTCGGTCAGCCCGTGCACCAGATGATCGAGGTTGTGATACGGCCGCTGGCAAGAGCCGTAGGCGCTCTCGCTGGTCAGCCGCGCGAACCAGGCCGCGGCGTTGGCGTCGTCGCCTGGCCACAGGCTGTCCCAGTCCTTGCGCAGCCAGTCGAGAATCCACGCGGCGTAGGCCGGCGCTGGCATGAACTGGCGCGTGGTCCAGTGCCAGCCGACCGGTCCCTGCAAACCGCGCACGAAACTCGAACTGACCGACCCCAGATCGCGCGGCGGCATCACGAACAGCGTTTTCGCGCCGTGCAGCACATCGACATTGGCTTGCTGGATCAGGTTTTCGTAATCGAAGTCGGATGTGTTGCGGATGCCGCGGATCAGGAAATCGATGCCCAGCCGCTTGGCCGCGCGCGCCGTGTAGTCGCCGCGCACCAGCACCACGCTGACATTGGTCCAGCCTTGCGCGGCCACGCTGCGTTCGACGATGTCCTTGCGCGAGGCGGCATTGAACTGCGGCTTCTTGAACGGGTTTTCAGAGATCAGCACAACGACTTCGTCGGCCAGTTCGCGCGCTTCACCGATCACCCACAGATGGCCATTGGTGATCGGGTCGAGCGTGCCGGAGAATGCGATTTTTTTCAAGGTTCAGCTCCACAGGTCGGTGTATCGGTGATGCAGTTGCAAGGTGAGGGCGCGCACGTCGTCCAGCGTACCGTCGTTTTCCACCACGTCGTCGGCGCGCGCCAGATAATCGGCGCGCGGCAGCTGCATGGCGATGATGCTGGCCACCTGCGCGCCGCTCCAGTCGGGATTGCGCAGGGCGATGCGCGCCGACCGGTTCTGGTCGGACGTATCGACCACCAGCACGCGCGCCGCGGGCAGCGCCTGGTCCATCGCCAGCGCCGACTCCCACACCACATACGGCGCCGGCTGGCGGCGCGTCCAGTCGTTTGCCAGCGCCAGCACGGCCGGGCGCAGGATGCGCTTCAATGTTTCATTGGCGGCCGGGTCCAGCGCGAACACGCTGCGCAATGTGCCGCGCGCCAGGCTGCCATCGGGCGCCATCGCATGCGGAAAAGCACGCGCGATCTGCATCGTGGCCGGATGCGCCGGGTCCTGGTGCACCGTGCGCGCCAGCGCATCGGCGTCGATGCACGGCACGCCAAGCGCTTCAAAGGCGCGCGCGAAGGTCGACTTGCCGCTGCCGATCCCGCCGGTCAGCACCAATACCTTGGGGGGAGTGAAACTCATCTTGTGGCCCGTTTAATTGTTTGGTTGCTCATCCAATATTGTCAGGTTAGCGAAAGGCGCGAGGGAAAACAAGTATAATTTGGTCAACCAACCAATTTAAGTGATCCACGCATGTCGAGAAAGCCCAATTCGGAGCAGCGCCGCGCGCAGATCGTGCAAGCCTTGCTCGACACGATGGCCGAACATGGCTACGAAAAGGCCACCATAGTGCTCATTGCCCGGCGCGCGGACCTCACGCCCGGCCTGCTGCACTATCATTTTCACAGCAAAGCCGATATCTTGCTGGCGCTGGTCAAGGCGCTCGCTGCGGCGGCGCAGCAGCGCTACCTTGCGTTGGCGCAGAACGCGCTTGACGCCGACCAGCGTTTGAAAGCCTACATCGACGCGCGTCTTGGTTTGGGGGAGGGCGCCGATCCGGGCGCGGTCGCGGCCTGGGTGGTAATCGGTGCGGAAGCGGTGCGCCAGCCCGAGGTACGGGCGGCCTACCAGCACGCGGTCGATACCGAAATGGCGCTGCTGCGCGAGCTGCTCTCGGCCAGCCTGGCCGCGCAGGGGAAAAGCACGGCCAACGTGCATGCGCTGGCCGCGGCCCTGCTGGCCATGATGGAAGGGACCTTCCAGCTGGCCAGCGCGGCGCCGGCGAGCATGCCGATGGGGTATGCGGCGCCGATGGCCACGCAACTGGTGCGCCGCTTTATCGACGCCGAGCCGCCGGCCTAGTCGTCGCTGGCGCTCACGCGCCAGCCGCTTCCGGCTCCTGGCGGCAGCGTCGCCGCATCGCCCTTGGCGATGCTGAACTGCGCCGTGCCGCCGGGATGGCCGTGCGCCCACGCCATCCACTCGGCGCCGGTGATCAGCCAGGCCAGCGCGCCATCGTCGCGCTCCAATCGCTGCGCGTGTACCGGGCCGGCATCGATGCGCAGCCACTGCTCGCGATAGCTGCCGTCGATGCCGGTTTCTTCGACCTTGCCGGCGCCGTCAAAGCGCATGGTGCCTGCGTCGATACCGGGGCCGAGCGCGGGGAAGGCGATCTCGGGACGCCATTCGCAGCGCGCGCCTTCCACCACGGTGGCGCCGGCAAAGCCGCGCGAATCGATGTGCCAGCGCGCCGACTGGAACCACAGCACCAGTGTCGTGGTATCGCTGCTGCCGTTGCTGCGCCAGATGCCCTCGCGCCGCCACAGGCCGATGTACTCGCGCGGCACCGTCATGTCAGGTCGGCCTTGTCGAAATAAATGGTGCCGATAATGCGGGCACCAATCAGCTGGCGCGCCAGGGCGGCGGCCGTCGTCTCTTCAAGTGCTTTTTTCGGCACTTCGACTGGATCGGTGGGCGCGTCGGGGCGTGTGCTGAACGCGACGATATGGTCGAAGTCGGGGCGGCTGTCGATCTGCTTGACCAGGAAGCGCGTGGCGCCGCTGCCCACCTGCAGGTAGCGTGCCGTGGTGCTGGCCGCGAAGCGGGGCAGCAGGGGTCGGAACTGCAGCACCTTGTCGACCACGATCGACGCCCCTTTGTGCCGGGTAACGCCGCCGCGCTCGAAGTGGCCCTGCACCAGGTCGGCCTTGAAGGCGCGCAGCGGGTTGGCGCTGTCCGGCGCCAGCCGGTCCAGTTCAAAATTTTCCGGAGCGATGGTCCACAGCGCCGTCTTGCCATCGAGCCGGCGCCGCAGCGCCGCATCCTGCGCCTTGTCGGCCAAGTGGATTTGCAGGATCACCTGGCGGTCGTGCGGCGCATGCATCATCGGCAGATGCGAGGCATACAGGCCATCGGCGCCGCCGAACAAGACCATGCCATGCTGGCCGTAGCTCGGTTCGTGGCGCGATGCGGCGGCGCGTCCGAGGCCGGCCAGCAGCGCCACGGCGCCAACCCCGCGCAGTACGAGTCGGCGCCCGTTCATGCGTGCGATCCGCTCAATGGCAGGGTAAGGCGGAAGGCCGCACCCTGGTTCGGCGCGCTGTCGACATCGAGCGTGCCGTCGTGCGATTCGGCCAACTGGCGCGCGATGTACAGGCCCAGGCCGAGGCCCTCGCGCACGTCCTTGGTGCCGGCCCGCTCGAACGGCGCGAAGATGCGCAGCTGGTCTTCCGGCGCGATGCCCACCCCTTGGTCGCGCACCACGATGCTGGCGTATCCGCCGCGCGCTTCCAGGCTGATTTTCACGGGCTTGCTGCCGCCGTAGCGCAGCGCGTTGGTGAGCAGGTTGATGATGATCTGCTCGACCCTGAACTCGTCCCACACGCCCGCCACAGGCTCCGGCGCATGCAGTTCGATGGTGCCGCCGGCCGCCTCGGTGCGCTGGGCCAGGTCGCTGACGATGCGCGCCAGCAGGGCCGACAGCTCGGTTTCGGCCGGGCGGATCGACAGCTTGCCGCTGCGGATGCGCGAAACGTCCACCATGTCGTTGATCAGGCGGATCATGCTCTGGATCTGGCGGCCGTCGCGCGCCACCATCTTGCGCATGTTCTCTTCGTTGAAGACGGCCATATTGCCTTTATCGAGCTGCATGCCGCGCAACTGGGTTTCCAGGAACAGGGTGTTGAGCGGCGTGCGCAGTTCGTGCGCGACCATCGACATGAAGTCGTCGCGCATCTTCACCGAGCGTTCCAGTTCGACCTGGGTGGCGCGCAGCTCGCGCCGGCTCTCTTCCAGTTCGGCCACCTGGCGCTTGACTTCATTGCGCTGCTGGCACAGGGCCACGAACACATTGACCTTGCTCTTGACGGCCGCGATGTCGAGCGGCTTGTAGAGGAAGTCGACGGCACCCGTCTCGTAGCCCTTGAAGGCGTAATTGAGCTCGCGCCCGGCCGCGCTGACGAACACGATCGGCACGTTGCGCGTGCGCTCGGTGCCGCGCATCAGTTCCGCCAGTTCGATGCCGTCCATCCCGGGCATCATGACGTCGAGGATGGCCAGCGCGAAGTCGTGTTCGAGCAGCAGCGACAGCGCCGCCTCGCCCGAACTGGCCTGGTAGACGATGCGGTCTTCCTGTTCGATGATCTTGCTCAGCGCGAGCAGGTTCTCGGGCAGGTCGTCAACGATCAGGAGCTTGATTTTTTGTTGGTCGCTCTTCATTGGATCTCCTTCATCGCGGCCATGAGCGCGCGGATGGCTGGCACCGGCAGCACGGCATCGGGCGCGCGCAGCCGGATCGCCGCCGATGGCATGGTCGCAATCTCGGCGTCGAGCGGGTCCTGCACCACGGTCAGGCCGCCGCAGGCGGCGATGCGCGCCATGCCGGCGGCGCCATCGGCGCTGGCGCCGGTGAGCAGGATGCCGACCAGGCGCTTGCCGTAGGCGTCGGCGGCCGATTCCATCAGCAGGTCGATGGCCGGGCGCGAGAAATGCACCGGGTCTTCCTGGCTCAGCGAAAAACTCAGGTCGCGTTCGATCGACAGGTGGTAGCCGGGCGGGGCGAAGTAGACGGTGCCCGGCGCCAGGCTCATCTTGTCGTCGGCCTGGCGCACCGGCATCGCCAGGCGCTGCTGGAAGACTTCGGCCAGGCGGCTGTCGCGGTCGTCCGGCAGGTGCAGCACCACGGTCACCGAAAAGCCGAAGCTGCGGGGCAGCACAGGCAGGATGCGCAGCAGGGCGTCGATGCCGCCGGCCGAGGCGCCGATCACCACGGCGTCGATCCTGCGCCGGGCCAGCAGCGCGTCATGGACGGCGTTCATGGCGCCACCTTGCGAAACACGCGCTCGGCCTTGACCAGCGGCTCGAAAGCGTCCGCGTGCGCCGAAAAATCGAGGCTCTCCTTGCTGCCCAGGCCAAGAAAGCCGCGATGGCACAGCGACTCGTGGAACAGCCCAAGCGCGCGGTCCTGCAGCTTGCGGTTAAAGTAGATCATCACGTTGCGGCAGCTGATTAAGTGGGTTTCGGAGAACACGCTGTCGGTCGCCAGGCTATGGTCGGCGAAGATCACATTGTCCACCAGGCTGCGGTCGAACAGGGCGCCGTCGTAGGCGGCCGTGTAGTAGTCGGAAAACGCGGCGCGTCCGCCGGCCATCTGGTAGCTGGCGGTGTAGGCGCGCATGCGCTCGAGCGCGAACACGCCCTTGCGCGCGCGGTCGAGCGAATGCGGGTTGATGTCGGTGGCGTAGATGATCGAGCGCTCCAGCAGCCCTTCTTCCTTCAGCAGGATCGCCATCGAGTAGATTTCCTCGCCCGTGCTGCAGCCGGCGATCCAGATCTTCAGCGAGGGATAAGTGGAGAGGTGCGGCATCACGTGCTCGCGCAGCGCCTGGAAATAGGCGGGGTCGCGGAACATCTCGCTGGTCGGAATCGTCAGGTACTGCAGCAGCTGCATGAACGCGTCCGGGTCGTGCAGCACGCGCGACTGCAGTTCGGAGATGCTGGCGCAATCCATCTGGTGCAGCGCGTGCAGCACGCGGCGCTTTTGCGAGGCACCCGAATAATCGCGGAAGTCGTAGCTGTATTTCAGGTAGATCGCTTCCATCAGCAGGCGCAGCTCGATGGTGATGCTGTCCGGTGCATCCATCAGAGCCGCTCCATGCTCGGCAGCCAGACGCGCAG
Organism: Massilia scottii; assembly: GCF_030846495.1. NCBI lineage: Bacteria > Pseudomonadati > Pseudomonadota > Betaproteobacteria > Burkholderiales > Oxalobacteraceae > Massilia > Massilia scottii. Next base: position 292,759 of record NZ_JAVCWM010000006.1, on the reverse strand, counting down.
CAGGGAGTACAGGCGGTCAAGGTCGATCGGCTTGGCCAGGTAGTCCGACGCGCCGGCTTTCATGCACTGTTCCTGGTCGTCCTTCATGGCCTTGGCCGTGATGGCGATCACCGGCAGCTTGGCGAAGCGCGGGTCGGCGCGCAGGCGGCGCGTCGCTTCCAGGCCATCCATCCCGGGCATCATCACATCCATCAGCACCAGGTCCATATCGGGGATCTGGTCGAGCCGTTCGAGTGCCTCGAAGCCGTTGCGGCCCACTTCGACCGTGATGCCTTTCTGTTCCAGCGCGCTGGTGAGCGAGAAGATGTTGCGCACGTCGTCGTCCACCAGCAGGATGCGGCGGCCATCGAACACGCGGTCGCGGCTGCGCACCGTTTTGAGCATGCTCTGGCGCTCGGCCGACATCTGCGACTCGACCTTGTGCAGGAACAGGGTGACTTCGTCGAGCAGGCGCTCGGGCGAACGCGCGCCCTTGATGATGATCGAGCGCGAGTACTTCAGCAGCTCGGCTTCCTCCGCGCGCGTCAGGTTGCGGCCGGTGTAGACGATCACCGGCGGGAACGAGGCGATTTCCTCGGCCGCCATCTTGCGCAGCAGTTCGTGGCCCTGCATGTCGGGCAGTTTCAGGTCGATGATCATGCAGTCGTAGACGCCGGCCTGCAGCAGCGCAAAGGCTTCGCCGCCGGTGGCCACCGCGGTGATCTCGACGTCGGCGTCGTCGATCAGATGGACCACGCTCTGGCGCTGGCGCTCGTCGTCTTCGACCAGCAGCACGCGTTTGAGCTTCTGGGTGAATTTGCCTTCGAGCGTGCGGAATACCTCCTTGAGGCGGTCGCGCGTGGCCGGCTTGATCACGTAACCGATCGCGCCCAGTTGCAGCGCGGCCTCGGCGCGGTCGTTGGCCGAGACGATGTGCACCGGGATGTGGCGCGCGCGCGGATTGTCCTTGAGCTTTTGCAGCACGTCCAGGCCAGAGCCGTCGGGCAGGCCCAGGTCGAGCAGGATGGCGTCGGGCAGGAAGTCGTCTGCGGCCTGCAGGCCGTCGGCGGCGCTGTGCGCCACCAGGCAGCGGTATTGCATTTCATGCGCCAGGTCGAACAGGATGCGGGCGAACGAGACATCGTCTTCGATCACCAGCACGGTGCGCCCGCCGGCGACGGCGCGCTCGCGGTCATCGGCGAAGACCGGGGTGCGCAGGGCCAATGCCGGCGCCGCCGGCGGCGCCAGGGCGGCGCGCGGACCTGGCGCGGCGGTGTCGGGCAGGCCCGCGATCCCGGCCGGAAGGGTGGGCGGCAGCAGCAGGGTGAAGGTGCTGCCCTTGCCGGGCGAGCTGGCAATCGCGATCGAGCCGCCCAGCAGGGCCGCCAGGTCGCGCGAGATCGACAGGCCCAGGCCGGTGCCGCCGTAGCGCCGGCTGGTGGTGCCATCGGCCTGGCGGAACGCCTCGAAGATGATCGCGTGCTGGTCGGGCGCGATGCCGATGCCCGAATCGCGCACGACGAAGGCCAGCATGCCGTCCGGGCGCACTTCGATGGTCAGCGATACCTGGCCGGCATCGGTGAACTTGATCGCATTCGACAGCAGGTTCTTGAGAATCTGCTGCAGGCGCTGGCCGTCGCTGTGCAGCGTGAGCGGAGCGCCCGCCTCGACGGCGGCGGTAAAGGTGAGCTGCTTCTGGCCGGCCAGCGGCCCGAAGGTGTGGTTCATGGTGTCGGTCAGCTCGGACAGGGCGATGTCTTCGGGCGCCAGTTCGAGCTTGCCCGCTTCGACCTTGGAAATGTCGAGGATATCGTTGATCAGGTTGAGCAGGTCGTTGCCGGCCGCGTAGATGGTGTTGGCGAACTGGATCTGCTCCGGTTCGAGATTGCCCCTGGCGTTCTCGGACAGCAGCTTGGACAGGATCAGGGAGCTGTTGAGGGGCGTACGCAGTTCGTGCGACATATTGGCCAGGAACTCGGACTTGTACTTGCTGGCGCGCTGCAGGTCGAGCGCGCGCTCTTCCAGCTCGTGCTGGATGACGCCCAGGGCGCTGTTCTTTTCATCGAGCGCGTTGGCCTGTTCGGCCAGGCGTTCGTTGGTCTGCTCCAGCTCCGCCTTCTGGTTTTCGAGGATGGTCTGCGATTCTTCCAGCACGCGCGACTGCTCTTCGAGTTCCTCGTTGGCGGTGCGCAGTTCTTCCTGCTGCACCTGGAGTTCTTCGTTGAGCTGCTGGGTCTCGGCCAGCGCATCTTGCAGGCGGCGGCGCGCCAGGGCCGCTTCGATGGCGCGGCCGATGTTCGGTGCGACCAGTTCCAGAAATTCCAGGTCGCGCTTGCGCGGCTCGTTCAGGAAGCCCAATTCGATGACACCATTGGCCACGCCGTCATTGTCGACCGGGATCAGGACCAGGTGGCGCGGGCTGCCGCTGCCGATGCCGGAGCTGACCTTCAGATAGTGGTCGGGCAGGTTGCCCAACACGATCGCGCGTTTGGACAGCAACGCCTGGCCGACCAGGGTGTCGGCGCCGTTGTAGCTGACCTCGCGCTGGAGTTCTTCCTTGCTCATGCCGTAACCGGCGACGCGGCGCAGGCTGCCGTCTTCGTCGCGTGCGTACAGGGCGGCGACGGCCGCGCCGCTGTATTCGGCCATGAAGTCGAGGGAGGCGCGGCCAAGGCTGGACAGGCTGTTGTGGCCGATGCTGCGTTCGGCCAGCCGGGTCTGGCCACTGCGCAGCCATGCCTGGCGTTCCAGCGCTTCGCCGTGGGTACGGTGCTGGTCGATGGCGTCGCCGAATACCTCCGACAGGCGCATCAGCTCGCGGCGGCCGAAGTAGGCCAGCAGGCCGGACAGCACCAGGCTGACCAGCAGGTACAGGCCGACGCCCCAGCGCGTGACGCTCTGGGCGGACTCGTTACGCTGTTGCAGCAGGCGCTGCTCGACCGCGAGAAAATCGTTGAACGTCTTCCGGATTTCGTCGAAAGCGACCCTGCCGCGCCCGCTGCGCACCAGCGTGATGACATCGTTATTGGCGCGCCGCAGCGCGATGGCGCTGTTGGCGTACTCGGTCCACTGGTCCTGCATGGCCATGATCTGGCGCAGGCGCTCGACCTGGGGCGGATTGTCCGCCACCATCTTGGTCAGCGTTTCCATGGTCGAGGCGGTTTTTGCCCTGGACAGGGTGTAGGGGGCGAGGAAGGCTTCGTCGTTGCTCAGCAAATAGCCGCGCAGGCCGGATTCCTGGTCGACCGACAGCTTGGCCGCTTCATTGGCGTGGCCGATGACCTTTTCGCTGTGTTCCACCATGCTCAGTACCGACAGCAGGTAGGTGATGACGGCGACGAAAATGAGCGCGCTGCCCACGCCAATTGCCAGCGGCAACGCGACGTTGCGGGCGAGGATGCGGCGAAAGCCGGTCTGGTCCATCGTTTTGACGCTGGGCATGCGATCTTCCACGTAAAAGGTGGAAGTTTATACGAAAAGAAATATTTGCCGCGCAAGATTCGGGGTGGACCCGGTACAAGTGTTAGGAGGCTGCCGCCACGCGTGCCTCCCGCCCCAGGCAGCGCGCTACTGCTCCACCTCGATCATATTGTCCCCCGGCTTGCGGTCGATCAGCTTGTTGTCCGGATCGATGCCGGCCTTGTACGGTCGCGCCCCAACCACCATGGTCACGCTGACGGTATTGCTGTCGACGATGCGCCGTTGGCGCAGCAGCGGCTTGCCATCCTTGTCGTCGACGCCGAACTCGATCACGTCTTTCAAAGGCGCTTCCGTCTCGTCGCCAAGTTTGCCGGCGCGCAGCTTGAGCGCGCTGGCGCGCAGAGTCACCTCGTACTTGCCGTCCGCGCGCCTGGTCGCGCTGGCGGACGTGGCGCGGTTCTCGTACAGCACGATGTGCTCGAACAGGTCGTCGATCAGGTAGGCATGCTCGGGCGGCGTGGCGCGGCGCAGCGCGTCGGTCAGCGCCAGCACGCTCGGATACGGCGCGCCGTGGAAGGCGTGATGCGTCAGCAGCTCGTGCAGCACGGCGTTGATCTTGTCTTCGCCCAGCACGTCCTGCAGCCAGTACATGGCCAGCGCGCCCTTGCGGTAGTGGATGTAATCCTGGTTTTCATTGTGCGCCAGCGGCAGCTCGTACTTGGTTTCCAGCGCCCGTCCCATCAGATACTTTTCCAGGTTGTAGCGCAGGAAGCGGCGCATGCGCTCGGGGCCGACCTGCTGCTTCATCACCATCAGCGCCGCATATTCGGACAAGGTTTCGCTCAGCACCGTGCTGCCGCGCGTGTTCGAGCCCACCAGCTGGTGGCCCCACCACTGGTGCGCCACTTCGTGCGCCGCCACGTAGAAGGGGTAATCGATATCCTTGGGATTGTTGTCGTCGACCCGCGCGATGAAACCGATGCTTTCGGAAAACGGCACCGTGCCCGGGAACGATTGCGCAAACGCGCCGTAGCGCGGGAACTCGACCACGCGCAGCACCTTGTGCTGGTAGGGGCTGAAATGCTTCGAGTTGTATTCCAGGGCGGCCTTGACCCCGCGGATCATGCGCTCGACGTTGACGTCGTGGCCCGGATGGTAATACACGTCGATCGTCACATCCTGCCAGCGGTCGTGCCGCACTTCGTAGCGGGCCGACTGGAAGGCATAGAAATTCAGGATCGGCTTGTCCATGCGGTAATGGAAGTAGCGCCGTCCGGCCGACATCCATTCCTTTTCCAGGGTGCCGGGGGCAATCGCCACCTGGTCCGGGCTGGTGCTGATGACGGCGTTGAAGCTGATCCAGTCGGCGTCCACGCCGAGCGAGTTATTCGCCAGCCCGGCCGGGTCGCTCGGCGAGCGCATCGGCGCGTGCGGCGCCAGGCCGTGGCGCTTGCGGTCGCGGTCGTTTTCCAGTTCGAGCGCCGGCTGGTAGCCGATGCGCGGCAACTGGCCATTGTTGAAGAAGGTGCCGTTGCTCAGTACCGGGGTGTCCGACTCCAGCCCGAGCACGCCGCGCGCCTCGAATTCCACGTCGAATTCGAGCGGCATGCGCTGTCCCGGCAGCAAAGGCGTGCTCAGCTTGTAGGCATGGAAGCCGCGTTCGCGGTCGCTGATCAGGGGCGTGATTTTCTGGCCGAAGCGCACTTTCAGGCTGGTGGCCAGACGGTCCTGGCTGATGAACACCTGGGTGACCGGCGCCGTGCCCTTGTTGTCGAGCTGGTAGACGCCGGTGACGGTCAGGCGGCGCTGTTCGGGCACGATCGCCACTTTCAGGTCGACGCCGGTGATGCGCGGCTGCGCCAGCGCCGCGTATTTCTTGTAGCGCAGCTCGTACTCGGCGCGCGTGTTGTCTTTCTGCCACGCGGTCTGGTAGTCGCCTTCGATGTGCAGGCTGTAATACAGGATGGCGCCGCTGCCTGCGAAGATCGCCAGCCCGGCCGCGAAGGTGGCCAGCACCGGCAGGCTCAGGTTGCGGCGCGCCAGCTGGATGCGGCTGCCCAGTTCGGCGTTGCAGCCGCGCGGCCAGAACACCAGCGAGGCGACCATCAGCATCAGCGCCGCGCCGCCCCAGTACAGCTCGAACCAGCGTTCGCGCACCAGGAAGTGGCCGTAGCCGTTCATGTCGGAATACATGAAGGACGGCGAGGTGCCGTACAGCAGCATCGGATGGTCGAGGCCGAGCGAACTGAAGGTGAGCGTGGCGAAGTAGTACAAGATCATCGCGAAGTACGCCAGGTACTTGTGGTTGATCAGCGCCTGCAGCGCGATCGCCAGCACCGCCAGCAGCGCGTACTGGGGCAGATGGATCAGGAACAGGGTTTGCAGGTACAGGCCGACGTCGATGGCGAAGTAGCCGCGGAACAGCTGGATCAGCATGCCGGCGATCATCACCAGTACCAGCATCAGCACTTGCAGGCCGATCAGGGCGAACAGCTTGGCCAGCATCGGCAGCCAGCTCGGCAGCGGCAGGGCGTCGAGCATCTGGGCCACCCGCGCCTCGCGTTCGCGCCACACCAGTTCGCCCGCGTAAAAGGTGGTCACGACCAGCATGAACAGCGCGAAGGCCTCGCTGATCAGTTCCAGCACCTGGTAGGTGACCGGATAGGTATTGGTGCCGTACATGGAGCCGAGGTTGAGCGAGGCGCCGAACACGGCCAGCACGCCGGCCAGGGCGATCACGGCGAAGTAGACATCCTTGACCGATTCGCGCAGGTTGAGCCAGCTCGACCTGAGCAGCAGCAGGGCCAGGCTGCGCTGCAGGAAGTCCGGCGTTTCCTGCGAGGCAATGGCGCTGTGCGAGAGGCGCTGCGCGACTTCTCCCTCGGCGCGTCCGGGCGGGCGGCTGCCGGCCGTGGCGGTGAACTGGAAGCGCCAGTAGCCGAGCAGCAGCACCACCAGCGCGAAGCCGCACCACAGGGCGCGGTTGTACAGGACCACGCCCTCGAAGGCAATCGCGCGGCTGTTGCGCTCGGCGATGGTCCAGTATTCGGTGATGCGGATCAGGGCGGTGGTGCCGAAGGGATCGATCAGCGCGGCCAGGGTTTTGTAGTCGAGGTCGCGCGCCAGCGAGGGCGCGACGATGTAGCCGATCATCATCACCACGCTGGCCACGTACACCGGCAGCATGCGCCGGGTCAGGGCCGCCAGCACGAAGAAGATCGCGCCGAAAATGAAGATGTTGGGGAGAATCACGAACAGGTAGGGCCGCAGGTACATCCAGGCCCCGGACGGGCCCAGGCGGTCGGCTTCGATGCCGGGGATGTAGGTGCCCAGCCAGGCGCCCAGCACGATGCTGGAAAACACCACCGCCAGGGTCAGCGCGGCCCCGAGAAAGCGCCCGAACACGTAGTCGTGCTTGGCGATCGGCGCGCTGAAGAAGAAATGGTGCATGTCGTATTCAAAATCCTGCTGCACCGAGCGCCCCATCATGGCGGCCATCACGACCACGCCCAGGCAGCCGAGGAAGGCCGCGGTCAGCGCGATCGAGCGCGGGGAGTTGATGAACAGGCGCCCCCCGAAAGTGACGTAGGCATCCTTGAACACGCCGCCGGCGGCAGCCATCCACAGCATCGCCAGCGCGAAGAACATGCCGAAGTAGACCCAGGTCGATAGCAGCTTGAGCCGCTGGCGCGCTTCAAACAGGGCGATTGCCAACATGGACGCCACCTTCAACAGTTGCTGGCCGCGACGTGGCGTCCGGCGATGGTGGCGAAGTAGACATCCTCGAGGTCGCCGGCGGCCGGCTCGAAGCCATCGCCTGGATCTTGCTCGGAGTACACGTGAATCAGGGTGCGGCCGGTCAGCAGGCGGGTCGAGATCACCGCGTGTTCTTTCTGGAAATGGGCCAGCTCGTGCTTGGCGACGAAACGCGCCCAGATATGGCCGTCGATATCGTCGATCAGCCTTTGCGGCTCGCCGCACAGCAGCACGTGGCCTTTGTTGATGATCGCCATGTTGGCGCACAGATCGGAGACGTCCGACACGATGTGGGTCGACAGCAGCACGGTCTTGTCGTCGCCGATGTCGGAGAGCAGGTTGTGGAAGCGCACCCGTTCCTGCGGGTCGAGGCCGGCGGTCGGTTCATCGACGATGATCAGCTGCGGGTCGCCCAGCAGGGCCTGGGCAATGCCGAAGCGCTGGCGCATGCCGCCCGAAAAGGTGCCGAGGCGCTGGTTGCGCACTTCAAACAGATTGGTTTGCTGCAGCAGGCCGTCGACCACTTCGCGGCGCCGGCCGCGGTGCGACAAGCCCTTGAGCACGGCAAAATGGTCGAGCAGTTCGTAGGCCGTGACCTTGGGATACAGGCCGAAGTCCTGGGGCAGGTAGCCGAGCAGGCGGCGGATATCGTCCTTGTCGTCGAGCACGTCGAGGTCGCCGAAGAAGACCGAACCGGCGTCGCACTCCTGCAAGGTGGCGAGGGTGCGCATCAGGGTCGACTTGCCCGCCCCGTTCGGGCCGAGCAGGCCGAACATCCCGCTGGGGATGGTGAGGGTAACTTTATCCAAGGCAACTACGCCATTGGCGTAGGTCTTGGATAAATTCCTGATGCGTAATTCCATGCCTGACTCCTGATACGGTCGCTGTACGTACGCCTGGCGGGTAGCTGAGCGCACTTTCTAGAGTTGCATTGTATAAAATTTGACCGCGCCACGGCCGCCCGTTGCGACGCACCGCAATTTGATGGGCTCAGATTGCACAAATGGGGGAGTGGATGAGTGGGGTTTGGCCATCAAGAACCGTCTTGTCCGCCACTGGCAGGAAAGACGGTCGCGGGGTTTGCGGACACAATGACACCTTTGCCGCTTAACTCCGAAACAACACATCTTCCCGGTTGAACCACCACCGGCACCACGCCAGCAAGGCCCCCGCGATCAGCGTGGTGGAGAGCAAAATGGCCGAAAACATGCGGTAATCCATGGTCCCCTTCACCAGTTCCTTCATCGCCAGCGACACATTGGTCAGCGGCACCATCGACCAGAACCAGTTCAGCTCCACCCCCGGCAGCATGGCCACGACAATCGGCACGATCAGCAGCATCATCAGCGGCGAAATCATGCCCGAGGCCTCCTTGTAGCTCTTGGCGTAGATCGAAATCGACAGCAGGATCGAGGCGAAGATGGCGGCCGTCGGCACCAGCATCAGCGCCACCATGGCCAGGTCGCGTGCGCCGATCGCGCGCACCATCTGCGCCAGGCCGCCTTCGAGCGAGCCGCCGAACAAGGCCAGCAGCAAACCCATGCTGGCCACCATCAGCAGCGCCGAGGTCAGGCCCACGGTAAACAACACCAGGAACTTGGCCAGCACCAGCGAGGTGCGCGCAATCGGCGCCAGCAGCAAGGTTTCGAGCGTGCCGCGCTCCTTCTCGCCGGCGCCCAGGTCGATGGCCGGGTACATTGCCGCCATCAGGCACACCATCAGCAAGATGTAGGGCAAAAAGCCCCCCACCAGCGCGCCCATGCGCTCGCGCGTGCCGGCGGTCGACAGTTCTTCCAGCTCGATCGGATTGAGGGCAAAGCGCAGCTCGGCGCGGCTCATGTTCATGGCCGACAGGGCCTGCTCGCGCAGCGCCCCGTTGTGCGCCTCGATCACGGCCGCCACCCGCTTGTGGGTCATGTCGAGTGCCACCGCGCTGTTGTAGTGCAGGGTCACCCTGGCCTGGCGGTGCGCCGCCATGGCCTCCTCGAAACCGGCGGGTATCACGATGGCAAAGGTGATGCGGTCGTTATCGATGGCGGCCTTGATCGCGTCCTCGTTGGCCAGCGGCACCTCGCGCAAGCCTTTTTCGCGCGCGAAGCGCTCGCTCAGCCCGGGCGCATTGTCCTTGCCGAACAGGGCGTAGCTCAGTTCCTTGTGCTGGGCTTTCTTGAAAATGGTCGACGACAGGTAGCCCAGGCCGCCGAAGATCATCGGCATGGCGACGATCGGCAGCAGCAGGGTAAAGATGAAGGTCTTGCGGTCGCGCAGCAGTTCCAGCAATTCCTTGAAGTACACGGTCCACATGGTTCAGCCCTCCTGCTTGATGACGTGCACGAAGGCGTCGTACAGGTCGTGGCTGCCGCCGAGCTCGCGCAGCTCGGCGACGCTGCCGTTGAAGGCGCTGCGGCCGCGGTTGATGATGCAGACCCGGTCGCACAGCTTGTCGACCTCGTGCAGGTGGTGGGTGGAAAAAATCAGGGGAATGCGCAGGGCCTTGTAGCTGGCGATGAACTCGAGCAGCACGCGCGCCGACATCACGTCCAGCCCGGTGGTCGGTTCATCCAGGATCACCACCTGCGGCTCGTGCACCACCGTGCGGGCAATCGCGCACTTCTGCTTCATGCCGGTCGACAGGTCGTCGGCGCGCTTGTGGGCGTAGGCGTGCATGTCGAGCTGCTCGAACAGCGCGTCGCAGCGCTGCTTGAGGCGGGCCGGGGCCATGCCGTGCAGGCGCCCGAAATACTCGACGTTCTCGCGCGCGCTCAGGCGCCCGTACAGGCCGGTCGAGCCGGACAGGAAGCCGACCCGCTGGCGCGCCCGGATCGGTTCGGCCACGATATCGATATCGTCGATGAAGGCGCTGCCCGCGTCCGGGCGCAGCGCGGTCGACAGGATGCGCAGGGTGGTGGTCTTGCCGGCCCCGTTCGGGCCCAAGAGGCCCAGCACTTCGCCGGGCGCGCAGGAGAAACTGACATCGCGCACCGCATGGAACCAGCCATCGCTTTCGCGCACGTCGCGCTGGCGGGCACGCCGCTCCTTGTGTACCGTCGCGGCGAAGCGCTTGGCCAGGTGTTTCACCTCGATCATCGGGTTCCTTCTCTCAAAGCGAGAGGGTAGCACGCACAAATTCACGGCCGCAAGCACGGCAGGCCGCCACATCGGGCCGGAAATGTGGATAATGGGTCCATGGACAGTGCCATCAAAGAAAAAGTACTCGCCGTCGCCGCCAGCGGGCGCAATGCGGCCGAATGGACCGCGTATTTCCGCGTCACCCTCGGCCTGTACTACCTGGCCGGGCTGATGACGTCCGACACCATCGATTTCAAGAAGGTCGACCGCGCGTTCAACCAGTTCATCTACCATACCATCGGCAAGGGCCACACGATCACCAGCGTGCTGCAGTTCATGAGCGGGGCGAAAGTGGTGCCGGTGGTGTCCGCGCCGCGCTTCATTGCCGCGTTTTCCGAGCACTGTCCGGACGTGCCGTCCGACACCATTCCATTTTTGCTGCAGCTGAACCTGGGCGTGGCGAAAAACATCTCCGGCATCGATGTCGCCGGTCCGCTGCTCGACTGGATCGAGCGCCAGACCGCCCCAGCCACGGCCGGGGCGGGCGACCCGCCCGGGCCGGACGTCCTATAATGGCGTTTTATCGCTACCGGGACGGCGCGTATGCCAGCACAACGATCCATCAATCCACTCGACCAGCTGATCGTCAGCATGGACAAGGCCCTGCGCGTGATCGCGGGCGTGGCATCGGCGTCGCGGCCGACCCCGGCGGCGCACGCCGATGACGGCCAGCTCGACGCAGCGGAACAGCGCCACAGCGCCGGCCTGATGCGGGTCAACCACGTGGGCGAAGTGTGCGCGCAGGCGCTGTACAACTCGCAATCGCGCTTTGCCAAGACCGAGGCGATGCGGCTGCAGTTCGCCGAGGCCGGGCGCGAGGAAGAGGATCATCTGGCGTGGACGGCCCAGCGGCTGGCCGAGCTGGGGTCGCAGCCGAGTTTGCTCAATCCCCTGTGGTATGCGGGAGCGTATGCACTGGGCACGGTGGCGGCGCAACTGGGCGACGCGCGCAGCCTGGGGTTCGTGGTCGAGACCGAGCGCCAGGTGGAGGCGCATCTGAACAGCCATCTCGATCTGCTGCCGGTGCAGGATGCCAAGTCGCGCGCCATTGTCGACCAGATGCGGGTCGACGAGATTGCGCACGGCGCGGCGGCGCAGGCGCTGGGCGCGGTGGACGTGCCGCTGCCGGTGCGCGGCGTGATGAGTGCGATGGCGAAGGTGATGACGACGACGGCGTATTACGTTTAACCACTGTCCCGAAAACCGTCGTTTCTGCCATTGGCAGAAACGACTTTCTGCCATTGGCAGGAACGACGGAGCTTCACCCTTCGATAATCTCAAACGAATGCGTGATCTCGGCCATCTTGGCCAGCATGATCGACGCTGAGCAATACTTGTCGTGCGACAGGCTCACCGCGCGCTCCACCGCGCCCGGTTTCAGATTCTTCCCCGTCACCGTGAAGTGAAAGTGGATCCTGGTAAACACCTTGGGATCGGTCTCCGCGCGCTCGGCTTTCAAACTCACGTCGCAGCCGCGCACATCCTCGCGGCCGCGCTTGAGAATGAGCACCACGTCATACGCCGTGCATCCGCCGGTACCGAGCAGCACCATTTCCATCGGCCGCGGCGCCAGGTTGTGGCCGCCGCCTTCTGGGGCGCCATCCATGCTGACCATGTGGCCCGACCCTGTTTGCGCCCGAAAACTCATGCCCGAGGGACCATTCCAGCTGACTGTGACTTCCATTGCATTCTCCGATCATTGTGTCGGCCTATTGTAATGGAGCCCGCGCGCCCGTGCTGGGCAGCGCCTACACCGACAGCACGTAGCGCTCGCTCTTCATGCGCCAGCTGGCGAACGCCACCGCGCCCAGGGCCGGCAGCATCGAACTGAGGAAGGTCAGCACGAACGGCAGCGCGCCCAGATCCTGGCCCTTGGCCAGCTCGCGCAGCAGGGTCTGGTTCGACAGCATCGGCACCACATACATCCATGTCGCCGTCTTCAGGTCCAGCACCGACACCGCCACCCCCGGCAGCATCGGCAACAGGATCACGAGGCTGAGCATGCTCTGGGCTTCCTTGAACGATTTCGCATTCATGGCCAGCGCGATGTGCAGGCCGGCCGCGAACAGCGACAGCGGAATGGTCGCCACGCACACCAGGGCCAGCTGGGCCGAGGTGACGCGCCAGCTCATGCCGATTTCTTCCAGCGGCAGCCAGGACAGCACGGCATGCGCCAGCGCCAGTTCCAGGGTGATGCCGATCACGGCCAGCGAGCCGGCCGCCAGCCACTTGCCGGTGATCAGCGACCACGGACTGGCCGGCTGGGCCATCAGCACTTCGAGCGAGCGCCGCTCGCGTTCGCCGGCGGTGCTGTCGACCGCCGCCGACAAGCCGCAAATAAACGCCGGGAAAAACAGGAAGCCGAGAATGGCGCCGATCAGCCCGGCCGAGCGCGCCGCCGTGCTGCCGGTATCGAAGCGCTGCAGGCGCACCGGCGCCATGGTGGCCGGCGAGACGCCGTGCGCCAGCAGGCGTGCGCTGCTGATGTTCGAGCTGTAGCTGTGCAGCACTTCTTCGATATCGCGCTGGCGCTGGCCGTTGTCGCTGGCCGAGTCGAACCAGAGCTCGATGCCGGCCGGCCGCATGCCCTGGTACTGCTCGCCGAATGCGGGGTCGAGCCGCAGCAGGGCCACCACCTTGCGCCCGCGCAGCAGCTCGGCGATGGCGTCTTCCTTCATCTCTTCCATCGGCACGACCGTGATGTTTTTTTGCTTGAGCTGGGCCATCAGGTTGGGCGCCTGGGCGGCGTTGACGACCGCCAGCTGCATGCCTTCGCGCTCGGAGCGGGTGGCGCGTCCGATCTGCTGGTTGAGCATGTAGCCGAGCATGAGCGGGTACATCAGGGTGAACAGGGCCAGCAGGACCAGCGCGCGCCGGTCGCGCAGCGTTTCCTTGAATTCCTTGAGAAAAACGACCAGGAATGCCGGCTTCATGCTGAGATTCCTTCTTCGCCCACCAGGCTGACGAAAGCGTCTTCGAGATTGGCGATGCCGGTGCGCCGGCACAGCTCCTGGGGCGAGCCCTGGGCCACGGTATGGCCCTTGGCGATGACGATCACGTCGTCGCACAGGTGCGTTACTTCCTGCATCACGTGGGTGGCCATGATCACGCAGCAGCCGTCCTGGCGCAGGGCGGTGAGCGCGGTGCGCAGGGCGCGCGTGCTCATCACGTCCAGCCCGCGGCTCGGTTCGTCGAGCAGCAGGTGGCGCGGCTTGTGCAGCAGGGTGCGCGCCAGCGCCACCTTGATGCGCTGGCCCTGCGAAAACCCCTTGGCGCGCCGCTCCAGGATGTCCTGCATGGCCAGCAGGTCGGCCACTTCATCGATGCGGCGCTGCACCAGGGGCGTGCTCATGCCGTTCAGTTCGCCGAAATAGGCCAGGTATTCGCGCGTGCTCAGGCGCTCGTAGAGGCCGAACTGGTCGGTCAGGAAGCCGATATCCTTGCGCACCGTCATCGGATCGATGGCCGGATCGATGCCGCCGATGCTGATGCTGCCCTGGTCGCGCTTGAGCAAGCCCACCAGCAGGCGCAGCAGGGTGGTCTTGCCGGCCCCGTTCGGACCGAGCAGGGCCGTGATCTGGCCGTCGGCGGCCGTGAAGCTGACGCCTCCCAGCGCTTGCAGCGTGCCGAACTGTTTGCGTACGTCGTCTACAACAATCATCGTGGCCTCGGGCTATTCAGGGGTGCGGACCGGCGCTGCCGATCTGGAAATTGGCGGCCGGAATGTCATTCAGGCAGTGGGCAATCACCGGTTTCTGCGGCGCGTCGAGAAACTCGCGCAGCAGGCGCGGCGCGCAGCCCAGCGCGGAAATGCCGTGGCCGGCATTGGCCACCACCAGGTGCTGGGCCTTGGGAATGTGGCGCGCGGCGGCCTCGGCGCGGCGCGGTGGCGTTACCGGGTCCAGCGCGCCCGACAGCAGCAGGGCCGGCGCCAGGATCGGGCTCGGCGCGCGCCAGGCGACGGCCGGGACCTTGATCGACTTGCACAGCTCGATCAATTGCCCGACCCGCCCGCCGCCGAGGAAGGAATTGTGGGCGTCGTCGGCCAGCAATTGCGGCGTCATGCGCGGATAGTCCTCGGCGCAGATCACGGCCATGTGCAGCACCAGCGCGGTGCCGCCTTCGCCGGCCAGGTCGGAGGCGACGTTGCGGCGCGCCACGAAAGGAGCCCAGCGCCCCAGGTGGGCGCTGTGGATCAGGAACGGCAGGCGCCGTCCGTCCAGCGCCGAGTACAGCACGTTGTGCACGGTGTTCAGGAAGCGCTCCTTGGTCAGGTTCATCTGCAAGGGCTCGGCGGTGCGCGGATTGGACAGGTTCAGCGGCACCGGACCGGCGCTGACCCTGGCCAGCAGGCCGTCGAATTCGGCGCGCAGCGCGGGGTAGGCCTTGTTGCAGCCGGCATCGGCCGCGCACTGGCGGAACAGGGCGTCGAGCGCCGCCTGGCCGTCGCGTCCGCCGGCCGGGATGATCTGGTCGGGCGCGGCCACGCCATCGAGCACCAGGCTGCGTACCGCATGCGGAAACGCGCGCGCGTAGGCCTGGCCGAGGCGGGTGCCGTACGACGCCCCCCACACATTGATTTGCTGGTAGCCGAGCGCCAGGCGCACTTGTTCGATGTCGCGCGCGGCGTGTTCGGTGGTGTAGGCCGACAGCGGCTGGCGGATGGCGGCCAGGCAGGCGCGCACGGCGGCGATCTGTTCCTCGTCGCTGAGATTTTCCGGCAGGGTCTTGTCATCGCAGTCGAGCTTGCCGGACAGGCCGGTGCCGCGCTGGTCGATGAAGACGATGTCGCGGGTGGCGCGGGTGCGCCGGAAAATCGCATTGAGCACCGGCAGCACGTCGCTGCCGGCCTGGCCGGGGCCGCCCGCCAGCACGAACAGGGGATCGGGGCGTCCCGATTCGCGGAAGGCCGGCGCGACGGTGATGTGCAGCGTCAGGGTCGGGCCGGTGGGCTGGTGGTAATCGAGGGGAACGGCCAGTGTGCGGCAGCGCAAGCCTTCTTCGGAACCGGGCAGATGACAGGTGCGGCCGTTCAGGGCCGCGCCGGGCGCGCCGGCCAGGCAGGGTGGCGCCAGGGCCGACAGCAAGGAGATTAGTGAGGCGGCAAGGCAATGTTTCAATTTCACGAGGTCTCCCGACGATAAGTGCTCAGGCATAGTAGATTGACATTCTTTCCGGGGTCAAGAAAGTTTTTCCCGGTTAATGAAATAGGCGCTGTGGTGCAGTCTAGGATGGGCCATGGCGCTGGCGTTTGCGATTTGTCTAGGGATGGCGCCGATGTCATTTCGCTACTGCGGCAACAGCCGGAGAAGGGCTTGACTCGGCTGTGGGGAGTGCGCTATAGTAGCCGGCTTTCCGTTTGCTCAGGAAAAGACAATAAGGCAGAGTCCGCGGGTAGTCCAAGCGGAACCACCATTTGAGCGATTTAATAAGTTTTATATTTAGGAAGTCAACATGAAAACTTTTTCCGCTAAGGGACATGAAGTCCAGCGCGATTGGTTCGTGGTTGACGCGACGGATCTGATCCTCGGACGTGTTGCCAGCGAAGTGGCACTCCGGTTGCGCGGCAAACACAAACCCGAATTCACTCCTCACGTCGACACGGGCGATTTCATCGTCGTGATCAATGCAGGCAAACTGCGCGTGACCGGTACCAAGGCAACCGAGAAGACGTACTACCGTCACTCCGGCTACCCAGGTGGTATCTACGAAACCAACTTCAAGAAAATGCAAGAGCGTTTTCCTGGTCGCGCGCTTGAAAAAGCGGTCAAGGGCATGCTGCCTAAGGGCCCGCTTGGCTACGCCATGATCAAGAAGCTCAAAGTGTACGCGGAAGGTTCCCACCCGCACGCTGCCCAGCAACCTACAGCACTCGTGCTGTTCAAGTAAGGAGCTGACATGATCGGTAACTACAATTACGGCACCGGCCGTCGCAAGAGTGCAGTCGCTCGCGTCTTCATCAAAGTTGGCACTGGCCAAATCATCGTTAACGGCAAACCAGCCGCTGACTACTTCTCGCGCGAAACGGGCCTGATGGTCATCCGTCAACCGCTGGAACTGACCGGCAACGTCGAGCGTTTCGACATCAAGGTCAACGTTCACGGTGGTGGCGAGTCCGGCCAGGCTGGCGCGGTTCGTCACGGCATCACCCGTGCACTGATCGACTACGACGCATCGTTGAAGGGCGACCTGGCACGTGCCGGTTTCGTTACCCGCGATGCACGTGAAGTCGAGCGTAAAAAAGTTGGTCTGCGCAAAGCACGTCGCGCAAAGCAATTCTCGAAGCGTTAATTCGCCTCCAGCGCGCACTTCGGTGCGCAGCGTCAAAAAAGCCGCCGACTGCGAAGTCAGGCGGCTTTTTTGTTTTTGTTTCCTAACCGGGGTCAGACCTCCGACTAGCAACAAAAGTGTTTCGAATCGGAGGTCTGACCCCGGTTAGGAAAGTTTTGGGGTTCGGTAGCGCTGCGCAGCGTTTTGCTTGCGCTGTTAGAATCACCATCTTTCGGGCAGGGCCCACCATTTACTCTCAAGGAATACATATGATCAAAGTTGGCATCGTCGGCGGTACGGGTTACACGGGCGTGGAATTGCTGCGACTGCTGTCGGTCCACCCTGATGTGGAGCTGACCGCGATTACCTCGCGCAAGGAAGATGGCTTGCCCGTCGCGGATATGTTTCCTTCGCTGCGCGGCAAGGTGAACCTGGCGTTTTCGGCCCCGGACAAGGTCGACCTGACCAAGTGCGACGTGGTCTTTTTCGCCACCCCGCACGGCGTGGCCATGGCCCAGGCCCCGGCCCTGCTGGCCGCCGGCGTCAAGGTCATCGACCTGGCCGCCGATTTCCGCCTGAAAGACCAGGCTAGCTTCGAGCAGTGGTACAAGATCCCGCACACTTGCCCGGACCTGCTGGAAGAGGCCGTCTACGGCTTGCCGGAACTGAACCGCGAAGCCGTCAAGAACGCGCGCCTGATCGCCAATCCGGGTTGCTATCCGACTACGATGCAGCTGGGCTTCGTGCCGCTGCTTAAGGCGAACCTGATCGACGCCAGCGCCCTGATCGCGGATGCCAAGTCGGGCGTGTCGGGCGCCGGCCGCAAGGCGGAAATCGGCACCCTGTTCTCCGAGTCGAGCGATAATTTCAAGGCCTACGGCGTGTCCGGCCACCGCCATACCCCGGAAACCGTGGCCCAGCTGCAGCGTTTCACCGGCCTGCCCGTGAACCTGATTTTCACGCCGCACCTGGTGCCGATGATCCGCGGCATGCATTCGACGCTGTACGCGCGCCTGACTACCGATATCAGCAACGAGGAGCTGCAGGAACTGTTCGAGACGACCTACAAGGACGCGGCTTTCGTCGACGTCATGCCGTTCGGCTCGCATCCGGAAACCCGCTCGACCCGCGGCTCGAACATGCTGCGCCTGGCGCTGCATCGTCCGAACAACGGCAATACCCTGGTCATCCTGGTGGTCCAGGATAATCTGGTCAAGGGCGCGTCGGGCCAGGCGATCCAGTGCATGAACCTGATGTTCGGCCTGGATGAAACCCTGGGCTTGCAACAGGTCGCGCTGCTGCCGTAAGGCATGACAATGGCGGGAAGCGCAGCTGCTTCCCGCAATATTAAATTTTAGTTAAACTTTCAATTTAGCCAAGTAGTCTTTATGATGGGTGGTATTTACCCACCATCGAAAGACGCTCATGCGATTCGTCCGCTCCCTGTTGTCCGCCCTCGTGCTCGGCATCTTCGCCGCGCCCGCGCTTGCCGCCCCCTCCTACACAGTCACGACGCTCAATACCGGCCAGTACGATCAATGGCGCCTGATCGACAACGCCGGCACCCTGTACGGTTCTTCAAACTGGCGTACGGCATTTCATGCCGGCGGCAGCACCACGGTGGTGCATGTCAGCACGAGTCCGTTTCCCACCGGTGAAATCACGGCCATCAGCAATGCCGGCCATATGGCCAGCTACGAATACTGGACCACCATTGGCGACATCGTCAACGCCAGTGGCTACCTGACGGTCAACGGCGTTACCACGGACCTCGGTGGGTTCGGCCCTGATAGCGGCCGCGGGGACACGTTCAGCCATGGCGTCAACAATGCCGGCACGGTGGTGGGCAGTTCAAGCACCAATCTGCGCCTGCCGGGAGGCGATCCGCATTATCCGCGCTTCGCCAGCCATGCTTATGTGTACAGCGACAATAAAATGAAGGACCTGGGCACGCTGGGAGGCATCCACAGCAGCGCCTCGGGCATCAATGCCGCCGGGACCATCGTGGGCACCGCTGAAAACGCCAACCGCCAGGATCGCGCCTTCATCTATCAGAACGGCCGCATGACCGACCTGGGCGGATTCAGTGGCGGCAGCAGTCTGGCAAGCGGCATCAATGATGCCGGCCTGATCATCGGACAGTCCGCACGCGACAATAACGGCTATGTGAAGTCGGCCTTTGTGTATGCGAATGGCGCGATGACGGATCTGGGCTGGGGTGCGCAGCGCAGTTCGACTGCCGTCGATATCAACGAGCTGGGCCAGATCATCGGCTACGGCGCCGATGCGAACGGCCAGGAGCGTGGCTTCATCTACCAGAACGGCCAGTTGCTGCAGCTCGACACGGCCGTCGACCCGCTGGACAACTGGATCATCAAGACCACCTACAGCATCAACGACCGTGGCCTGATCCTGGCCGATGCGTGCAAGCTCGATGTCTGCGGCACGGTGCTGCTGAGCCCCGTTCCGGAACCGGAAACCTATGCAATGATGCTGGCCGGACTTGGTTTGCTCGGCTTTTGCGCGCGCCGCCGCTCCCGCACCGCAGCGAGCGCAAAGCAATAGCTTGAATTCAAGCCGGATGGCCGCATTGTAGGTACAGTAGGACAGCACAGCCCCGGCACGCGCCGGGGTGTTGCATTTGACGGTCGCCGGCAGTGGTCTGTGAGCGTGACTCGTCCCAACAGTCTATAATGACTCATATCCGTTCCCAGTAGGAGTTCCAAATGAATGCAGTTGCTGAAATGCCAGAAGTAATGCCGGCCCCGATCGTGTTTACCGATAGCGCCGCGCAAAAGGTTGCACAGCTGATCGAGGAAGAGGGCAATCCCGACCTCAAATTGCGCGTCTTCGTGCAGGGCGGCGGCTGCTCGGGCTTCCAGTACGGCTTCACCTTCGACGAAATCGTCAACGAAGATGACACCACCATGGTCAAGAACGGTGTGCAACTGCTGATCGATTCGATGAGCTACCAGTACCTGGTCGGCGCCGAAATCGACTACAAGGATGATCTCGAAGGCGCCCAGTTCGTCATCAAGAATCCGACCGCTACCTCGACCTGCGGTTGCGGTTCGTCGTTCTCGGCCTGAGTCAGTCCGGCCCAGGCCGCTCTCACGCGGCCTGCCAGCCTAAGCAGGATAGAGGGCGCCCAGAATCCTGGGTCCCTTCGCCCCCGTCACCGAGGGCAGATTGCCCGCTTCGCGCCTCGTGAAGCGGTAGCCCAGCCACGCGAACGCCAGCGCTTCGACGTGATTCGGGGCCACGCCCAGGGCGTCGGTTGTTTCCACTCTTGTATTGCCACCCAGCGCTTGCGCCAGTTCGCGCAGCAGCGTGCCGTTGTACGCCCCGCCGCCGCACACATACACCGCCTCCACCTCGCTGGCCTGCTGGCCGATGGCGCGCGCAATGCTGACGGCGGTGAGCGTGGTCAGGGTCGCCTGTACGTCCGCCGCCGGCATGCTCGGCGCCTGCGCCAGCCGCTGCGCCAGCCAGTCGGCATGGAACAGGTCGCGCCCCGTGCTTTTGGGGGCGGCCAGGCGGAAATATGGTTCGTCGAGCAAGATGCCGAGCAGGGTCGGGTCGACTTGACCGCTGGCGGCCCAGGCGCCGCCGGCGTCATAGGCCTTGCCCTGGTGCAGGCCGATCCAGTGATCCATCAGCACATTGCCGGGACCGGTGTCGAAGCCGCTCACCTTGCCGTCGGCATGCAGCACGCTGATGTTGGCGATGCCGCCGATATTGATCACCACGCGGGTCTGGCCGGCCTGGCCGAAGCAGGCCTGGTGGAAGGCCGGCACCAGCGGCGCGCCCTGGCCGCCGGCGGCCACGTCGCGCGCGCGGAAGTCGGCGATGACATCGATGCCGGTCAGTTCGGCCAGCAGGGCAGGGTGGTTGAGCTGGCGCGTGTAGCCGAGCTCGGGGCGGTGGCGTACCGTCTGCCCATGCGCGGCCAGCGCTTGCACGGGGCCGGGCGCCCCCGGCAGCAGGGCCGCCACGCACTCGGCGTAGCAGCCGGTCAACTGGGCGGCGGCCAGCGCTTCGCGGGCGATTTCATCGTCGCCGCTGCTTTGCAGGGCCATCAGGTCGGCGCGCAATGCGTCGGGGAAGGGGACGATGGCCGCTTGCAGGGTGCGGATGGCGCCGCCGGCAAAGTCGGCCAGCACGCCGTCGACCCCATCCATGCTGGTGCCGGACATCAAGCCGATGTACAGCGTCGAAGGTGTGGTCATGTCTGTTCCAATCAAAACAGCGGGCGAAAAAAAGGGCAGGAGCCGGAGTCGATGATCCGGTTCCTGCCCGTCTTGGTGCGGCGAGCCTTAGCGCGCCATGTTCGAGCCGGTCGTCGGACGCAGCAGGGCGAAGCGGTGCGACATGTCGGCCGCGGCGATCTGGAAGCGGGCCCGCTCGGCCTGCGTCATCGGGGCCTGTGCCAGCACCTTGATCGACATCGGATCGACAGCATCGTTGTTGACTCGGAACTCGTAGTGCAGGTGAGCGCCGGTCGACCAGCCGGTCGAGCCGACATAGCCGATCACATCGCCCTGGCTGACCTTGCTGCCCTTGCGGATGCCTGGCGCGAAACGGCTCATGTGCGCATACGCGGTGGTGTAGTTGGCCCAGTGCTTGATGGTGACGAAGTTGCCGTAGCCGCCTTGCACGCCGGCGAAGTCGATCACGCCGTCGCCCGAAGCGCGGATGGGCGTACCCAGCGCGGCGGCGAAGTCGACGCCCTTGTGCGCTTTCCAGGAGCCGGAAATCGGATGCGAGCGCATCGAGAAGCCCGACGAAATCCGCGAAAATTCCAGCGGCGACTTGAGGAAGGCTTTTTTCAGTGCCTTGCCGTCGAAGGTGTAGTAGCCGCCCTGCTTGCTGACCGGATCTTCGTACCAGACGGACTGGTAGGTCACGCCGCGGTTGACGAATTCGCCTGCCAGGATGCGGCCGGCGCGCACCATTTCGCCATCTTGCCAGAACGTTTCGTAGACCACGTTGAAGCGGTCGCCGCGTTTCAGGTCGGAACGGAAGTCGATACTGGTGGAGAACATTTCGATGATCTGGGCGACGATGGCGTCGGGCAGTTTGCCGCCGTCGGAGGTGGCGTCGGTCGCCGAGTAGAGGGAGTTGGTGATTTCGCGGGCACGCATTTCAACCCGGCGTTCCAGCAAGGCTGGCGTTTCCTCGGCAGTGAACTTGCCGCCCTCGCGGGTGATCGAAATCAGTTTGACCGGGTTGTCGCGGCCGTCGACGACGGTGGCGCGCAGCCATTGCAGTTCGCCGTTTTCACCCGTCTGCGCCTGGACCCGCTTGCCGGTCTTGAGCTGCATGACCGCCTTGGCGACCTTGTCGGACTTGATGAAGTCGACGGCAGCGGCATCGTCCACGCCCAGACGCGTGAGCAGGGCGGCGAGCGTATCGCCCGGACGTACCTTCTCTTCGTGAATGAATTGCTGGTCGTCCTTTTGCAGCGCAGTGATCTGATCCGCCAGGTTCGGCAGTTCGAGATCTTGTGCGATCGATTTGACCGGCAGGTCCGACGCATCCGGGGCCAGGGGCGCTACGCCCGCGGCACCAAATGCGCACACTGTCAGGAAAATCGCGCCGGCGCTGATGATGCGCGCTTTTCGCGTTGTTCCTAGCAGGCCGGTCAAGCGTTTGCCTGTGAATTTGTTTGTAGGGTCCATGCAATCAGTTAAAATTTGCCGCTTGAACATTCGCGTTGAGCACTTAACTATTTCTTGTTATTGTTTTGTTTAGTTTTCATTGGGCAAGATTAATCGGATCGAGCAGTATATCAAACTTTTGAATCCGCCCAACAATTTCGACACTTTGCTACAGATTTATTACAGAACCCTATGACCACTCCTGCCACCTCCAAGCCTGCCGCCCCTGCGCAAGGTACTCCCCCATTGCCGCTGACGGACACCGTGCTGGAAGCGCTGGCCATCACCAAGCGCGGCGTCGACGAGCTGCTGATCGAGAGCGAGTTCGCGCAAAAGCTGGCCCGTTCCGAAACAAGCGGCACGCCGCTGCGCATCAAGCTCGGCCTCGACCCCACCGCGCCCGACCTGCACCTGGGCCACACCGTGGTGCTGAACAAGATGCGCCAGCTGCAAGACCTGGGCCACCAGGTGATCTTCCTGATCGGCGACTTCACCTCCATGATCGGCGATCCGTCGGGCCGTAACGTTACGCGCCCGCCGCTGACCAAGGAGCAGATCGAAGTCAATGCGATGACCTACTTCAAGCAGGCGTCGCTGGTGCTGGACCCCTCGCGCACGGAAATTCGCTACAACTCCGAGTGGTGCGACCCGCTCGGCGCGCGCGGCATGATCCAGTTGTCCTCGCGCTACACGGTGGCGCGCATGATGGAACGCGACGACTTCACCAAACGCTTCAAGAGTGGGACACCAATATCGATCCACGAGTTCCTTTATCCTTTGATGCAGGGGTACGATTCTGTCGCTTTGAAGGCCGATCTTGAGCTGGGCGGCACCGATCAGAAGTTCAACTTGCTGGTCGGACGCGAGCTGCAGAAGGATTATGGCCAGGAACAGCAGTGCATCCTGACCATGCCGCTGCTCGAAGGGCTCGATGGCGTCGACAAGATGTCCAAGTCCAAGAACAATTATATTGGCATAACGGAACCCGCCAACACGATGTTCGCCAAGCTGATGAGCATTTCCGACGTGATGATGTGGCGTTATTTCGAGCTGCTGTCGTTCCGCTCCATCGCCGATATCGCCGCGCTCAAGGCCGAGATCGATGGCGGACGCAATCCGCGCGATGCAAAAGTAGCTCTTGGACAAGAAATTGTGACGCGTTTCCACTCGGCCCAGGCGGCTGACGATGCGCTGGCCGATTTCGTGAACCGGTCCGCCGGCGGCATTCCCGATGATGCGCCCGAAATGACCGTCGACGGCGCGCCCATGGGCATCGCTCACCTGCTCAAGAAAACCGGTATGTGCGCCTCCACCGGCGAGGCGATGCGCATGGTCGAGCAGGGCGGCGTGCGCATCGACAGTGCCGTCGTCAGCGACAAGGCGCTCAAGATCGAGGCCGGCAGCTTCGTGCTGCAAGTGGGCAAGCGCAAGTTCCTGCGCGTGACCTTCACGGCATGATTGCGCTGCTGCAACGGGTCAGCCACGCCAGCGTGGTCGTCGATGGCGCCACCATCGGCGCCATCGACGCCGGCCTGTTGGTCCTTCTGTGCGCCGAAAAGGGCGACAGCGAAAAGGAAGCGGACGCCCTGTTGACCAAATTGCTGGGTTACCGGGTGTTTGGCGACGAGGCTGGCAAGATGAACCGCAGCCTGCTTGATACCAACGGCGGCCTGTTGCTGGTGCCCCAGTTCACCCTGGCGGCCGACACCAACTCGGGCACGCGGCCATCGTTCACGCCCGCCGCCAGTCCGCAGGATGGCTTGCGCCTGTTCGACCACGTGGTGCGCCAGGCCCGCGCGCGCCACACCACAGTCGAGACCGGTCAGTTCGGTGCTGACATGAAAGTGTCGCTGACCAACGACGGTCCGGTCACTTTCTGGCTGCAAGTGCACCCAAAATGAAACCAAGCGGGCCGTTTGTGGTCAATATAATCAGTACAGGAGGTTGCGATGAGACTCTGGAGTGATTCCTTTACCGACGGCGGCCTGATTCCCGCCGAGTGCGCCTTTGCGGCGATCGACCCGGTCAAGCACGCGCGCCTGTCGACCAACCGCAACCCGCACTTCGCCTGGGATGATGTGCCTTCCGGCACGCAGTCGCTGATTCTGTTTTGCTACGATATCGACGCGCCCACCGTCGCCACCAATGTCAACAAGGAAGGCTTGTTCGTGCCGGAAGCGTTGCCGCGCGCCGATTTCTATCACTGGACCCTGGTCGATATCCCGGTCGCCATGCGTTCGATTGGCGAAGGCAAGTTCTCGGAACTGGTCACGCCGCATGGCAAAGCCGGCCCGCTGGTGCCGTTCACCATCAAAAACGGCACCGAGCATCAATTACGCCAGGGTGTAAACGATTACACGAGCTGGTTTGCGAGCGATCCGGACATGGCTGGCGAGTATTACGGTTACGATGGCCCGTGTCCGCCGTGG
Organism: Massilia scottii; assembly: GCF_030846495.1. NCBI lineage: Bacteria > Pseudomonadati > Pseudomonadota > Betaproteobacteria > Burkholderiales > Oxalobacteraceae > Massilia > Massilia scottii. The sequence continues at coordinate 268,116 of NZ_JAVCWM010000006.1, read as the reverse complement.
AACGACCTGCGCGTGCACACCTATTTATTCTGCGTCTACGCGCTCGACGTGCCGCGCCTGGCGCTCGAAGGCCGCTTTACCGGCCCCGAGGCGCGCCTGGCGATTCGCGGGCACATCCTCGACGAGGCGCAGATGTACGGCGTGTATTCGCTCAATCCCGACCTCGCGGCCACCCTGGTTCCTTAAAGAACGCAACTTTTTCAGTCCGGGCACGGCGTGCCCGGCTTCCCCATGTCCCCGACCACGATCATTCTCATCCGCCACGGCGAAACCGCCTGGAACGCCGAACGCCGCCTCCAGGGCCATATCGATATCGCCCTCAATGACGAGGGCCTGCGCCAGGCCAGCGCGCTGGCCGACGCCCTGGCGGGCGAGCACCTCGACCTGATCGTCTCCAGCGACCTGCAGCGCGCCGCCCAGACCGCCGATGCCGTGGCCCGCACGCGCAGCATGCCGGTCCGGCGCGACCCTTTGCTGCGCGAACGCTGCTTCGGCGGCTTCGAGGGCTTGCTGTACGCCGAGATCGAACAGCGCTTCCCGGTGGAATTTGCCGCCTGGCAGGCGCGCGAGATCGATGCGCCGATGCCGTCCGGCGCACGGGCGGCCGAAACGTTCCGCCAGTTTTACCAGCGCGCCGTTGCCGCCATCATTGAATGGGGCGAATCTCATCCGGGCCAGAGCCTGGCCCTGGTGGCCCACGGCGGCGTGCTCGAATGCGCCTACCGCGCCGCGCTCGGCCTGTCGCTGGAAACGCCGCGCGACTTTCCGGTGCTCAACGCCAGCGTCAACCGCTTCCACCTGCTTGACGGCAAGCTGAGCCTGCTCAGTTGGGGCGAGGTCGGACACTTGCAGCCACGCGTGCTGGATGAGCTCAATTGAGGCTTGTCAAGCGTGCACGATCCCGTTTTTGTGGCCGCGCGGTGCTGTCAAATGAAAAATAGTGCTTATTAATTGAGCAGCACTTCAGGTAAAATAGAGGGTTCCCGCAAACTCTGAGCGTCCCGCCCGTGCAAATTGGTCCTTACTTGCTGCGCAATAATGTTTTCGTTGCTCCCATGGCGGGGGTGACGGATCGTCCTTTCCGACAACTTTGCAAGCAGCTGGGCGCCGGCTATGCCGTCTCCGAAATGGCCGCCTCGAACCCGCGGCTGTGGGCCACCGAAAAGAGTTCGCGCCGCACCGACCATGAAGGCGAAATGGAGCCGAAAGCGGTCCAGATCGCCGGTGCCGACCCGCAAGACCTGGCCGACTGCGCCAAGTTCAACGTGGACCGTGGCGCCCAGATCATCGATATCAATATGGGTTGCCCGGTCAAGAAGGTGTGCAACAGCTGGTGCGGTTCGGCCTTGCTGCAGCACGAAGACCTGGTCGAACAAATCCTGTACGCCGTGGTGCGCGCGGTGGACGTGCCGGTGACATTGAAATTTCGCACCGGCTGGAACCGCGAAAACAAGAACGCCCTGCGCATCGCCCGCATCGCCGAACAGGCCGGCATCCGGATGCTGACCCTGCACGGGCGCACCCGGGCCGACGGCTACAGCGGCGACGCCGAGTACGAGACCATTGCGGCCGTCAAGGCCTCGGTCGCCATTCCCGTGGTGGCCAACGGCGACATCACCACCCCCGAAAAGGCGAAACATGTCCTGGCCGTGACCGGGGCCGATGCGGTGATGATCGGGCGCGCGGCCCAGGGCCGGCCGTGGATTTGCCGCGAAGTCGACCATTACCTGCGCACCGGCCTGCATCTGCCCGCGCCGGCGGTGGAGGAAGTACGCGCGCTGATGAACGAACATTTGCAGGCCCACTACGCGTTTTACGGCGAATTTTTGGGCGTGCGCACGGCGCGCAAGCACATCGGCTGGTATGTGCGCGACCTGATCGGCGGAGAAGAATTCCGCCAGCAAATGAACCTGCTGGAATCGACCGAGGCACAGTTGCGCGCGGTCGATGCCTTTTTTGAAACGCAACATGTTCATGGGGAACGGTTACAATACCGGCCCGCGGCCCTTGCTCAAGTGGCATTGGCAGCCTGACACGGCACAGCTAGCAATACGACATACTGGAACGACCGCTGCCTGCAGAGCCGCGGCGAAACATTTAATCCGCAGAAAAGCACCAACATAATATGAGCAAAGAAAGTATCCAGGAAGTTGTCCAGAAGAGTCTTGAAGAGTATTTCAACGACCTTGGCGAGCAGCAGGCATCGAACATCTACGATATGGTGGTCCTGACCGTCGAAAAACCGATCCTCGAGGTCGTCATGACGCGAGCGGAAGGCAACCAGTCGCACGCGGCCCAGATGCTGGGCATCAACCGCAATACCTTGCGGAAGAAATTGCAGGAACACGGACTGCTGTAATTAGTCTTATTAGCACACACTGAGTGGCCGTGCTATCGAGCGCGAGCCCATCGCGCCCGAGGGGTGCGCCAGTGCAAACACCGAATACTCCACAACCAGGCCACTCACCATGATCAAACAAGCCCTCATTTCCGTTTCCGACAAGACCGGCGTGCTCGACTTTGCACGCGCGTTGTCCGCGCTCGGCGTCGGCATCCTGTCCACCGGCGGCACCGCCAAGCTGCTGGCCGATAACGGCGTGGCCGTCACCGAAGTGGCGGATTACACGGGCTTTCCGGAAATGCTCGATGGCCGGGTCAAGACCCTGCACCCGAAAGTGCACGGCGGCATCCTGGCACGCCGCGACTTTCCCGAGCACGTCGCCAAGCTGAGCGAGCACGACATTCCGACCATCGACATGGTGGTGGTCAACCTGTATCCGTTCCAGGCGACCGTAGCCAAGGACGATTGCTCGCTGGAAGACGCGATCGAAAACATCGATATCGGCGGCCCGACCATGCTGCGCTCGGCTGCCAAGAACCACAAGGACGTAATCGTCATCTGCGATCCGACCGACTACGCGCAGGTGCTGGCGGAAGTGACGGCCGGTGAAGTGCCTTACGACACCAAGTTCCGCCTGGCTAAAAAAGTGTTCGCTCACACCGCACAATACGACGGCGCCATCACCAATTACCTGACCAGCCTGGGCGAAGACAAGGCCCACGCCACGCGCGCGGCCTATCCGCAAACGCTGAACATGACGTTCGAAAAAGTGCAGGACATGCGCTACGGCGAAAACCCGCACCAGTCGGCCGCGTTCTACCGCGACCTGGCGCCGGCCGCCGGTTCGCTGTCCGCCTACAAGCAATTGCAGGGCAAGGAACTGTCATATAACAATATCGCCGACGCCGATGCGGCATGGGAATGCGTCAAGTCGCTGGGCGGCCTGGGCCAGCCAGCCGGCTGCGTGATCGTCAAGCACGCCAATCCGTGCGGCGTGGCAATCGGCACCGATGCGCTCGACGCCTACAGCCGCGCGCTGCAGACCGACCCGACGTCGGCGTTCGGCGGCATCATCGCGCTGAACACTGAGCTGGACGGCAAGACCGCCGAAGCGATCGCCAAGCTGTTCGTGGAGGTCTTGATCGCGCCATCGTTCTCGGCTGAAGCACGCGCCATCATGGCGGCCAAGCAGAACGTGCGCCTGCTGGAAATTCCGCTGGGCGCGGCCAACAATCCGTTCGACGTCAAGCGCGTCGGCGGCGGCCTGCTGGTGCAGTCGCCGGATGCCAAGAATGTCGGCCTGGAGGAATTGCGCGTGGTCACCAAGAAGCAGCCGACCCAGCAGCAGTTGCAGGACATGATGTTCGCCTGGCGCGTGGCCAAGTTCGTGAAATCGAACGCCATCGTCTTCTGCGCCAACGGCATGACCCTGGGCGTGGGCGCCGGCCAGATGAGCCGCATCGACTCGGCCCGCATCGCCTCGATCAAGGCCCAGAACGCCGGCCTGACCCTGGCTGGTTCGGCCGTGGCGTCGGATGCCTTCTTCCCGTTCCGCGACGGCCTCGACGTGGTGGTCGATGCGGGCGCGACCTGCGTGATCCAGCCGGGCGGTTCGATGCGCGACCAGGAAGTGATCGATGCCGCCGACGAGCGCGGCGTGGTGATGCTGTACACCGGCGCGCGCCATTTCCGTCATTAATTTCGACGGCTTGCGCAAGTTTGGTATACCGAAGTTTCTCCGGCGGTATACCATTCGTCCATGATTATTCTTGGCATTGACCCGGGCCTGCGCACCACAGGCTTCGGGCTTATCGAAAAGCAGGGCAACAAACTGCGCTACATCGCTTCCGGCACCATCAAGACGGTGTCCGAAGGCGAGCTCCCCGGCCGTCTCAAGGTGATCCTGCACGGGATCGCCGAGATCGTCCGCACCTACCAGCCCGATTGCGCGGCGGTGGAAAAAGTCTTCGTCAACGTCAATCCTCAATCGACCTTGCTGCTCGGGCAAGCGCGCGGCGCCGCCATCACGGCGCTGGTTGGCGCGGACCTGTCGGTGGCCGAGTACACGGCGCTGCAGGTCAAGCAGGCCGTCACCGGCCACGGCAAGGCGGCCAAGGAACAGGTGCAGGAAATGGTGGCGCGCCTCTTGGTGCTGCCCGGCCTGCCCGGCACCGACGCCGCCGACGCGCTCGGCGTGGCAATCTGCCACGCCAACAGTGTCGACGCGCTGGCGCTGATCGGCGCGCTGGCGCCCTCGCTTTCCGGCCTGCGCATGAAGCGCGGCCGTCTCGTTTAACCTTGTTTTAAGGTCTACCCCATGATCGGACGTATTTCCGGAACGCTGCTCGAAAAAAATCCGCCGCAGTTGCTTATCGATTGTCACGGTGTCGGCTATGAAGTCGATGTGCCGATGAGTACCTATTACGATCTGCCCGCACTCGGCGCGCAAGTCACCCTGTTCACGCATCAGGCGATCCGCGAAGATGCGCATTTGCTGTTTGGCTTCGGCAACGCGGCCGAGCGCGCGGTGTTCCGCCAGTTGATCAAGATCACCGGCGTGGGTGCGCGCACGGCGCTGTCGATCCTGTCGGGCATGACGGTGAACGACCTGGCGCAGGCCGTGACCTTGCAGGAAGCGGGTCGTCTGGTGAAGGTGCCCGGCATCGGCAAGAAGACGGCGGAACGGCTGCTGCTGGAACTGAAGGGCAAGCTCGGCGCCGACCTCGGCTCGGTGGGCGGCGTGGTGCAGCACGATGCGCAATCTGACATTTTGAATGCGCTGCTGGCGTTGGGGTATTCTGACAAGGAGGCCACGGCCGCGCTGAGGAATATGCCGGCCGGCAGCACCGTCTCGGACGGCATCAAGTTCGCGCTCAAGGCGCTGTCCAAGGGCTGACGCTAACATTTACACGAAAGTTCATCCATGAGTATCCAGACCGACGACTTCAGCGAGCAGCGCATCATCGCGCCCACGCCCGCGTCGCCCAATGAAGAGGCGATCGAGCGCGCGCTGCGGCCCAAGCAGCTCGACGAATACGTCGGCCAGGAAAAAATCCGCGGCCAGCTCGAGATTTTCATTTCGGCCGCGCGCAAGCGGCGCGAAGCGCTCGATCACACCTTGCTGTTCGGGCCGCCGGGGCTGGGCAAGACGACGCTGGCGCACATCATCGCGCGCGAGATGGGCGTGAATTTGCGCCAGACGTCCGGCCCGGTGCTGGAGCGGCCGGGCGACTTGGCTGCGATTCTGACCAATCTCGAAGCGAACGATGTGCTGTTCATCGACGAGATTCACCGCCTCTCGCCGGTGGTGGAAGAGATTTTGTATCCGGCGCTGGAAGACTACCAGATCGACATCATGATCGGCGAAGGGCCGGCGGCGCGTTCGGTCAAGCTGGACCTGCAGCCGTTCACGCTGGTGGGCGCGACCACGCGCGCCGGCATGCTGACCAATCCGCTGCGCGACCGTTTCGGCATCGTGGCGCGGCTGGAGTTCTATAACACGGCGGAACTGACGCGGATTGTGACGCGCAGTGCTTCGCTGCTGAACGCGCCCATCGTCGAAGAAGGCGCGCGCGAAATCGCCCTGCGCGCGCGCGGCACGCCGCGGATCGCCAACCGGCTGCTGCGGCGCGTGCGCGATTATGCGGAGGTGAAGGGTACCGGTGAAATTACCAAGGCCATGGCCGATGCTGCGCTGGTGATGCTCGATGTCGACTCGGTGGGTTTTGACGTCATGGACCGCAAGCTGCTCGAAGCGGTGCTGTTCAAGTTCGGCGGCGGGCCGGTTGGCATCGGCAATCTTGCGGCGGCCATCGGCGAGGAAAGCGATACGATTGAAGATGTGCTCGAACCATATCTGATCCAGCAAGGCTATTTGCAGCGCACCCCGCGCGGACGCATCGCCACGCCGCTGGCCTACCAACACTTCGGCCTGTCCGCGCCGCGCACCAGCCCGACGGGCGACTTGTGGGACAACCTGGGGGGCTGAGCCAGCCGGGTTAGGTGCGTCGGCGGCCGTCTCTTCGGGGTGGGATATGCGTGGACTGTTCGCGCTTGCGCTCGCGTCGCTTGTTCCACCAGTCGCAGCAGTGGGCGCCGTCGCCGCAGCCGGATAAACAGTCGCACGCCTTTCCGGCGGTCGACGGCGACAGATCGCAATCGCAGGGGAGGTCGCACTCGCCTGCCTGATTCGGCCTGGCCAGGAGGCGTGCCGTGGCGGGCCGCTCTACTGTGGGCTGGTAGCGGCGGTAGGCGATCCCGCATTTTCGCAGGCGCCCGTTCAGGATTGCCAAGCCATCCCACAAACCGAAGCGGCGGATGGCGCGTGCACCAAGATGCGAGCAGCTGGCGTTGCCGGTATAGGCGCAATAGGCGCAGCGGAAACCCTTGTACGGCGACAGATGGCGCTGGTAGAACCCGATTGCCGATAGCGCGAGTGTTTTCATTATGGTGCTTTATCACCGTGTCTTGTGACGGCGCCTGTTTGATTGCCAAGAAGAACATTTCGCACGAGTATGGTTGCTTGACCCTTCCAGAACAAGCAGGTATTTACGAGGTTTTGCTACCGTAAACTAGGAGAGACATCTGCATGCAACACCGGCACCGATCACGTCAGATATTCCGCTGCGTCAAATTCGCGCCGAGTATAACGACGTCACCATTCGCGCCTATCAGGCGTATTCCCATCCGATCACGGATGCGGCATTGGCTGCGGGCACCTTCGTTTCGCCCCACGCCGAGGCCATCCCAAACGCCGTAACGGCGGATGGCCCGTGCACCGAGCGCCGAACAGCTGGCGTTGCCGGTGTAGGCGCAGTAGGCGCAGCGGAAACCCTTGTAGGGCGACAGATGGCGCTGGTAGAAACCGATGGCCGATAGCGCGAGTGTTTTCATCATGGTGTGCTTGTCACCGTTTCTTGCAATGGCGCCTGTTTGATTGCCAAGGAGAACATTTCGCACGAAGTATGGTCGGGGGACACTTCCAGAACAAGCAGGTATTCACGAGGCTTTCCTACCGTAAACTAGGAGAGACATCCGTGTGCCTGCACGCCCGGTGAACCTGTGCATGACGCACCAGATTCACGCGATGGGGGAAGCACGGCGCTTGTAAGATAGCGGACCCGAGGATGCTACCAGCCATTTGACAAATTTTCTCAGGGGAACATTTAATGAAAATGAATGAAGGCAGACGGTGGAATGTGTATCTGCTCTGTCAATCCGGTACCGCTGGCGGCGGTGGATTTTTACGGTTCCGCGTCAGGAATTTCTTCCAGGCCGAGAGTTCGAAAAACGTGCCGAGCAGCGCAAAACCGGCTGCGTATTCTTTCGACGGCATGGTAAAGAACAGCACAGCGGCCAGCGCGAAGCAGACCGTTGCGGTGAGATGGGGGTTTTTCATGATGACCAGGCTCGCAAGCGTTATCGACTGCGGAGTATGCACCGCAAACCAAGGTGCATCAAGCTTGCTCACTTGTGTGGAAACACATCGTCGGATCGCTCACGCCGGCGCAGCGGACGATACGTGCGGTTGCGCCGGGCCGGCCACACGAAGGTGGCGAACATATAGACCGAGAAGCACAGCAGCGGTCCCATCACGCCCAGCACGGCCGGTTCGGGATACAGATACACCATGGCGCTGCCCGCGACCAGCTGGAACAGCACGATCACGGCCGCCAGCCTGCGCCGCCATGCCGAGCGCTGGATACGCGCGCCGGCAATGGCGAAAAAAACATACCCCGCCGCGAAGGCAAGAATACCCGCACCCATGAGCAGCAAGGTCGCGTCGCCGGCGAACGGGTGACGCTGCGCCGGCGGCAGCAAGGTAATCGAGGTGGCGAACAGTGACGCCATGCCGGCCAAAAAGGCGAGCACTTGTAAAAGTAACATCTGGACTCCGCGTGGTGCAACGGACCCAGTGAGCGTCCGGCAAACTTCACTTGGCAAAAATTGCCGACTATGTATGAAACTTGTCGAAAGATAACACATGATGCCGTGACGCGCCAGCCGCTGGCGTTATACTGCGCGCACACCCCCGATAACCCGCCAAGAAAGAAGTGACGATGATGCAAATCTGGGTCGATGCCGATGCCTGTCCGGTCGTCATCAAGGACATCCTGTACCGCGTGGCCGAGCGCCTGCAACTGAACGTAACCCTGGTCGCCAACCAGCTGATGCGGGTGCCGCCATCGCGCTTCGTGCGCGCGGTGCAGGTGCCGGCCGGCGCCGACGTGGCCGATGCCGAAATCGTGCGCCTGCTCGCTCCCGGCGACCTGGTGGTCACGGGCGACATTCCGCTGGCCGCCGATGTGCTGACCAAGGGCGGCTTCGCGCTCAATCCGCGCGGCGAGTTCTACACCAACGACAACATCGCCCAGATGCTCACGATGCGCAAATTCATGGATGAATTACGCGGCAGCGGCGTCGACACCGGCGGCCCGGCGCCCTTCGGCCAGGCCGACCGCCAGAACTTCGCCAACCAGCTCGACCGTCACTTGGCCCGCCACGCCAAACGCCCCTGAACCCGCGTACAATATCGGTACGGCCTGACGAAAAAGCAAGATTACTGAAAAGGTAAGCATGACGCTGTTACGTATTCTTGGCCTCATGGTCGCCGCGCTTGCCATGGTCGGTTTCGGCGTGTGCGGGGCCCTGGGCGTGCTGATCGGTACTCACCCCGGCGCCGATCTGGTCGACAGCTTCAACATCTACTTTTTCCTTGGTCTGGCGGGTCTGGCCGTGTGTGCCGCGCTTTTCTGGTTCCTCGGCAGGAAAGCGTATAAAGCGTTCGCATCGTCCGGCAAGCAATAGCCGGTCCATCTCCTTCTGAACGCAGTTTCTCGTGAGGCAACTATGATCTTTCTGCGCGTTATCGGGCTGATGATTGCCCTGGCCGCGATGGTGAGCTTTGGCGCATGTGGCGTGCTCGGCCTGATTCTCGGCACCCATTCCGCGCAGAAAACAGGATCCCTCGAGTTGCTTGTGTATGGCTACATCGGGCTGGGGATTGCAGCCATGATTGCCTGGGGTATTTTCCGCCGCATGAGGGTGGCGCGCGCGCGCCGCGTGTCGACGCCGCCCCGGCAATGAGCGTGCAATTGCTCTCTCCCGGCGCCGCCCATGCCGTTCACCTGCTGTTCGAGTGGGCCGCCATCGCCATCGGCGTGCAGCTGTACCGGCGCCAGCGCGCGCGCAGCGGCGCCAGCGGCATCCTCAGCAACAGCGGCTATGCCGTCGTGATCGGCTGCATCCTCGGCGCCGCCATCGGCAACAAGCTGGTGTTCTGGATCGAGTACCCCCACCTGTGGGCCGCGCACGCGGGCAACGTGACGGTCTTGATGTCGGGGCAGTCGATTGTCGGCGGCCTGCTGGGCGGCTTGCTGGGCGTGGAAATGGCCAAGAAACTGACCGGCCAGCGCCAGTCCACCGGCGACCAGTTCGTGCTGCCGCTGATGGTCGGTATCGCCCTCGGGCGCATCGGCTGTTTTCTGGCGGGCCTGAACGACGGCACCTACGGCACGGCGACCACGCTGCCATGGGGCGTCGATTTCGGCGACGGCATCGATCGCCATCCCACCCAGCTTTACGACATCATCTTCGTGCTCGCGTGGGGCGGCCTGCTGCTGGCGCTGCGCGCGCGCTGGTGCGACAAACCGGGCCTGATGTTCAAGCTGTTCTTGTCCGGCTACCTGTTCTGGCGCCTCGCCATCGATGCCGTCAAGCCGCTGCGCTACGACTATGGCGCGGGCCTGGGCGGGGTGCAGCTGGTCTGCCTGGCCGCGCTGCTCTGCTATCTTCCATTTCTCGCCAGGCAGCTTGGCGGGCCGGCACCCCTGAAAGCGATTGAACCATGAGCCGGAAAATCCGTCCCTATCTGTTTTACGACACCACCACCTCGGTGTGTTCGACCTGTCTTCATCCGGTCGAGGCCAAGATCATCTTCAAGGGCACCGATGTCTTCATGGACAAGTGGTGCAGCGCGCACGGCGCCGAACGCGTGCTGGTGAGCGACGATGTCGACTACTACCGCCTGTGCCGCGAAGTCTTCGTCAAGCATCCGGAGATGCCGCAGACCTTCAACACGCCCATGCAATACGGCTGCCCATACGACTGCGGCCTGTGTCCCGATCATATGCAGCACTCCTGCCTGTCGATCGTCGAAATCACCGACAACTGCAACCTGAACTGCCCCGTGTGTTATGCCGAAAGCGGCACCCACCGCGAGCTGCACAAAAGCTTCGAGGACATCATCAAGATGCTCGACGCGGTCGTCGCCAACGAGGGCGAGGCGGACGTGATGCAGCTTTCGGGCGGCGAGCCGACCCTGCATCCGCGCTTCTGGGACATTCTCGACGCGGCCAAGGCGCGTCCGATCAAGCACGTGATGGTCAACACCAACGGCATCGTGCTGGCGCAGGACCCGGCGTTCGCGCAGCGCCTGGCTACCTACGCGCCCGGCATCGAGGTCTACCTGCAGTTCGATTCCCTGCGCGGCGCGGTGCACAAGGCCCTGCGCGGCGCCGACCTGACCCGCATCCGCGCGCAGGCGCTGGCCAACCTGAACGCGGCGGGCGTGTCGACCACGCTGGTGGTGACGCTGAAAAAAGGCTTGAACGACGACGAAATCGGCGCCATCATCGACTTTGCGCTGACCCAGCCCTGCGTGCGCGGCGTGACCTTGCAACCGATCCAGGATGCCGGCCGGGTAGAGCAGTACGACCCGCGCGTGCACCGCCTGACGGTGTCCGAAGTGCGGCGCAAGATCGCCGAACAGACATCCTTGTTCACCTTGCAGGATATCGTTCCGGTGCCCTGCAATCCGGACACGCTGGCCATGGCGTATGCGCTCAAGACGGCCGATCAGGTGGTGCCGCTGACGCGCTACCTCGATCCGCAAACGCTGGTCGAAGGCAGCAGCAATACCATCGTGTTCGAGCGTGACGAGACGCTGAAAAAGAGCATGAAGGAGCACGTCTTCAAACTGTTCTCGACCAACCACTCTCCCGAGTCGCAGGCCAACTGCCTGTCCGAGTTGATGTGCTGCCTGCCGCTGATCGACGCGCCCGCGGGTCTGCGCTACGACAATGTCTTTCGCGTGCTGATCGTGCAGTTCATGGACGCGTATTCGCTCGACGTGCGCGCGCTGAAAAAATCATGCATCCATTTCGCGCTGCCGGACGGGAAGATGATTCCGTTCGAGAGCTACAACCTGCTGTACCGCGGCGGCGAGCAGCTGGCCGAGATCCGCGCCAGTATCGCGCAGCAAACCGCGCAGCGCAAAGGGCCGCGCAAGGTCATTCCGATCGGCGCGCAGTAAGGCCACACAGCCGGCATGCGCGTCAGCGCGGCGCGCGCTTGCTTGCAATGACTTCGCCGATGGAATGCGTGCCGGGTGCGTACAGCGCCAGCCCCGCGCCGGCAACGGCCATGGTCAGCGCCGCGGCCAGGAACGCCCAGCCGGTGCGCCGGATGGCCGGCTCGATCCAGTGAGCGCGGTCCAGGCCCCGCAGGCGGCGATACAAGCTGGCCGAGAGCAGCCCGTCGACCAGCAGTTCGGCGAACAGCAGCGGCGCCGAGGCCACCAGCGAGAACATCATGAAAATCGCTGCCCCGATGGCGGCGCAGATGGCAACGAGCAGCGCCAGCGGAATGGCCAGTTCTTCGGCGCTGCCGACCGCTTCGAGCGCTGTGTCGCTCACGTCCGACATCATCCCGCCGCCGGGCGGGTCGAAGTTGGCGCTGGCGCCGCCGCCATCGAAGCTGCCGCCCTTGCCGCTGAAGGCGACGTCTGAGCCGCGCCCGGATGGTGCCAGGTCGGGCAGGCCGCCGTCGCCGATGTCGCCGCCCCGCGAGCGCAGCCAGATCCACAGCAGAAAAAGGAAGGCGAGATAGGCGACGGCGATCGATGCCGGATAACGCAGCCACATGGTCTGCAGCCCAGCCAAGAGCAGCAGGAAGGATGCGAGAAAGCCCGCCGCGCCGGTCAGCGTGACCAGCAGGAGCATCTGCAAGCGCGGATAGCTGTCGCGTTCGAGCTTGCCGCGCAGGCGCTCGACGTCGCGCTCGCGCTGCGATACGGCGGGGCGCCGTCTCATGGGGTGTTCACGCAGGGCCGGCGTGCCGCGCGCCTAGTGTTCGGCCTTGTGGCATACGGCTTCGATATTGTGGCCATCGGGACCGATGACGAAGGCGCCGTAATAGTCCGGATGGTAATGCGCGCGGATGCCCGGTGCGCCGTTATCCTTTGCGCCGGCTTCGAGCGCGGCGGCGTAAAACTGGCGTACCTGTTCGCGGCTGTCGGCCACGAAGGCCACGTGCATCTGGCCCTGGACTGCGCCGCCCTGGCCGAACCAGAACTCGGGCTTGCCGTTTTTACCCAGGCCCGCCCAGCCCTTTACTTCGAGAACCAGGGAAATTCCCAGCGGCGCGAGCGCCTTGCCGAAAAAAGTTTTGCTCTGTTCGTAGTCGCTTACTGCAAAGCCAAGGTGGTCGATGATCATGTCAGGTCCGATGAAAAGTTAACGTGATGAAAGTGTCGCCATGTATGCTATGGCAACCTTGTGCTTTGAATAATATCAGGATTGACGACCAGCAACAATGCCGGTCGACGCCGCGCGCTACAGGCGGGAGAGAAACTTACTCTTCGCGCACCCAGACCTGGGAACGGCCGAACATCGGCATGCCCATGTAGCCGCGCACGTTGAGCTTCTTGCCGCCTTCGACGACTTTCAGCTTGCTCTTGTAGACCTTGCCGTTGTCCGGGTCGAGGATCTGGCCGCCGGTGTACTCGTCGCCTTCTTTTTTCAGGCCGCTCATGAAGGTCATGCCGAGGATCGGCTGGTCCTTGTTGGCGCCTTCGCACTTGGTGCACTTGGGATTCTGGTCGGTGCCCTCGGGGCGGAACAGTTTTTCGAGCTTGCCCTGGATTTCGCCGTTGTTGTCGCTGATGCGGATCAGCGCCTTCGGCTTGCCGGTCACGTCATCGATGTTTTTCCACAGGCCGACCGGGGACGCTGATTCCTGCGCCGAAACCAGTGCCGGCGCCGTGGCCAGCATCGCGGCGATCAGGGTTGCTGTTGTAAGTGCTTTCATGGGTGTCTCCAGTATTGTTGGTTTGTCCAGCGTTGCTAGTGTAGCAAACTGGCTTTGCACTGGCCCCACAACTTTGTATCAGGTTGTGTGGGCGTTACCGGGACACGCAAGGGCGGCAAAACTGGCCGTTTGGGGCGGGATGACCGCCCTGAGTCCAGGGCCGTCAGCGGGGTCAGGGCGCCGTGATGATCTTGGCGATCTCATTGCGGGTACCGGCAATCGGCGTGCCCTGGGTCGTCTGCTCTTCGCTGCGGATCACGCCGAAGCCTTTCGCCAGCCACGCCACTGACATCTGGCCTTTGACATCCGACGGCATGGTCAGTTTGCAGGTGTTGGCAAAGGTACGACCGGCGACAGTCATGGACTCAAACCCGGCAAACGTCATTTCGTCGGAGACTGTCTCTATTGTGGTTGTTGCGGGACCAAAGCTGGTGCTGGTGATCGTGTTGATGTAATTCGACACAACGGTCTGGCCAGGCACCATGTTGAGCACGATGACCGCTTCCTTGGAATACACGTCTTTGCCGTCGGGAATGCCTCGATCGCTGTACTGGGCAATTCCCAGTGGGGTATAGACGTTACCGTTGAGCGTATGGAAAGCTGCGCCAAAACGCGTTCCGTTCTCGCGCAGTTCGACGTCACCGATGGCCATCACGCCTTCGAACATTTCCTGGACGATCAAGTGGCTATATTTATTGGTCATCGTGTATTTCACACCGGGTGTCATCTCAAAGCATGTGGCGAAGGAGTTCGACGTGGGCGATAAGGTGCCTGGAGCAGGTGCGGGAGCCGGGGCAGGGGCAGGAGCAGGAGCAGGTGCAGGTGCAAGTGCAGGTGCAGGTGCGGGAACTGGAACGGCCGGAGCCACCGTTGCCGTATCAGGCACCGGCGCTGGTTCCGGAGCCACGACTGGCGCCGGCGCGGCAACCGGTGCCACCACCACAGGTTCTGGCGCAGTTACCGGCGCCGGCACCACGACGACTGGCGCAGCCGGCGCCATGGCCGGTGCGGTCGTGTTATCGGACGATCCGCCGCCGCAACCGGCGATCAGGACGCTGGACAGGGCGATGACATAGGCTGATTGTTTCATGTAATTTCTCTTTTCAAAAATAGTCGTACTTCCGCCAGCCAATGGAAATCCACCACGGCCATGCCGCGGGCTTGGCAAAAGTTGCTTGCAGTCTGCGTGCCGGCGTGAACCGGTGAATGATGTTGTTATGCGCGCTGCGAACGCCAGCCCCGTGCAAGCCACGGAACCGGGTAACAGGGGGGCTGTCGACGGCATGCGTCGATCAACGGGAACAAATCAGGAACATCGCAGGTGTCGGTCGGCTGACCAATAACGGGAGTGGGTCCCGCTCACCAAAGAACGATATTATAGAGAAACTTTAAGTTCTTTTGAGAAAATATTGTCAAATGTTAACTGAATAAGACAGTGTACATTTTCAACTTGACATTTTTTCTAGTACGTACGGCGCGCTCTCGCTTCCTGCTGGAAGCAAAAGCGCGCAGCACTGTTGCGTGACGGCTTACGCCTTCGGCAGCTTGGCCAGCTGCTCGCGCAGTTTTTCTATCGTGGCCGAGAAATTGACCAGACGCTCTTTTTCCTGCGCAACCACCGCCTCAGGCGCGCGCGCCACGAAGCTTTCGTTGCCCAGCTTGCCGTTCACCTTGGCGATCTCGCCTTCGATGCGGGCGATTTCCTTCGCCATGCGCTCGCGTTCCGCCGCCACGTCGATCTCGACCTTGAGCATCAGCTTGGTCGCGCCCACCACCGCCACGGCCGCCGGCGACTCCGGCAAGGTGTCGACGATGTTCACTTCCGACAGCTTGCCCAGGGTCTGCACATAAGCGGCATAGCTTTCCAGGCGCGCGCGGTCGGCGGCATCGGCCGCTTCCACGATCAGCGGCACGCGCATCGACTCCGGCAGCTTCATCTCACCGCGCAGGGTACGGGTGCCATCGGTCAGCGCCTTGAGCTGGCCCATCCACTCTTCCGCGCGCTCGTCGATGAGCGCGGGATTAGCTTGCGGATACGGCTGCACCATGATCGAGTCGCCGGCCGGGTTGAGCTGCTTGCCCGCCAGCGGCGCGACGGTCTGCCACAGCGTTTCGGTCACGAACGGGATGATCGGATGCGCCAGGCGCAGGATCACTTCCAGCACGCGCAGCAGCGTATTGCGGGTGGCGCGCTGCTGGCCTTCGCTGCCGTGCTGGATCTGTACCTTGGCCATTTCCAGGTACCAGTCGCAGTAGTCGTACCACACGAACTTGTGGATGGCCGAGGCGATGTTATCGAACCGGTAGTCGTCGAAGCCCTTGATCACTTCCATTTCGGCGCGCTGCATGGTCGACAGAATCCAGCGGTCGCCCTGCGACAGGTCGGCATCGGCCGGCACGCTGCAATCCTTGTCCTGGGTGTTCATCAGCACGAAGCGGGTGGCGTTCCACAGCTTGTTGTTGAAGTTGCGGTAGCCCTCGGCGCGGCCCAGATCGAAATTGATGTTGCGGCCCAGCGAAGCGTAGCTGGCCATCGTGAAGCGCACCGCATCGGTACCGTAGGCCGCGATCCCTTCCGGGAATTCCTTGCGCGTGGCTTTGGCGATCTTTTCGGCGTCGCGCGGATTCATCAAGCCGGTGGTGCGCTTCTCGACCAGCGCTTCGACGTCGATGCCGTCGATCAGATCGATCGGGTCGAGCGTGTTGCCCTTCGATTTGGACATTTTCTGGCCGGTCGAATCGCGCACCAGGCCATGCACGTACACGGTCTCGAACGGCACCTTGCCGGTGAAGTGCGCGGTCATCATGACCATGCGCGCAACCCAGAAGAAGATGATGTCGAAGCCCGTCACCAGCACCGACGACGGCAGGAAGGTCTTCAGGTCGACCGTCTCTTCCGGCCAGCCCATGGTGGAGAAGGGCACCAGCGCCGACGAGAACCAGGTATCGAGCACGTCGTCGTCGCGGCGCAGCGGCGCCGTCACGCCGGCCGCCAGCGCCTTGGCCTTGGCTTCTTCCTCGGTCTTGGCGACAAAGATATTGCCGGCGTCGTCGTACCACGCCGGAATCTGGTGGCCCCACCACAGCTGGCGCGAGATGCACCAGTCCTGGATGTTGTTGAGCCACTGGTTGTAGGTGGTGTTCCAGTTCTCCGGCACGAACTTGATCTCGCCCTGGGCGACTTTGTCGAGCGCCACTTCGGCGATCGATTTACCCGGGAAGAAAGTGCCTTCCGGCGCCGGCTTGGTCATGGCGACAAACCACTGGTCGGTCAGCATCGGCTCGATGACCACGCCGGTACGGTCGCCGCGCGGCACCATCAGCTTGTGCGGCTTGACTTCCTGCAGCAGCCCTTGCGCATCGAGGTCGGCCACGATCTTCTTGCGCGCCACGAAACGGTCCAGGCCACGGTAAGCCTCGGGCGCTTCTTCGTTCATCTTGGCGTCGAGCGTCATCACGCAGATCATCGGCAGCTTGTGGCGCTGGCCGACCGCATAATCGTTCAGGTCGTGCGCCGGGGTGATCTTCACGCAGCCGGTGCCGAAGGCCTTGTCGACGTATTCGTCGGCGATGATCGGGATTTCGCGCTCCGTCAGCGGCAGCTTGAGCATCTTGCCGACCAGCGCCTCGTAACGCTCGTCGGTCGGATCGACCGCCACGGCGACGTCGCCGAGCAGCGTTTCAGGACGCGTGGTGGCCACCGTCAGGTGGCCGCTGCCGTCCGCGAACGGATAGCGGATGTACCACATCGAGCCGTCTTCTTCTTCCGACACCACTTCCAGGTCCGACACGGCGGTGCCCAGTTTCGGGTCCCAGTTCACCAGGCGCTTGCCGCGGTAGATCAGGCCCTGCTCGAACAGACGCACGAAGACGTCGGTGACAACTTTCGAGCGCGGTTCGTCCATCGTGAAGTATTCGCGCGACCAGTCGGGCGAGGTACCCATGCGGCGCATCTGGCCGGTGATGATGTTCCCCGACTTCTCTTTCCATTCCCAGACTTTTTCGACGAACTTTTCGCGGCCCAGGTCATGGCGCGAGATTTTCTGCGCGTCGAGCTGGCGCTCCACCACGATCTGGGTGGCGATGCCGGCATGGTCGGTGCCCGGGACCCAGGCGGTATTGAAGCCGCGCATGCGGTAGTAGCGGGTCAGGCCATCCATGATGGTCTGGTTGAACGCATGGCCCATGTGCAGGGTGCCGGTGACGTTCGGCGGCGGCAGCTGGATGCAAAACGACGGCTTGTCGGCGTCGGTGGTCGCGGCGAAGTAGCCGCGTTTTTCCCACTCCGCGCGCCAGTATCGTTCAATGTCGGCGGGCTCGAAAGATTTGTCTAATTCCATGGTTTGTCGTGTATTTTTGCGAAAACGTTCATTATAGAGGACTGCCGCCAGGCCGCAGCCGGGAATACCGGCCGGCCTGGCCGCGGACAGTTATTGCGCCGCGGCGCGCTGGCGCAGCGCTTCCAGGGTCTTGGGCATGCTGCCACGGCTCATGCTGTCGACGATCCAGCCCAGTCCCATCGGCACCGGACCCGGATCGGTGTACACCATGTACTTGACGACGGTCTTGGTTTTGTCCGCGGCGTTCGGTGCCAGCAGCCAGAAACCGGTGGTGTCGGCGATCGCTTCCTCGGCCTTCACGCCTTCCCAGGGCAGCATTTTCCACGACAGCTGGCAATGATAGGCGGTCACCTTCGGCTCCATGCGCAGGCGGTACTTCTTGACCTTCCCGAGCGGGAGCTTGAGCGTCATGTCGACCTGCGCCGCGTCATCCTTGCGCAGCACCGCCACCTTCTCGACGTTGGGCATGAAGCTCGGGTAGGCCGCGTAATCCTGGATCATCGCGCACAGCTTCGGCACGGGGGCGTTGATGATGGTGGCGGCCATGAAGGCCTTGCCGGGCTGGCCGGGCTTGCTGACGTCGGCGAGGGAGACCACCGTCTCGGTCAGTTTGGCGGTGTCGATGCCGGGGTCCGCGTAAGCGCCGGCGCAGGCGGCGGACAGCGCCGCGCACAAGAATAGTCTGGTCGTGGTCATGAGGCTTTTTTCGATGTTGGTCACGGTGTTGGTCAAATAGGTGGCGTTCATGGCAACCGGTCCGCGTGCGCTCATGCCGGCTGCCCCAGCACCTGGGCCAGGACAGCGCCGGCCGCATGCGGGCGGCCCAGCGCACGCGCACGTTCGCCCATGGCGGCCAGCTGGCCGGGATGCGCCAGCAGATGGGCGATGCGGTATTCCAGCGTCGGGCCATCGACCGCCTTGAGTGCCACGCCCTGTTCGAGCAGGTAGTCGGCGTTGCGCTCCTCCTGCCCCGGAATCGGCGAATTGACGATCATCGGCAGGCCCATGGCCAGGCATTCCGAACTTGTCAGCCCGCCCGGCTTGGTGATCACCAGGTCGGCGCAGGCCATCAGGCGCTCCACGTGATTGGTAAAGCCCTGCGCCAGCAGGCGTCCCGGAAAGCGCGCTTCGAGCAGCTTGAGCGCGGCCAGTGCCTTGGCGTTCTTACCGGCCAAGACGATCAGCTGGAAGGTACCTTCGAGGCTCAGCAGGCGTTCGGCCACCGTCTCCAGGCTGCCCAGGCCCGCGCCGCCGCCCATCAGCAAGAAGGTGGTGGTGTCCGGGTCGAGTCCGAAATCGCGCGCGCAGGCGGCGCGTTCCGGCACCTGCCCGAAGGCCGGCATGATCGGAATGCCGGTCACGTGGATGCGTTCCGGCGCAATGCCGCAGCGCCGCATGCGGTAGGCGACTTCCTCGTTGCCGGCGAAGTAGCCGGCCATGTTCTCGTGCACCCACATGCGGTGCAGGTCGAAGTCGGTCACCTGCACCCACACCGGGCAGGTGAAGCCGCGCTTGCGGATCGCGCGCGCCAGAATCTCGGCCGGCAGGAAGTGGGTGCAGACGATGGCGTCCGGCCGGGCATCCTCGATGGCCTGCATCAGCGCGCGCGTGTTGAGGCGCTCCAGGCCGCGCCGCAACTGCTGCATGGTGCTGTCCGGGCGCGCATCGTTGCTGGCCTGGTACAGGTAGCCCCACAGCGCCGGCGCCTTGTTGACCAGCTTCAGATAGAACTCGGTGTACATCTTGCGAAAGCCGGACGTCACGTAATCCATCACGTCCAGGTGGGTGGCCTCGATGCCGCCCGGCGCCGCCGCCGCGTGGGCGCGGATCGCTTCGGCCGCGCGCATATGGCCGGCGCCGGCGGAAACGCTTAACAGCAAAATCTTTTTCGTCATACTTGCCCGGAGATGGTAGGGGCGCCAGGCGCCCCGGATAAACAAAAGTCTATCAGCGTACCATCTCCGCAAGGTCCGGCGTCAGATCAATTCCCGCAACCCATCAACTTGATGCGGTCGTAGGCGGCCTTTGCCTGCACCAGGCCAAAGCCGTACCTGGTGTCGCGTCCCGCCGTGCCCAGGTCGAGCGCGCTCTTGCCGAGCGAGGTGCGGATCTGGGCGCCGCTGCAGGTCGGGAAGTAGCTCCACACCAGCGCCGCCACCGCCGACACGTGCGGGGTCGCCATCGAGGTGCCGTCGAAGTAGGCGTAGCTGGCCGGCTTGACCGCCACCGTGGCGCTCTGGCCCAGCTGGGTCTTGAGCTGCGCGCCCTCGGTGCTTGATGCCGACACCGATGGAATGAGCGTGGCCGTGCCGACCGTGCCGGTAAAGGCGCCGGCCACGTTGTTGTACACGACCGCGCCCACGCCCCCGCTGTTCTGGCAGTTGGCGACCTTGGTGGCGAAATCGATGCTGCCGCGCGCGATCAGGCACACCTTGCCCGAGACGGCGGCGTTGACCTTGTCGCCCAGGCCGAAGTCGGCCAGCGGCGCGCTGGCCGTTTTCACGGGCGAGCCGTCCATCGACCCTGGCGCATACACGGTGGCGCCCACGGTCAGCGACGGCGTTGAGCCGCTGTTCATCGGTACGGTCGAGAGTACGCCCACGCCAGGGCCGGAAATTTCGACCTTGCTGTTGTACTGCGAGAAGCTGGCCCAGGCCTTGTTCTCGTCCAGCGCGCCGACCATCATCACGCTGCTGTAGCCGGCCGGGTAGGAGATCACCGTGTTGCCATCGTTGCCCGCCGCGGCGATGCTGAGCACACCCTTGGCGGCCAGCGCATCGAAGGCGCGCTGCTCGGTCTTGCTGGCACGCCCGCCGCCGAGCGACATGCTGATCACGTTGGCGCCGGCGCTGCCGCACTTGTTGGCGGCCGTCGCCAGGGACGAGGAATAGGCCCAGCCAGCGGCGCCGAACACCTTCACGATGTGCAGTTTCAAAAGCCGGTTGGCGTTCACGCCCACCACGCCGGTGCCGCTGTTGTTGATGGCCGCGACCGTGCCCGCCACGTGCGTGCCATGATGGTTTTCGTCGGTGTACCAGTTGCCGGTGCCGGCATCGTATTCGCCGGCGACGCTGTTGGCGCTCAGGTCTTCGTGGGCGCGGTCGTAGCCGGAATCGATGATGCATACCTTGCGGTTGGCGGCGTTCGCGTCCGGCAGCAGGTCGGCCTGCACCAGCTTGATCCCGTAGGGCACCAGCTGGCCGGTCGCGTAGGGCGTGCCGGTCGACGCCGACGTCAGGGCAAACGCCTTGCGCACCACGTCTTCCTCGATGTACTCGACGTTCGGATTGCGCAGCAGTCCGTTCAGGGCCTGGGCCGGCACCTCGATCGCCATCGCATTCATGCCGTGGATCTCGTGCTTGACCGCACCGTGAGCGCCCGACACCGCCGCCTTGACGATGGCCGCCTTGCCCGGCTTGAACGCGACGATCACGCGGGTCGTGTCCGCCGCCGCGGACGCATGCGTGACGACGCCGACTGCGACGGTGGCCAACAATAGTTTGACCGCGCTGGCGATGGGGGACATTTCAGGCTTGGTATGCATCATGGCAGTTCTCCGGAATGATCGTTTCAAAGGTGCCGCAGGCGTTGGTGACTGGCGTGCCCATGGGACCAGAAATTAAGTGTATTGGGAAACGATTAGAGCAATCAAACAAGTTGTTTTGCGCGTCATGCAACTGTTGTTTTGTACCGAAAATCACGATTCCTGCCGTGCGCTCACTGCCGGATGTGAGAATTGGTGATATTGTTTTGCGCCTCACACTGCAATCATGTGGCCGGAACGGCAATCGTGTCAGGCATGCCATCCGCGCTCCACGATTGTTCAGTGTCCCACTCCGGTGCGCGCGGGTCTTGTGGCAGATCACTGCGCCGGACGTGCCGAAAAAGCCATCTTGTCCGGCCGATCAACAGGTATAATGACGCTCGCTGCCGCAAGGCGGCACACGCTAGGGGTCCTGCAAGTCGCTGAGCGACGCGCGGGTGAGAAACACCCTCTGAACCTGATCTGGATAATGCCAGCGAAGGGAAGCCAGTGAGTTCCATGGATGCGCCGTCACGGCTGCCATCCCGGCCGCTCCTACTCCTTTGCTGGCTCCTGCACGCAATGGAGCCACATGAACGCACCGCTTAAAACCCCGCTCAAATTCGATTCGGCCACCGCCACGGTGGACGAAGCCGCCATCGCGCCTTTCCCGAATTCCCGCAAAGTCTATGCCCAGGGCAGCCGCGCCGACCTGCGCGTGCCGATGCGCGCCGTCAGCCAGTCCGATACCGCCGCCTCGTTCGGCGCCGAACCGAATCCGCCCGTGTATATATATGACACGTCCGGCCCGTACACCGATCCGGAAGCGCAGATCGACATCCGCTCTGGCCTCGGTACCCCGCGCCTGCCGTGGATTCTGGAGCGCGGCGACACCGAGGAACTGGCCGGCCCCAGCTCGGCCTACGGCCAGGCGCGCCTGGACGATCCGGCGCTGGCCGCGCTGCGCTTCCAGCTGCAGCGCACCCCGCGCCGCGCACTGGCCGGCGCCAACGTGACGCAGATGCACTACGCGCGCCGCGGCATCATCACGCCCGAAATGGAATACGTGGCGATCCGCGAAAACCTGCGCCGCCAGGAGTACTTGCAGGAGCTCGAAGCGTCCGGCCCGATGGGCAAGCGCAGCGCCCAGCTGCTGGGCCGCCAGCATCCGGGCCAGTCGTTCGGCGCCAGCATCCCGGACACCATCACCGCCGAATTCGTGCGCGAGGAAATCGCGCGCGGACGCGCCATCATCCCGGCCAACATCAACCATCCGGAAGTCGAGCCGATGATCATCGGCCGTAATTTCCTGGTCAAGATCAACGCCAACATCGGCAATTCGGCCGTGACCTCGTCGATCGGCGAGGAAGTCGAAAAAATGACCTGGGCGATCCGCTGGGGCGCCGACAACGTCATGGATCTGTCGACCGGCAAGCACATTCACGAAACGCGCGAATGGATCATCCGTAACAGCCCGGTACCGATCGGCACCGTGCCGATTTACCAGGCGCTGGAAAAGGTCAACGGCAAGGCCGAGGACCTGACCTGGGAAATCTTCCGCGACACCCTGATCGAACAGGCCGAGCAAGGCGTCGATTACTTCACCATCCACGCCGGCGTGCTGCTGCGCTACGTGCCGATGACGGCCTCGCGCCTGACCGGCATCGTCTCGCGCGGCGGCTCGATCATGGCCAAGTGGTGCCTCGCGCATCACAAGGAATCGTTCCTGTACACGCACTTCGAAGACATCTGCGCCATCATGAAGGCTTACGACGTCTCGTTCAGCCTGGGCGACGGCCTGCGTCCCGGTTCGATCTACGACGCCAACGACGAAGCCCAGCTGGCCGAACTGAAGACCCTGGGCGAACTGACCCAGGTCGCCTGGAAGCACGACGTGCAGGTCATGATCGAAGGCCCGGGCCACGTGCCGATGCAGCTCATTAAAGAGAACATGGACCTGCAGCTGGACCAGTGCGGCGAAGCGCCGTTCTACACCCTGGGACCTTTGACGACCGACATCGCGCCCGGCTACGACCACATCACCTCCGGCATCGGCGCGGCCATGATCGGCTGGTACGGCACCGCCATGCTGTGCTACGTCACGCCCAAGGAACATCTGGGCCTGCCGAACAAGGATGATGTCAAGGATGGCATCATCACCTACAAGATCGCGGCCCACGCAGCCGACCTGGCCAAGGGCCATCCGGGCGCGCAGATCCGCGACAACGCGCTGTCGAAAGCGCGCTTCGAGTTCCGCTGGGACGACCAGTTCAACCTGGGCCTCGATCCGGACAAGGCGCGCGAATTCCACGACGAGACCTTACCGAAGGATTCGGCCAAGGTGGCGCATTTCTGCTCGATGTGCGGACCGCATTTCTGCTCGATGAAGATCACCCAGGAAGTACGCGACTACGCCGCCACCATGAACGTGAGCGAGCAAAGCGCGCTGCGCCAGGGGATGGAAGTGAAAGCCATCGAATTCGTGCGCCAGGGCGGTGAGCTCTATAAAAAGGTGTGACCGTGATCGAGATCGAGGTGAATGGCGAGGCACGGCGCGTGGCGCCGGGCGCCTCCTTGCTCGACCTGGTCGAGGAACTTGGCCTGCCGCCCGGGCAGGCCATGGCGCTGGCGGTCAACCGCCAGGTGGTGCCGCGCCAGCAATGGCCGCAACGCGCGGTGCTGGCGCTGGACAAAATCGAGATCGTGCGCGCCATCGGCGGCGGCTGACAGATAAGGAATCGACAATGAACATGAACGATAACAACGGGGACGGCAACGACGTCCTCACCATCGCAGGCAAAACCTACCGTTCGCGCCTGCTGGTCGGCAGCGGCAAATACCGCGACCTGGCGCAAACGCGCGAGGCGACCGACGCCGCGCAGGCCGACATCGTCACCGTGGCGATCCGCCGCGTGAATATCGGCCAGGACCGCAACGCTCCCAGCCTGCTGGACGTGCTGCCGCCCGACCAGTACACGATCCTGCCCAACACGGCCGGCTGCTACAACGCGAAAGACGCGGTGTACACCCTGCAGATGGCGCGCGAGCTGCTGGGCGGACGCAATCTGGTCAAGCTCGAAGTGCTGGGCGACGAAAAGACCCTGTTCCCGCACATGCCCGAAACGCTGATCGCGGCCGAAGCGCTGGTCAGGGACGGCTTCGACGTCATGGTCTACTGCAGCGACGATCCGATCCAGGCGCGCCTGCTGGAGGAAATCGGCTGCGTGGCGGTGATGCCGCTGGCGTCCCTGATCGGCTCGGGCATGGGGATTCTCAATCCCTGGAACCTGTCCCTGATCATCGAGCAGGCCAAGGTGCCGGTGCTGGTCGACGCCGGCGTGGGCACCGCGTCGGACGCGGCGATTGCCATGGAACTGGGCTGCGACGGCGTGTTGATGAACAGCGCCATTGCCGGCGCGCGCGATCCGGTGCGCATGGCCGGCGCCATGCGCCTGGCGGTGCAGGCCGGGCGCGAAGCCTTTTTGGCCGGACGCATGCCCAAGCGCTTCGCCGCCGTGCCGTCCTCGCCGGTGGCCGGCAAAGTCGCGTGACAGGGCAGGGTGCGTTCATGCCGACGGTGCTGGTGTTCGCCGGACTCGATCCGTCGGGCGGCGCCGGCATCGCCGCCGACCTGACCGCGATCGCGGCCCAGGGTGCGCACGCGCTGCCGGTGGTCACCGCGCTGACGGTGCAGGACCATAACCGCGTCCACGACGTGGTGCCGGTCGATTGCGCCCTGCTCACGCGCCAGGCGCAGGCACTGATCGACACGGTCGAGGTCAAAGCCGTCAAACTCGGCATCCCCGGCAACCGCGCCAACGCCGAGGCGATTGCCGCGCTGATCGTGCAGCTGCGCCAGCGGATTCCCTCGCTGCCGGTGGTGCTCGACCCGGTGCTGGCCAGCGGCCATGGCGATGCGCTGGCGCGCGGCGACGCCCTGGCGGCGCTCATGCCCCTGCTGGCCGTGGCCACGCTGGTGGTGCCGAACCTGCGCGAAGCGGCCGCCCTTGGCCGGGTGGCGTGCCCGCATTTGCTGGTCACCGGCGGCCATGGCGAGGGTCCCGATGTCGTCAACCGCTGGCGCAGCGAAGGGCACGAACAGGAATGGCGCTGGCCGCGCCTGCCCGGCGAATTCCATGGCAGCGGCTGCACCCTGGCGGCGGCGATTGCCGCCCGCCTGGCGCTGGGCGAATCGATGTCTGACGCCCTCGAACGCGGCCAGTCCTATACCCATCAAAGCCTGGCGCAATCGTTCGCGATCGGCCCCGGGCAGCGCATTCCACGGCGCCTACCTTCCTTACTATGACACTGAAAGCGACACTCCCCATGCGCGGACTTTACCTGGTCACCCCCAACTGGGACGATACCGAACGCCTGCTCGACTGCACCCGCGCCGCCCTCGATGGCGGAGTGGCGCTGGTCCAGTACCGCCACAAGGACGCCAGCCCGGATCTGCGCCGGCGCCAGGGTGCGGCGTTGCTGGCGCTGTGCCGCCGCTACGGCCGTCCGCTGGTCATCAACGACCACCTCGACCTGTGCCTGACCTTGGGCGCCGACGGCGTGCACGTGGGCGGCACCGACGCCTCCGTGGCGCAGGTGCGCGCCGCCCTGGGACCCGGCAAGATCGTCGGCGCCTCCTGCTACGGCGACCTGGAACTGGCGCGCGCGGCCGAACGCGATGGCGCCACCTACGCGGCCTTCGGCGGCTTCTATCCATCGCCGGTCAAGCGCTACAGCTTCACCACCGCGCCGGATATTTTGCTGGAAGCGCGCAGCCAGATCGCGCTGCCGCTGGTCGTCATCGGCGGCATGACGCCGCGCAACGCCGTGCCGCTGGTCGAACGCGGCGCCGACATGGTGGCGGCGATTACATCGGTCTATGGCAGCGCCGATCCGGGCGCTAGCGCGCGCCAGTTCGATGCCTTGTTCGGCGCGCAGCGGAAAACGTGCGCGAACGTGACCGGGGCCGTATAATCTTTTTACACTTCCCCATAGCGTAAAAGGACTTCCGTGCCAACTTCCGCCCCTGTCGCGAAACGCCGCATCCTCATCGTCGACGACGATCCGCTGCTCCTGCAGTTTCTCAATGAAGTCATCGGCCATGCCGGCTACGACACGGTGACCGCGTCGTCCGGCGAAGAAGCGCTGCAGCAGATCGTCGCGGGCGAGCCGGACATGGCGCTGCTCGACATCACCATGCCCGGCATGACCGGGCTGGAACTGGCGCACCACCTCAAGACCCACACCACGGTGCCGTTCATGTTCCTGTCGGCCATCGGCGACAGCGAATCGAGCAAGCAGGCAGCCGCCTACGGCGCGCTCGGCTACCTGGTCAAGCCGGTCGACGCCGAGCGCCTGATGCCAGCCTTCGAGGCGGGTCTTGCGCGCGCCGACGATATCCGCCAGCTGCGCCGCACGGAACTGAACCTGAACGCCGCCCTGGCCGCCGGACGCGAAACCAGCCTGGCCGTGGGCTTGTTGATGGGCAAATTCCAGACCGACCGCAACACCGCCTTCGAGGTGCTGCGCGACCATGCGCGTTCGAGCCGGCGCAAGATCAACGAAGTGGCGGACCAGTTGCTGGCCGCCGAAGAAACGTTGAACAGTTTGCATGCCGGTTTTGCCAGTCGTCTCAAATCGAAGTGATGCGACGCGAAGGCGTTGCGTGTTGCGGACGCTTTCAAAATAAAAATCTTGCACACTGTTCCCGTAGAGCAAAACTTTGCTACACTTGGTGCTGTGACTTGCATTTCTTCACATAGTTTGTAGCGCGACTGAGCCCTGACCCGCTCCTGTCCGCCCCTGTTCAGCGCCGCCTTTCCCCTGCGGCCGATAGATGTTTTCGGCCCAGCTCCGCCGATTGTTCCCCTGATGTCGCCACGCTTGCGCTATTGCCGCGCCGTGCGATGCAGGATGTCGATCGAAACGGTTCAGAAAGGAGGTCGTCATGAAAGCGACCGCTAATTACAAACTCTGCATTTCCGACGCTGGCCCGCAAGTGGTCGCCAAAGAGCGCCGCACCTTGTTTTCCCACACCCCGCGGCGGCGCGAGGTCGGTTTCGCCTTTATCCCCCTGGACGCCGAGGCACCGCGCGTGACCGCGCCCTTGATGGACGCGGCGCTGGTGCTCGGCTGCGCGAGCGATGCCGGCCCGGGCGACCATGAGGGCTGCGCTCGCAATGTGCCGCGCGTGCTGCATATCGACAGCGATGAAAAGACCGCGCTGGTGCTGGCCACCCTGTTGCAGCCGGAAGCGCGCGTGACTCACGTGACCACCATCGCCGAGGCACGCCACCTGCTCGGCACGCAACTGTATTCGCTGGTGGTGCTCGATCCCGGCCTGTCCGACGGCGACGGCCGCGCGCTGCTGCCCGAGCTGCTGACGACGCCCCTGCTGGTGTACTCGGCGCGCCTGCCCGACGCGCGCGACCCGGTGCGCGCCTTCCTGCCCAAGCCATGGACCTCGCCGCGCCAGCTGTGGAGCACCATTTCGACCATGCTCGGGATTGCGCCCGGCATGACGGCGGGGGACTAGGCATGGTCACCGGCATGAACA
The DNA here is from genome assembly GCF_030846495.1 of Massilia scottii. Classification (NCBI taxonomy): domain Bacteria; kingdom Pseudomonadati; phylum Pseudomonadota; class Betaproteobacteria; order Burkholderiales; family Oxalobacteraceae; genus Massilia; species Massilia scottii. The sequence continues at coordinate 240,268 of NZ_JAVCWM010000006.1, read as the reverse complement.
ACGGCCTCAAGACCATCCTGTACGTCGAAGACGACCTGCACGTGCGCACCACGGCCAAGCTGGTGCTGGAGGTGATCGGCAAATTCGAGGTGCGCGACTGCGGCTCCGGGCGCGAAGCGCTGCTCACCGCCATGGATTTCAAGCCCGACCTGATTTTGCTGGACGTGATGATGCCCGAACTGGACGGCCTCGCCACCCTGGCCATGCTGCGCCGCATGCCGCACCTGGCCGAGACGCCGGCACTGTTCGTGACCGGCCTGACATCGGAGGCGGACGTGCGGCGCTATGCCGAGGCGGGGGCGATCGGAGTCATTCCCAAGCCCCTGATGCCGCTGCGCCTGACCGGCCAGCTGCACTCGCTGTGGGAGCAGCACGCGCTTGCCGCGGCTTGAACGGAAGATGCACGCTTGGTTCCAGCTTGATATGATGGCGGAAGTGCGCCCGCGCGGCGCGATCCGATCATCTGAGGGACAGGAACAACATGAAAACCAAGGCAGCGATTGCATGGAAGGCGGGCCAGCCGCTGACGATTGAAGAAGTCGACCTGGCAGGCCCGCGCGAGGGCGAGGTGCTGGTCGAAATCAAGGCCACCGGCATCTGCCACACCGATTACTACACGCTGTCGGGCGCCGATCCGGAGGGGATTTTCCCCGCCATTCTCGGACACGAAGGCGCCGGCGTGGTGGTCGACGTGGGCCCTGGCGTGAAGAGCCTGAGCAAGGACGACCACGTCATCCCGCTGTACACCCCCGAATGCCGCCAGTGCAAATTCTGCCTGTCGCAAAAAACCAATCTGTGCCAGTCGATCCGCTCGACCCAGGGGCGCGGCCTGATGCCCGATGCGACCAGCCGCTTCTCGATCGACGGCAAGCCGATTTTCCACTACATGGGCACATCGACCTTCTCGAACTACATCGTGGTGCCCGAGATCGCGCTGGCCAAGGTGCGCTCGGACGCGCCGTTCGACAAGATCTGCTACATCGGCTGCGGCGTCACCACCGGCGTGGGCGCGGTGTTGTTTACGGCCAAGGTGGAAGCGGGCGCCAACGTGGTGGTGTTCGGCCTGGGCGGCATCGGCCTGAACGTGATCCAGGCGGCGAAAATGGTCGGCGCCGACAAGATCATCGGCGTGGACCTGAACCCCGAGCGCGAAGCGATGGCGCGCAAGTTCGGCATGACCCACTTCATCAATCCGTCCAAGGTGGAAAACGTGGTCGACACGATCATCCAGCTGACCGACGGCGGGTCGGACTACAGCTTCGAATGCATCGGCAACGTGACCACCATGCGCCAGTCGCTCGAATCGTCGCACAAGGGCTGGGGCCAGTCGATCATCATCGGCGTGGCGGCGGCGGGGCAGGAGATTTCGACCCGTCCGTTCCAGCTGGTCACGGGCCGTGTATGGAAAGGCTCCGCGTTCGGCGGCGCGCGCGGGCGCACCGACGTGCCCAAGATCGTCGACTGGTACATGGAAGGCAAGATCAATATCGACGACCTGATCACGCACCGCCTGCCGCTCGAACGCATCAACGAAGGCTTCGACCTGATGAAGAGCGGCGAGTCGATCCGCTCGGTCGTGCTGTACTGACGCCGCTACCGCCGCTACCGCCTTTGCGCAAGCGGCGCCATGCCATGTTGCTCATCGGCAGCGGGCCTGCCCGTTGCCGCTCCCGTCCGCGCCGCCTTGCCGGCGCACACTTGCGCTTCCCCCCAGCAAGCTGGCGCCTCCTTGGCGCGCCATAAGGTCCGGCCTGACGCCGATCATGCATTGAGTCCTGTCGCGGAACTATATTGAACTTCCCCGGGGTGTCGTTTCACCCGTAGCCATGCAGCTAGCACCCCATGTTCCACGTTGTGCTTCTTCTTGTGGAGGTTTCAAATGGATCCCAAAGTATTTCATGATCTGGTCGCGAAGGCAAAAGCCGATCCCGCGTTTTTCCATCAATTGATTTTCAGCCCGGAAAAAGTGATAGACCAGGTCGCCGACCTTGACCGCCGGGCGAAAGGTGCCCTGGTGGGCCAGGATCCGGCAGCCCTCATTGCCAGCGCACTGGGCGTGCTTCAGCGCTGCGGCAATACCTGTTCGAGCAGCTGCGACAACACCTGTGGCGGCAGTTGCGGCTACACCACCAACCTGACCGCCGAGGCGGCGATTGCCGCCCCCGGGGTGAACTATTTCTCGGGCATCCGGAGCGAGCTGGCACGCTGCGGCAACACCTGTTCGAGCAGTTGCGACAACACCTGCGGCGAAAGCTGCGGCTACACCACCAATTTCACCGATCTCGGTGGCGTCATCATCAATCCGGCCAACCCTTGGAGCCGTTGATCCGCGCACGCATTAGCGCAGCAATGTGAGGCGTCACGCCGGTCCGGCGCCTCACATTGCTTTCGGCGTCCCGCCGCTTCACCAAGGAGCCCGCCATGGACAGAACGACTCTCGCCCGACTCGTCGGCGACTTGCGCGGCGACGCGCAACTGTTTCATACCTTCCTGTCCGATCCCGATGCCGCGTTGGGATCGCTGACCTACCTCGACGAGGCAACGCGGCGCGCGATCGGGGCCATTGATCCGCAAGCGTTCATCGCCGATGCCACTGCCCTGCAAGACAGGGCCGCCGCCCTCTGCGGATGCACCGGCAGTGCCTGCTACATCACCTGTTATGCCACCTGCCGAATAAGCACCTGCGGTGCCAGCTGCGGCGAGACCGTCAACTTGCCGGCCGGATCGGCCGCGCGCATGCCGGCTGCCCCCAACCCCGGCAGCACCCCGTTCGCCCGGCTGGTCGGCGACTTGCGCGACAACGAGCAACTGTTCGATACCTTCATCGCCGATCCGGATGCGGCCATGGGCACCTTGCCTTACCTCGATAGCATCGGCGGCGGCAGGCTGCGCGCGCTCAGCCCACGGCCGTTCGGCACGTCGGTCGCCAGGCTCCCGGGCGGAGACCTCGCCCTCGGCGCATGCGGCCCCCAATACACCTGTTCCTGCACCTCGTACACCTGCGACGGCGTGACCTGCGGCGGTTCCACCTGCGACGTCACGTGCACCGCTACAAGTTGCGGCAACACCTGCGGCGACAGCTGCGGCTTCACCACGAACATCGACGCCCGCTACCTCGGCCTTGACCTCTGGCGCAACGAACGCGCGCGGGCCGCCGGCCAGGTCTGGGATGACGCCTACCTCGTCTGGAAATGAGCCACCACATGAATCCATCAATTGACAGCGCGCTGCCGAACAGCACTTCCTATCTGGACCACCTGCACGATTGGGGCCTGTCGCCCGAGATCGGCGGCGTGTGGCTCAAGGTCGACCGCACCGACCGCGTGCAGGGCTGGAAACTGCACGTGTCCGGCGTTCCGGCCGAGGCGCACGCCCTGCTCGACGCCATCATTCCCGTCTTGCGGGCCCGCCAGGTGCCATTCAAGATCGCCAGGGACGCCACCATCCTGGGACTGCTCAACGAAGGGAACCTGGGCGCCACCCAGGTCGGCAAATTCTGCACCATCTACCCCGCCAGCGATGTCGATGCCAGCGCGCTCGCCATGCAGCTGGTACAGGCGACCGAAGGCTTCAACGGCCCCGTGATCACGTCGGACATGGCCCTCGGTAATCTGGTGTATGCGCGCTACGGCGGCTTCAACACCATCGTCGAGCGCGACCTGCTCGGCCAGCACCACCTGTACATCAGGGGCGCCGACGGCGACCTGATTGCCGACGCCTACACCCAGCCTTTCGTGCCGCCATCCTTTGTCGCCTGCCCGTTCGCCCCCCCGGTCGCGCCGGCGGCGGCACCGGCCGATGCCCAGAGGCCGAGTGGTCCGGCCACGTTCGGGCCCGGCTATGTGCTGGTCGACGTCATCAAGCATCATGCCAAAGGCAATGTCTACCTGGCCATCCTGGCGCGCTCGCAGGACAGCGTGGCCGGCAGGGTGATCAAGGAAGGGCGCAAGCACTGCCTGTCGGACATCCATGGACGCGACATCCGGGTACGCCTGCAACGCCAGGGCGCCATCCACGCGCAGGTGGGCGGCATGGTGCCGGTGCCCGCGTGCGACCCGTACTTCGAGGTCGACGGCAACGGCTATTTGCCGATGGCCTTCCTGCCTGGCGCCGACCTGGAAACGGTGGTGCAGGCGAGCCTGAAGCGCGGTCCCTGGAGCGCCGCCGGCCACCAGGACAAGCTGCGCCTGCTGGACGCCTTGCGCCAGCTGGTCGACGCGGTGCAAGGGCTGCACTGCGCCGGGTTCGTGCACCGCGACCTGAGCGTGTCGAACGTCTGGCTCGGGGACGATGGGAAAACCTGGCTGCTGGACCTGGAGATTGCGCAGCATGTGGGCGACTGCGCTCCGGTGTTCGGCAAGGGCACGCCGGGCTTCATGGCGCCGGAACAGGAAGCGGGCGCCGCGCCCGCGTTCGCGCAGGATATCCATGCGACGGCGGCGCTGATCCTGTTCGCCCTGACCGGCCTCGATCCGCGCCGCACCCTGTTTGCGCGCGGCGAATCGCGCGTGCGCAACCTGCGCCACCTGACCGCATCGGTGCCCGACGCGCTGCTGGCGGTGGTGCTGGCCGGCCTGGACGACGATCCGCTGGCGCGCCCCGCGCTGGCCGCGTTCGGGCGGCAGCTGGCCGCTTACCAGGCCAGCCTGTGCGCCGGTGCCGCGCCCGCTGGCGCGCCGCAGCAGCACGACTTCGCAGCCTGCGCCCGGGGCGCCGGACTGGGCCTGCTGCGGCACGCCTTCCGCGACCCGCAATCGGGCCTGTGGCTGTCGGCGGGCCTGTCCAATTCCGCGGGCGGGCAGGAACAGGCTTCCTCGTACGAACTGCGGCGCGGCGCCAACCGCGGCGTTGCGGGCGTGGTGTACGCGCTCGCGCGTCTTGGCCGCGCCGGCATCGCCATCGACGGCGCCGCCCAGGCCGTGGACCAGGCCGTGGCCTGGCTGCTGTCGGACGCCCGGACGCCCGACCACGGCATGCCCGGCCTGCATTTCGGCGACGCCGGCGTGGCCGTCTGCATCGCCGAAGCGGTGCGCGCCAGGCTGATCGCACCGACGCAGCGCATCGACGACTGGATGGCCCGGGTGTTCGACGCGCCCATCGCCTGGCCCGACGTCACGCACGGCGCGGCGGGGCAGGGCCTGGCCGCCCTCATGTGCGCGCACAGCCTTGGCACGGACGCTCCGCTGGCCATGGCGCAGCGCTGCGCGCGCTACCTGGCCGAGTCCCAGGCGGCCGACGGTTCCTGGGTCATGCCCGAGGGGGTGCCCGGCATGTCCGGCGAAACCCTGAGCGGTTTTGCCCACGGCGTGGCCGGCATGGTGTTCTTCCTGCTCGAGCATGGCGAGCGCTTTGGCGACGCCAGCAGCCGCGCGGCCGCCAGCCGTGGCCTGCGCTGGCTCGGACAGCATGCGCTGCCGGCCGACGGGGCGGCGGCGCTCCAGTGGCGCTACAGCGACCGCCAGGGCGCCGTCTGGAACTGGTGGTGCCATGGGGCGCCCGGCATCGCGCTGACCTTCCTGCGCGCGTACCGGCTCACCAACGATCCGGCGGCGGCGCAGCTCGCGCGGCGCGCGCTGGACGGCATCGATCCCGCCCTGCGCGCGCCCAACCTCACCATCTGCCATGGACTGGGCGGCCTCGGTGAAATCTTGCTGGAAGGCGCCGAGGCGCTGGGCGAGCCGGCCTATCGCGACAAGGCCGCCGCGCTGGCGGACACCATCCTGCACCTCGGGCACCGTTGCGCCGATGGGAGCCTGATCTGGCTGTCGGAAGACCCGGTGGCGCCGACCGCGGACCTGATGGTCGGCATGGGCGGCATCGCGCACTTTCTGGCGCGTTTGAGCGGCGCCGGCAAGGGATTGAGTTTTCCTTTGCTGCCGTAATCGCTGTGCAAGCCGGCGTTGCCGCATCAACGCCGGCTTGCGTCCATCCGGCGCGCGCGCCAGCGACCTCCTTCGGTCGCCTGTTCCCCCGAATCGACCGCCCATCGCCTGCCGCTGGAGCATGTTCCGCCTTCCTCCTACAGTACCGTCAGCACGCCGCGCCCGCGGCCGCCCTCAAAGTAGAAAAATAGTTCTAGACAAAATTATCTAGATATTTTATTCTACATTGGACTATTGACGGAGAGACAAATGCACGCAGGAACCCACCCATGAACGACATGCTCGCCGTTATCGTGCCCAGCCTGGGCTGGGCGCTGCTCGATTTTGTGTGGCAGGGAGCGTTGATCGGCTGCCTCGCCGCCATGGTGCTGGGATTGCTGCGCGCTGCGCGTCCCCAGCTGCGCTACGCCGTCGGCTGTGCCGCGCTGCTGCTGTGCGCCGCCTTGCCGCTGGCCGGCACGGTGCAGCGCGTGCTCGATGCGCAGGCGCTCACGACCATGCTGCCGCTGGCCGCCGCCGGCATGCCGGAGATACCAGGCGGCGCGCCCATCCTGGCGGCGCAGGTCGCGACATGGGAGCCGGTGCTGCAGCAGCGCCTGCCCCTGCTGATGTTTTTCTGGAGCTGCGGCGCCGGCCTGCTGGCGCTGCGCCTGATGCTGGGCCTGGCCTGGGTACGGCGCCGCAGCCAGCCGGGCCGGTTTGCGCACAACGCCGCCTGGCAGGCGAGGGTGGACCGGCTGGCGCTGCGTTTCGGCGTGGCGCGCCAGGTCGCGCTGGGGCTGGTGGACGACTTGCCCAGCCCGGTCACGGCCGGCTGGTGGCGCCCGGTGATCCTGGTGCCGGCGTCGCTGGTGAGCGGCATGCCGCCCGACCTGCTCGAAGCCTTGCTGGCGCACGAAATGGCGCACATCAAGCGCTTCGATTACCTGGTCAACCTGATTCAAAGCGCGATCGAAATCGTGCTGTTCTATCACCCGGCGGTGTGGTGGTTGTCGCACCGGGTGCGGATCGAGCGCGAACAGATTGCAGATGATTTAGCAGCAAGCATGCTCGGCGAACCGCGGCGTCTGGCGCTTGCATTATCCGAACTGGACCGGTTCCAGTTCTCCACACCTCAACTCGCCCATGGGGCTCACGGAGGAAATCTTATGTCCCGCATCAAACGCCTGGTACGCCCGGATACCGAACCGCTCAACTGGAAAATGGCGCTGCCGATACTCGGCCTGTCGGCCGCCTGCGCCGCCTTCTATGCCAACGCGCAGACAGCGCCGCTACCGCTTGCCAAAACCGCGCGCATCGATAGTGCGCAGGCGATCCCTCCGGTGCCGCCGGTGCCCCCGGCGCCGCCGGCCGCTCCCGCGGCATCGATGGATATGCCGGTACCGCCGGTGCCACCCATGCCACCCATGCCGCCGCGTCCTCCCGTGACCATCACCAAGGGCGCCGGCGAGATGTCGTATGCGCTGGTGCAGGGCGCCGAGCGCAAGGGCATGCTCAGTGGCGACAGCCGCGATGTCGACGACATCGACGCCGCCAAGCACACCGTCAAGGGCGACTTCCTGTGGTTCCGCCAGGGCGGCAAGGCTTACGTGGTGCAGGACCCTGCGCTGATCGCCAGGGTGACCGACGCCTATGCGCCGCTCAAGCGCCTCGGCGAGCGGATGGACGTGCATGGCAAGGAGATGGAAAAGCACGGCAAAGTGGTCGAACAGCTGGGCCGCGACATGGAGCGCACTGTGGGCGCCAATCGGCCCGACGACGCCGAAACGCAGCGCATCACCGGCCTGATCGTGGCGCTGGCGTCTCAGCAGGGCCGCTTGCAGCGCGACATTGTGCTGCTTGAGCGCCGGATCGACGACGCCAGCGGGGCCGCGCGCACGCAGTTATCGGGCAAACGCGACCAGCTCAACGTCAAGCTGGGCGACATCGAACGCCAGCTCGACCAGCAGCACGCGCAGTTGGAGCGCCAGCACGCCAAAATGGAGGTGGCGCGCGCGCCGATGGACGCCATCGGCAGGCAGATGAAAGAAGCCGGCAAACCGATGGACGCGCTGGGCAAGCAGATGAATGTACTGGGCCGGGAAATGGACCAGCAAGCCAAAGCGGCGGAGCGCGTGATGCGCGAGGTGCTGCGCGACGCCGTCGCCAGGGGCCTGGCGCGGCCGCTGCCAGGGAATCGCGCGGGCTGAGCTGTCTGACTATTTTGGCAAATAGCCAAAAATGTCGAATGTGCAATGATATAGAATGGCGGCTCCGGCGATGCGCCGGGGTTGCCACTCCATCTGACCGTTAAGGGAATCATGAAAAAATTTGTCGGCGTTTTTGTCGCGGCCGCTGCCGTCCTGTGTGCTGCTCCATCGCGCGCCGCGCCGGTCGATATCAAGGGGCGCTGGATCATTGACCTGGCGCCCATGGTGGCGGAGATGAAAGCGAAGAAGGCGCCGGCGAAAGCGATCGCGTCGATGGAAGAGACCTTCCGCGGCGGCATCATGACCATCGATGCGAAGGCGGTCAAGCTCACCGTCGCCGGCTATGACGACCGGCATCCCATGATCTTGAAGTACAAAGTAGTCGGGACCAGGGATGACTGCATGGCGCTGCTCGTGGATGGCTCACCGCGTCCCATTGCCTACTGTCTGGTGGCCGGCGGCATGCAGGTCAAGGACCCCACCGCCGGCATGACCCAGTTCTACCGGCGCCATTGAGCACGCAGCGACGAAGGGGCTGCGATCTGTTAACTTAATTGCATGTCGATTGTACAATGGATTAGAATCAGGCTTCCGGTCGCGCAGGAAGCGCTACCACCATCGACTCACCGTTAAGGAAAACATGAACAAAGCTCTACGCGTTGGTTTTGCGGCCATTGCCGTGCTGTGCGCCGCCCAGTCGCATGCCGCCCCGGTCGACATCAAGGGAAGCTGGGAGATCGACCTGGCCCCGATGCTCGAACAGGCGAAGAAAAATAACGCCCCGGCCGAACAGCTTGCGCAGCTCGAGCGCAGGTTCCAGGGCAGCCAGATGGTGATCGACGCAAAAACGATCACGCTCTCGCTGGCCGACAGCGTCGCCCAGCCGATGACCTATGAGTACAAGGTCGCCAAGACCGTCTCGAAGAAAGCCAACTGCGTCAGCCTGAGCATCGATGCCTTGCCGGCGCCGCTGGACTACTGCATCAACGATGGTGCCCTGTCCGTCAACGATCCCACCAGCGTGCTGGTGTCGGTCTACCGCCGCAAATAAAGAATGAAGCAAAAGTAATAAAGCCCGCGACACGGGCTTGACCTTTGCGATTACGCGTGTAATCATAAGTGATCGATTACACGTGTAATTAATAAAGGGAGTGGCGCATGGAACAACAAGCGGGCGCGATCAGCGACGCCGAGTCGAAGGTCATGGAAGTGCTGTGGCAGGCTGGCCGCGCCATGCCGGCCGAAGATATCGTGGCTGCGCTCGTGAGTGGCCACGAGTGGCGGGAAGCGACCGTCAAGTCGCTGCTCAACCGGCTGCTCAACAAGGGTGCGGTCAGCGCGCAGAAGGACGGCCGCCGCTATCTCTACACGGCGGTGCTCAAGCGCGAGCACTGGCTCACCAGCGAAAGCAAGGGCATGCTCGATCGCCTGTTCGGCGGGCGCATTGCGCCGCTGGTGGCCCATTTCGGCAAGCACCGCAAACTGAGCAAGACCGACATCGCCGAGCTCAAACGCCTGATCGGAGAGCTCGACGATGATCAATAGCCTGCCCGATCTGCTGCTGCGCCTGACCATCTGCGCCAGCGCGGCCATTGTGCTGCTGCTGCTGGTGCGCCGCCCGCTGCGCCGGCGTATCGACGCCCGCCTGGCGTACCAGGCCTGGCTGATCGTCCCGCTGGCCATGACCGCCGCCGCGCTGCAGCCCTTGTTCGCCGCCCCGGTAGAGGCGCTGGTGCTGCTGCCGGCGTTCGGCCCTGCGGGGATCGCGACCGGGGCGGTCAGCGCCGCCCATCCTGGTTTCACCGGGTGGCTGCTGCTGGCATGGGCTTGCGGCGCGCTGGCCACGCTGGCCCTGTTTTGCCTGAGCCACCGCGCCTTCGTGCGCAGCCTGGGCACACTGACCGTGCGCGGCGGCCTCGCCTACGCCGCCCATACGGCTGGCGGGCCGGCCCTGCTCGGATTGTGGCGCCAGACGATCGTGGTGCCGGCCGATTTCGAGCAGCGCTACAGCGCCGCCGAACAGGCGCTGATCATCGCCCACGAGCAGGTCCACGCGCAGCGCGCCGATGCCGCCGCCAACACCTTGCTGGCGCTGATGCAATGCGCCCTCTGGTTCAACCCCCTCGTGCACCTGGCCGCGCCGCGCTTTCGCTTCGACCAGGAACTGGCCTGCGACGCGCTGGTGATGCAGCGCCATCCGGCCCGGCGCCGCGCCTATGCCGGCGCGATGATGAAAACCCAGGCCGGCGCGAGCGTCACGCCGTCCGTCTGCCACTGGCAATCCTGCCACCCACTCAAGGAGCGCATCATGCATCTGCAGCAAACCTCACCAACCCCTTCGCGCCGCATGGCAGGGCGCATGCTGGTAGCGGCGCTGGCCGCCGTCACCGTCTTCGGCGCCCTGGCCGCACGCGCCGAGTCCACGCCCGGCTACGCAGTGGCCATGACGCTGCGCGTCGGGACCGACGCGGCGCCGCAGAACGTCCACATTCTCACGCCGGCGGACTTTTCGGTGCGCTCGGGAGAGGGCGAGAGCGCGTGGACCGGCGATTTTTCGATTACCGCGGCCGGCCCCGACCAGGTGTTCATCCGCAGCAAAATCAGCCAGAACGGCAAGCTGGTGAGCGAACCGGGCACGCTGGCACGCCTGGGCGCCAGCAGCGGCATCAAGATTGCCGGCGCCCAGGGCAAGCCCGGCCTGGCGCTTGAATTGACGGTCACGCCGGCGGCCCAGGCCGTGCCCGGCGCCTGACAAGGCCCGTTCGCCAGCGAAACCGCCGCCGTCCGGCGGCGGCACGCCGGTATAATCACGGTATGCAAAATCTCCTCCATAACCTCAATCCCGAACAACTCGCCGCCGTCACCCTGCCACCGCAGAGCGCCCTGATTCTTGCGGGCGCCGGCTCCGGCAAAACGCGCGTGCTGACGACCCGCATCGCCTGGCTGATCCAGACCGGCCAAGTGTCGCCGTCCGGGATCATGGCGGTGACGTTTACCAACAAGGCAGCGAAGGAAATGCTGACCCGCCTGTCCGCCATGCTGCCGGTGAGCACGCGCGGCATGTGGATCGGCACTTTCCACGGCCTGTGCAACCGCTTCCTGCGCACCCATTACCGCGATGCCGCGCTGCCGCAAACCTTCCAGATCCTCGATTCCCAGGATCAGTTGTCGATGATTAAGCGTTTGCTGAAAGCGAACAATATCGATGACGAAAAGTATCCGGCCAAGAACCTGATGTATTTCATCAACAACGCCAAGGACCAGGGCTTGCGCGCCAACCGGGTCGAGGCGCACGACCCGATCGAACGCAAGATGGTCGAGTTGTACGAACTGTACGACAACCAGTGCCAGCGCGAAGGCGTGGTCGATTTCGCCGAACTGCTGCTGCGCGCCTACGAACTGCTCGAACGCAACCAGCCGCTGCGCGAGCATTACCAGGCGCGCTTCAAGCACATCCTGGTCGACGAGTTCCAGGATACCAATGACCTGCAATACAATCTGCTCAAGCTGCTGGCGGGGCAGGGCCAGCAGGTGGCCGGCGCGCTGTTCGCCGTGGGCGACGACGACCAGAGCATTTACGCCTTCCGCGGCGCCAATGTGGGCAACATGAGTGCCTTCGAGCGCGAATTCCGGGTCGAGAACCTGATCAAGCTGGAGCAGAACTACCGCTCGCACGGCCACATCCTCGACAGCGCCAATCACCTGATCGCCAACAACAGCAAGCGCCTGGGCAAGAACCTGCGCACCGATGCCGGCCACGGCGAGCCGGTGCGCATCTACGAAGCCTCGTCCGACCTGGAAGAGGCCCAGTGGATCATCGAGGAAGCCAAGAGCCTGATGGCCGAGGGTTCCTTGCGCCGCGAAATCGCGATCCTGTACCGCTCCAATGCGCAGTCGCGCGTGATCGAGCACGCCCTGTTCGCGGCCGGCCTGCCCTACACCGTGTACGGCGGCCAGCGCTACTTCCAGCGTGCCGAAGTCAAGCACGCCATCGCCTACTTGCAGCTGATGGACAATCCGCACAACGATTCGGCCTTTTTACGCGTTGTCAATTTCCCCACGCGCGGCATCGGCATGCGCTCGATCGAAGCGCTGCAGGCGGCCGCCGAACAGTACGGCATTTCGCTGTACGCGGCGGTGCCTTACGTGGCCGGCAAGTCCGGCTCTTCGCTCAACAGCTTCGTGAAACTGGTCGAAGGGGCCCGCTTCGAGACCCAGCAACTGGCGCTGCCCGAAACGGTGCGCGTGGTGCTCGAGGCCAGCGGCCTGCTGCAGCACTACCAGAACGAAAAGGAAGGCGCCGACCGCATCGAAAATCTGGAACAGATGGTCAATGCCGCCACCCAGTTCGTGCAGGAAGAAGGCTTCGGCCAGGGCGCCCCGGCTTACATGGGACCGAAGACGCAGGCCAGCGCCGGCGAGCTGATTTTGAATGGCGACGGCACCGAGATCATCGACGCCGACATCGCGCTCAACACCATCATGTCGCCGCTGTCGGCGTTTCTGTCGCACGCCTCGCTCGAAGCGGGCGACGCCCAGGCCCAGGCCGGGCAGGATGCGCTGCAGCTGATGACGGTGCACTCGGCCAAGGGCCTCGAATTCGACGCCGTGTTCATCACCGGCCTGGAAGAAGGCTTGTTCCCGCACGAAAGCAGCTCGCGCGAAATGGATGGCGTCGATGAAGAACGGCGCCTGATGTACGTGGCCATCACGCGCGCGCGCAAGCGCCTGTACATGAGTTTTACGCAAACGCGCATGCTGCACGGCCAGACCCGCTACAACATGAAATCGCGCTTCTTCGACGAGCTGCCGGAAGAGGCGCTCAAATGGATTTCGCCGCGCGTGCAGTCGCACTGGTTCGGCAACAAGAAGTCGGCCTGGGATGAGGCCAAATTCAGCAGCGGCGGCTCGGACAACAAGATCGCCCAGCAGATCACGCAGAAAGCGGCCAGCAACGGGCCCGGATGGCGCATCGGCGAATCGGTGGCGCACGCCAAGTTCGGCGAAGGGGTGATTGTCAATATCGAGGGCGGCGGCAGCAATGCGCGCGCCCAGATCAATTTCGGCAAGGCCGGCATGAAAGTGCTCGACCTGTCGGTCGCCAAGCTCGAACGCGTGGCGCGCTAGTCTGGTGCGTCATGAATAATAAGACTGATAGTGTATCCGCGTGTATCTGTCGCAAGGAGGGGAAATCATGCGGGTAGCGATGAAAGTTGAGTTGATCAAAGCGCAGCGCGGTGAGCTAAAAACGCGAGCGTCTGGAAGAACGACCCGGTCCGCGTGACCGAACGGTCGATGATGATTCTACGCGCTGTGTAACCACTATAGAATGGATTCCTTCGATGCCGTTTTCTGTCAATGATCGAGAAATACTTTGCGCAGTCAAAGGGGTCGGGCCGACGGTCATCGCTCGACTTGAGCAGATGGGCTATTCGGATCTGGAGCAACTGGCTGCCGCAGACGCCCAAGGCATTGTGGAAAGAGCCGCCGCACTTGTTGGTTCAAGCTGTTGGAAGAATAGTCCCCAGGCGAAGGCGGCGGTTCAGGCCGCTATCGCCGCCGCTACTCGTGCCAGCAAGACGATGGTTGAGCCTGGACTGGTCCACGAGCCGCTGCTGCCCGACCATGCCATCCGCGAACTCGAGAGCATGGCAAACCTCGGCCCCAAGTCAGCAGCCATCCTCGCGGCAGCAGGAATTGACTCCTTGGACCATCTTGCAATGCTCGGCTCAGTTGCTGCCTTTGCGATGGCCAAGCGCTCGGGAGCACGTGTCAGCCTCAATCTCTTGTGGGCAATAGAAGGAGCCTTGACTGGCGAATCCTGGCAAACAGTATCGCGTGAGCACAGGGCCAGCCTTTTGCTGGCGCTCGATTCATATGAGACTGGCGGTCAGCGGCAGTAGCAGCGGCTCCGGCTTTCTTCCTCGCAGCGCCGACTAGCTTGCGTCCGTGTTTGGGTTTCTACTTGAGCGCCGCCTCTTTCGGCAGCAGCGACGGGTCGCCGAAGATCTGCCGGTAGCTGCAGAAAATCGCGCACTGCAGCAGCAGCACGAACTGCAGCATCAGCCAGATGACGGCAATCCGCCCGCCCTGGCTGTCGCCGAGCAGCAGCATGACCCCGATCGAGGCGCCGAAAAACATGGCGCTCCACGCCAGCAGCATCACCATGAACGGGCGGATTGCCCCGAAGATGCCGAAGATGCTGTAAAAGATCGCTTTGCCCGGTGACATCTGCTGCCAGTACGTCAGCGGCGGCGCGAAGCACAGCGCCAGCAGCGCCAGGCTTTGCAGCAGGCCCGTCAGCAGCACCGCCTGCATGTCGGCGGCGCTGATTTTTTGCGCGGCGCGTTCGGCCAGCGGCACGCTCATCTGCTTGATGAATTCGGGCGAAATCATCAGCGCCAGCATCACGCCGAGCAGGATCGACAGACCCAGGTAGATCAGGCCCAGCTTGCACAGGCGGCGCAAGGCCGGCTGGCGAAATCCGGTCAGCAGCACGCCGGGCGTGACCGGCTGGTCCTGCCCGATCAGGTTGCAGGCTTGCAGGATCGCCATGCTGAACGAGGGAACCAGCACCATCGTGATCATCTGTCCGAGCAGCGGAATGGCGCTCAGGGTCAGGCTGAACAGCAGGGTGGCGAACAGCAGCATGGTGAGGATCGCCGGCTGCTTGCGGAACAGGGCGAATCCCTGCTTGATCCAGAGCCATCCGGTGATGGCGGGAAGGCGGCTCATGCGAACAATTCCGGGGCAGGGGTGGCGATGCGCTCGCGCAGGATCCGCTCGAAATGGGTCGGGTCGTGCGGGGTCAGCATTTCGGCTTCGCGCGGCAGGTAGAGGTCGTACAGGCGCGAGAGCCAGAAGCGCAGCGCGGCGGCGCGCAGCATGGGTTGCCAGGCGGCCTGCTCGTCGGCCGTGAACGGGCGTACCGCGTGATAGGCGTCGAGCAGGGCGCGCACGCGGCGCGCATCGAGCACGCCGGTGGCGAGGTCGATGCACCAGTCGTTGACGGTGACGGCCACGTCGAACAGCCAGGTGTCGCAGCCGGCGAAATAGAAATCGAAGAACCCGGTCAGGCGCTCGCCGACGAACATCACATTATTGCGGAACAGGTCCGCATGGACCGGGCCGCGCCCGAGCCGGTGGTAATGGTCGCAGGCCGCAAACGCGCTCTGGAAATGCATCTCGGCGCGCAGCAGGTGGGCGTTGTGCTCGTCGAGGAAGGGCAATACCAGCGGCGTGGTGTCGTTCCACCAGTCCAGGCCGCGCAGATTCGGCTGCTGCAGCGGGAAGTCGCGCGCGGCCAGATGCATCTTCGCCAGCATCGCGCCGACGGCCGCGCAATGGACCGGCTGCGGCGCCATTTGCGAGGTGCCTTCGAGTTTGCTGACGATGGCGGCCGGCTTGCCGTGCAGCGGCACCACCAGCTCGCCCGACTCGTCCGGCACCGGGGCCGGCACCAGCACGCCGCGCTCGGCCAGATGGCGCATCAGCTGCAGATAAAACGGCAACTGCGCAAAACTGAGGTTCTCGAATATCGTCAGCACGTACTCGCCGCGCTCCGTATCGATGAAGAAATTGCTGTTTTCGATGCCGGAACTGATCCCTTTGATGGCGATGGCGTTTCCTAATGGAAACTTCTTCAACAGCAAGGTGAGGTCATCCAGGCTGACCGCGGTAAAAACTGCCATGTGCAAGCGAAGGGTAAGGTGAGTCGATCGATATCGGTGCGCGCGCGCAAGGGGATGCGCGCGGGCGGATGGGGCGGATTACTTGGCTGGAGCGGGCGGTGGCGGCCCCGGGGCCGCCTCGGTGTCGGCGGCGGCCTCGCTGGCGGCTTTTTTCTTCTTGTTCAGGTCGAATTCACCGACCGTCCATTGGGGCGCACGCAGGGTCGAGCCGCTGGCGTCGCCGGTCGAACTGCCGCCGGCGGGATTGGTGCCCTTCATCGTATAGCTGCTCTTGCCGGTTTTGACCTTGACTTCCGTGGTCCGGCCGCCCTCGCGTTTTTCGGTGATCTTGGGCTCGTTCGCACGCGGCGCGGGGGCTGCCGGGGTGACTGGCGCCAGGTTGCCGTCGTCGATGCGTTCGAGCTTCGGCGGCGCGTCGCTCGGTTTGGATTGCTGGGCCCCGGCCAGGGTCGCGTGGGCCAGCAGGCACAGTGCCAGGGTCTTGCAGAGAGAAGAAGTGCGCAGCATGATTGGGTCGCCTTTTGATCGTGTGGACCATTGTAACAAACCCCCGCCCCACCTGTGGAAACACATCGACCAAGTCAGTGCAATTCCTACCGCCCAAGTCCGCCGCCTACAACCGGGGTCAGAGCTCTGATTAGCAACAAATGCCCTTGAACCTCGCAAAACCGCGGTCGGGCCCCGGTTTCTCCGGTTTTGCAAGGAACTGTGCCCCAAAAGTTGCCTAACCGGGGTCAGACCTCCGACTAGCAACAAAAATGTTTCGATTCGGAGGTCTGACCCCGGTTAGGCAATAAAAAAGTTGCGAGTCAGAGCTCTGACCCCGGTGGGGTGATATTTACAGGCGCTTCGCGCTTCGGGCCAGCCGCGCTTTCTGCGATAATGACCGGTACGCTGCCGCGCCCGCTCCTGTCCCGGCTCAACCTCATTTTTGGCACTATGCAAAATACCCTGCTGTTAGTCGACGGTTCCAGTTATCTTTACCGTGCTTTTCACGCCCTGCCCGACCTGCGCAGCCCGGACGGCCATCCCACCGGCGCCATGCACGGCATGGTCAATATGCTGCGCCGCCTGCGCCAGGATTATCCGGCCGCTTTCATCGCTTGCGTGTTCGATGCCAAGGGCAAGACCTTCCGCGACGATATGTACCCGGAATACAAGGCCACGCGCGCGTCCATGCCGGACGACCTGCGCCTGCAGATCGAGCCGATCCACGAAGTGGTGCGCCACATGGGCTGGCCGATCCTGATGGTCGACGGCGTCGAGGCCGACGATGTCATCGGCACCCTGTCGGTCCAGGCGTCAAGCCTGGGCATGAACACCGTCGTTTCCACCGGCGACAAGGACCTGGCGCAGCTGGTCAACGACAAGGTCACCCTGATTAACACGATG
The DNA here is from genome assembly GCF_030846495.1 of Massilia scottii. NCBI lineage: Bacteria > Pseudomonadati > Pseudomonadota > Betaproteobacteria > Burkholderiales > Oxalobacteraceae > Massilia > Massilia scottii. The sequence goes on along the minus strand of NZ_JAVCWM010000006.1, from coordinate 223,114 downwards.
AGCAACGAGAAGCTCGATGAAGCCGGCGTGCTGGCCAAGTTCGGCGTGCCGCCCAAGCGCATCATCGATTACCTCACGCTCATCGGCGACACCGTCGACAATATCCCGGGCGTGGCCAAGTGCGGCCCCAAGACCGCCCTCAAGTGGCTGGCGCTGCACGACAGCCTCGATGGCGTGATCGCCAACGCGGCCAGCATCGGCGGCGCGGTCGGCGCGAATCTGCGCCAGGCGCTCGACTGGCTGCCGCAGGGCCGTGCCCTGATCACCGTCAAGACCGATTGCGACCTGGCCGCGCACATGGTGTCGATCGCCGACACCCTGGTGGCCCAGCCGGAAAACAAGGACGGCCTGAAAGCCTTCTTCGAGCGTTACGGCTTCAAGACCTTGCTGCGCGAAGTGATCCAGCGCGACGACGAAGGCGCTCCGCGCGCACTGCTCAATTCCCCCGAGGGCGACCTGTTCCCCGGCGCGGTGGTGCCGGTCATGCGCGGCGAGTACGAGACCGTGGTCACCGAGGCCGACCTGGAACGCTGGCTGGCGCTGGTCGATGCCGCCGAACTGAGCTCGGTCGATACCGAAACCACCTCGCTCGACCCGATGACGGCCCAGATGGTGGGCATTTCGCTGTCGGTCGAAGCAGGCAAGGGCGCTTACATCCCGCTGGCGCACCGCTACGCCGGCGTGCCCGAACAATTGAACCGCGAGGCGGTCCTGGCGCGCATGAAGCCCTGGCTGGAAGATGCGTCCAAGCCGAAGGTCGGCCAGAACCTCAAGTACGACAGCCATATTTTCGCCAACCATGGCGTGACCCTGCGCGGCATCATGCACGACACCCTGCTGCAGTCGTACGTGTTCGAGTCGCACAAGCCGCACGACATGGACAGCATGGCCCTGCGCCACCTGGGCTACACCACGATTCCGTTTACCGAGGTATGCGGCAAGGGCGCCGGCCAGATCTGCTTCGACCAGGTGGAACTGGGGCGCGCGACCGAATACGCGGCCGAGGATTCCGACATCACCCTGCGCCTGCACCAGGCCATGAAGGGCCATGTCGAGAGCGACGAGAAGCTCAATTTCATCTACCGCCAGATCGAGCTGCCGACCTCCGTGGTGCTGCACAAGATCGAACGCAACGGGGTGCTGATCGACGCCGAGCTATTGAACGTGCAGTCGGGCGAACTCGGTGCGCGCATCATGGAGCTCGAGCAAAAAGCCTACGAGCTGGCCGGCGGGCCGTTCAACCTCGGTTCGCCCAAGCAGATCGGCGAGATCTTCTTCGGCAAGCTGCAGCTGCCGGTGATCAAAAAAACCCCGAGCGGGGCGCCGTCGACCGACGAGGAAGTGCTGCAAAAGCTGGCCGAGGACTTCCCGCTGCCGAAAATCCTGCTCGAGTACCGCGGCATGTCCAAGCTCAAGTCGACCTACACCGACAAGCTGCCCAAGATGGTCAACCGCGCGACCGGCCGCGTGCACACCAACTACGCGCAGGCGGTCGCGGTGACGGGGCGCCTGTCGTCGAACGAGCCGAATCTGCAGAACATCCCGATCCGCACCGCCGAAGGACGCCGCATCCGCGAAGCCTTCATCGCCGGGCCGGGCAATGTGATCGTGTCGGCCGACTATTCGCAGATCGAGCTGCGCATCATGGCCCATATTTCGGAAGACGCGGCCATGCTGCGCGCCTTCGCCGAGGGCGAGGATATTCACCGCGCCACCGCCGCCGAAATCTTCGGCCTGCCTCCGGCCGAGGTGCAGGGCGAGCAGCGGCGCTATGCGAAGGTCATCAACTTCGGCCTGATCTACGGCATGAGCGCCTTCGGGCTGGCCGCCAACCTGGGCATCGAGCGCTCGGCGGCGCAAAACTATATCGACAAGTACTTCGCGCGCTTTTCGGGCGTGCGCCAGTACATGGAAGACACGCGCATGCAGGCCAAGGCGCGCGGCTACGTCGAAACCGTGTTCGGACGGCGCCTGTGGCTGCCGGAGATTAATTCGCCGAACGGGCCGCGCCGCCAGGGTGCGGAACGGGCCGCGATCAACGCGCCGATGCAGGGCACGGCGGCGGACCTGATCAAGCTGGCCATGATCGCGGTACAGAACTGGCTGGAGACGGACAAGCTGGGCACGCGCATGATCATGCAGGTGCACGATGAACTGGTACTGGAAGTGCCGCAGGCGGAACTGGAGCTGGTCAAGGCCACGCTGCCGCAATTGATGGCGGGCGTGGCGGCCCTGAAGGTGCCCCTGCTGGCCGAAGTGGGTATTGGCAAAAACTGGGACGAAGCACACTAAAAATTTATATAAATACCTACTGAAAGAGGGAACGATGAAGAGCACATTTATCCGCCTTGGCACGGCATGCACCGTATTCGCCGCACTGGCGCTGACTGCCTGCGGCGGCGGCGGCGGCAACCCCGGCATCAACCGCCCTGGCGGCAGCGGCAACGGCACCACCACCCCGCCGGCGCTGGGCGGCACGTCGGGCACCCTGAACGTGTCGCTGACCGATGCGCCGGCTTGCGGTTTCGATGCCGTCAACGTCACCATCAGCAAGGTGCGCGTGCACCAGAACGCCAGCGCGGCCGATGCCGACGCCGGCTGGTCCGAGGTGGTGCTGGCTCCGCCGCGCAAGATCAATCTGCTCAATCTGACCAACGGCAAGCTCGATCCGCTCGGCTCGACCCCCGTGCCGGCCGGGCGCTACAACCAGGTGCGCCTGGTGCTCGACCCGAACACCGGCGCCGGCATGGCCAACACGGTCACGCCAACCGCGACCAAGGCCGAAACGACCCTGGAAACCCCATCCGCCATCCAGTCCGGCGTGAAGATCGCCAGCAATTTCGAGGTCGTGGCCGGCCAGGCCTACGGCCTGGTGCTCGATTTCGACGCCTGCCGCTCGGTCATCACCAAGGCCGCCGGCGGCTATCTGCTGGCCCCGGTCGTGACCGTCGTGCCCGGCACGGCGAACGGCATCACCGGTTATGTCAGCACCACCTTCGCACGCGATGGCGTGGTGGTCAGCGCGCAGCAGAACGGCAACGTGATCGGCAGCACCGTCGCCGACCCGGCCACCGGCGCGTTTTCGCTCAGCCGCCTGAACCCGGGCGCCTACGATGTGGTCCTGGTCGGCACCGGCCACGCCGCAGCCGTGATCGGCGCCGTGCCTGTGGCCAGTACTTCCGGCACCACGGCGGTCAGCACGGCGGCCGCGCCGATCAACATGCCGGCCAGCCTGATGCGCACCATCAGCGGCACCGTCACCCTGCTGCCGGCGAAAGAGGCCGTGACGCCGTTCGTGAAAATGGTGCAGACGATCTCGGGCGGCAAGAACGTGGTGATCCAGGCGCGCGATACCGGCGCCGGCGGGGGCTACGCGATCAACGCGCTGCCGGTCGCCGCGCCGCAGTACGCCAATTACGGTGCATCCCTGCCGCTGACGTTCAGTCCGGTCACCCCGGTCCAGGGCGTGGGCGGATATCGCGTGGACGCGCTGGCCACCGGTTATGCCACCAAGTCGGTGGCAGTGGTCGATGTGTCGGCCGCCAACCAGGCCAACGTCAACCTGCAGCTGACGACGCCGTAAGGCGACGGCCATCCCGTCCCGCGGCGCGCCATGCCGGCGCCGCGGGCGCGGTGGCGCCTCCGGAGCCGGCCTGCCTGGTTTGGTCCTGATGAGGCCGAACCGGGCGGCTGGCGGCCCGGAGCGGTACAATGCCCGGCTTGCGATCAGCGCAAGTGTCGTTCAAGAGGCTTCAAAATCGATTCAACCCTCATTTCCATCCTGCTGGCAACCACCATCGGGGGTGTGCTCAGCATTTCCGCCGCTGCCGTGTTTTCGTTCGCCCTGCTCTCGAAAATGGTCGAGCGCATGGTCAGCCTGTCGGTCGGGATCATGCTGTCGACCTCGCTCCTGCACGCCTTGCCGGAAGCGTTCGAGTCGGGCGCCGATGTGCGCAGCCTGTTCGCCACCTTGCTGGGCGGCTTGCTTGCATTTTTCATGCTGGAAAAGTTCGCCATCCTGCGCCATTCGCACCATCACGAAGGCGATGGCCACCACCATGCCCACGGGCACGACAAGCGCGAAGCCGGCAAGGCCGGCTGGATGATCCTGCTCGGCGACGGCATGCACAATTTTACCGATGGCATCCTGATCGCCGCGGCCTTCCTGGCCAATCCGGAACTGGGCATCGTCACCGGGCTGGCCATCATCGCCCATGAAATCCCGCAGGAAATCGGCGACTTCATCGTTTTGCTCAACGCCGGCTTTTCGCGCACGCGCGCCTATCTGTTCAACCTGCTGTGCAGCCTGATGGCCGTGGCCGGCGGTTTGCTCGGCTATTTCACCCTGGACCGCGCCAGCGGACTGATTCCGTATGTGCTGGTGTTTGCCTCCTCGGGCTTCCTGTACATTGCCGTCAGCGATTTAATGCCGCAGATGCAACGCCGCGCCACTGTGCGCGAATCCGTTCCGCAAGTATTGCTGATCGGCGTAGGCGTGCTGATCGTGCTGTTTCTCACGCGCGGAACTTAGGCATCGCGGCGGCAATCTTGCCGCTCGCAATAGATATTATTCCGGTCCGGATATTTCATTTCCCTCTGTTATGCACCAGGCGCTGGAATGCGCATGGCATTTAGTCCCCGTCAAACCCGCGCTATTGTTTAGCTCGCCAGCCTCTTTATACTACAAGCCTGAAGCAGGAAAGCGGTGAAGCGAGACCACCTTTTGCCTCGCAACCAGTCTGGAGGATATATGGCTGAAGTCGTGCTATTCCAACATGCCAATTTTCACGGTGCGCATAAACATCTGTTTCGCTCGGAATCGAACCTGAATGCGCCTGATGATAATGCTTTCAATGATCAGGTATCGTCGTTCGTGGTCTTGTCGGGCCGCTGGCAGTTTTTCCGCGATAGCAATTTCCAGGGACCATCGTCCCAGGTATTCGGGCCGGGACTGTATAACTGGGTCGAAGCGGTAAATATTCCGAACGATTCCATTTCGTCGGTGCGGCTGACCTGAGCCGCGGCCGCTAAGGGCGGCGTGCGCGTCGACGCGACATAGGGCGCGCCCGCCGCCTGCAACTCAGTAAGGAGGATATATGGCTGAAGTCGTGCTATACCAACATATCGATTTTCGTGGCCGGGAAAAGCATCTGTACGGCTCGGAACGGAATCTGAACGCTCCCGACGATCATTTTTTCAACGATAAAGTATCGTCGTTTGTCGTGGTATCGGGCCGTTGGAAATTTTACCGCGACAGTGGGTTTCGCGGGCCGGGATCGCGGGTCTTCGGACCCGGGCGTTATCGCTGGGTCGAAGCGGTGGATATTCCGAATGATTCCATTTCGTCGGTGCGCCTGATTGCGGCCTGAGCGGGCCGCGATCCATGACAAGCGCATGCCTGATCATTTCACGCGCTTGTCATCAAGCTGTCACATATCCATGCGAGGCTATGCTCACCATAAAAACAAAAAAGGGGAATATGACCATGCTCAGCAACGTAGTTAATCACATCGACACCTATCGCGCCGCCCGCATCAAGCATCAATCGCCGTACCGGGCCGAAATGGCCGATCTCCCCGCGACGCTGTATCCCTTCTGGAAACGCATCGCGCAGCATGAATTCAAAGGCATCCCCCAGGATGCCTTTTTTTTCGCCCGCGCCGCCGAAGGCTTGATGGCGTTTTTCGACTGCGTGCGCGACAGCGGCATGCCGTGCGGCTTGCCGTCGATGGCGGCCGATTCGGTGTGGCACGCCTGGATGCGCCTCTCGCCCACCGGCCTGAACGCCTTTTGCCGCAAGCACTTCGGGCGCGTCATCCCGCACGTGGAAGCGCTCGACATGGCCGGCGGCATGGAAGGCGCGCTGGCCGCGTGCCTGGTGCGCGCGCGCCGGATCGAGCGCATGCCGGTGGCCGGGCCCAACCTGCCGCGCCTGTTCGCACTGGACCGCATGCTGGCCATGCCCGGCGCTTGCGGCTACCTGCTGTTCAACGGCCAGGTGGCGTCGCTCGCGCTCGACGCGCGCGGGAGCGCCGTCGGCGTGCCGGCCTATGTCGACAGTCTGTGTCCGGAGCGATTGCTGGGGGCTGGCCTGATCAGTGAAGACGAGTACCGCCGCTACGCGCGCAAGGCCGGGCCGGCCGCCAGGGGTGGGCGCGGCACCAGCGAGCGCCATTCCCCCTGCGGCACCGGCGCCTGGGAGGGCCCGAGCGAAGCCGCGGGCGATGCGGGCTGCGGTGGCGGTTGCGGCGGGGGCGGCGATTGAGCGGCGCAGCGCTGGCAATCGCTGCTTCTTGTCAGCCCGCGCCGCGCAGGCGTTTTACGTTCCGGTGGCTACCGGGCGTGCCGGATCGGCGCACCATTCGCTCCACGAGCCCGGGTACAGCGCGGCGCCCGGCAGCCCGGCCACTTCCAGCGCCAGCAGGTTGTGGCAGGCGGTCACGCCCGAGCCGCACTGCATGATGGCATCGGACGGCTTGCCCACCAGCGGCGCCAGTGCCGCCTTGAGCTGGGCGGCATCCTTGAAGCGTCCGTCCGGTCCCAGGTTATCCTTGAAGAAGTGGTTCTTCGCGCCCGGAATATGGCCGCCGACCGGATCGATGGTTTCGTTCTCGCCGCGGAAGCGGTCGGCCGCGCGCGCGTCGAGCACGACGCGCTTGCCGCCGTCGATATTATCGAGGACATCGGCCGCAGAGACGGTCGTCACCAGCGGCGCGCGTTCCGTGATGCCGCCGCTGCGCGATGGCGGCGCGGCCGTCGACAGCGCCAGTCCGGCCGCCTGCCAGGCCGCCAGGCCGCCATCGAGCACCGCTACCGCCGGATGGCCGACCCAGCGCAGCATCCACCACAGGCGCGCCGCGAACATGCCGCCGTGCGCGTCGTAAGCGACCACCTGGCTGTCTTCGTCGATGCCCCAGCTGCGCAGGGTGGCGATCAGGTCGGCGCGCTCCGGCAGCGGATGACGTCCGCGGAAAACGCCGTCGGCGCCGCGCTTGGCGCCCGACAGTTCCGTTTCAATATCGGCAAACAGGGCGTGCGGCAGATGGCCGGCGGCGTAGGCTTCGCGCCCGGCGGAGGGGTTCATCAGGTCGTGGCGGCAGTCGACGATGACCCAGGCCGGGTTGTCGATATGGCCGGCCAGGTCGGCTGCGGAGATCAGTGTCGTGTACATGGGCGTCCTTAAAGTTCGCTTGCGATGGGATCGGTCTTGCTGACGGCGGCGCCGCGCGGTGTGCTTTGCGTATTGTAAAACGTCGCGGCGATACCCGACACAAGAATCACCGCCATCCCAAGCCAGACGTACCAGGTAAATTTGTCTCCCCACAGCAGCATGCCCCACAGGCTGGAAAAGACGATGCCGGTGTACTGCAGGTTGGCCACCACCAGCACCTTGCCGATGCGGTAGGCGCGCGTCATGGCGATCTGCGCGAACAGGGCGGACACGCCAATGGCCAGCAGCAGCGCGGCGCCATGCAGGTTATGCGCGGTGAATAAGGGCGCGCCGGCGCCGCGCCCTTCGAGCAGGGTGCCGGCCAGGCCGGCCGTGGCGGTCATCGCGGAAAAATAGAACACCACGCGGAATTCCGGTTCGCCCAGCTGGCCCAGGCGCCGCACCTGCATGTACGCCATTGCCGACAGCACGCTCGAGAGCAGGCCGACCACGCCGCCGAGCCATTGGTTGGCCGCGATGGCCGGCTGCAGCACCAGCGTGACGCCGACGAAGCTCATGATCACGGCCACCACCAGCGGCCACTCGACGTGGTCCCTGGCGTGCCACCAGCCGGCGCAGAACAGGAAGGCGGCGATCCAGATCGGCGCCATGTAGTTGAGGGTGACGGCGGTGGCCAGCGGCAGTTTGCCGATCGCGAAAAACCACATCCACAGCGACACCACGCCCACGACACTGCGCCACAGATGGTCTTTCACGAACACGGTGCGCAGGCTCAGGCCCTGGTGCTTGACCATGACGAGCAGCATGACGGTACCGATCAGGCCCCGGTACATGACGATTTCGGACGTCGAATACACGCTCGATGCCAGTTTCACGGCCGCGCCCATGGCGGCAAAAGCGAAGCTGGCAAATAACATCCACAGTGCTGCTGCCATGGTTTCCTTAGTGGTCGACGCCGGCCGATGCGGCCGCGGCGGCGCGTTTTTCAGTAACGGTGTTGTAGAACGTGGCGGCGATGCTGGATGCGAGGATCAGCCCCATGCCGAGCCAGACATGCCAGTCGAAGACATCGTGCCAGATCAGGATGCCCCACACGCTGGAGAACACGATGCCGGTGTACTGCAGGTTGGCCACCACCAGCACCTTGCCGGTGCGCCAGGCGCGCGTGAGGGCCATCTGGGCGAACACGCCGGAGGCGCCGATGAACAGCAGCAGGGCCGCGCCGCGCGGCGAATGCGCATGCCAGGCGGCGCCGTCGGGCGAGCCGCCCGGCAGCAGGCTGCCGGCCAGGCCGGCCGCGATGTTGACCGCCAAAAAGTAGAACACCACGCGGTATTCGGGTTCGCCGGCGCGGCTCAGGCGCCGCACCATGGTGTAGGCGACGGCGGCCAGCACGCCGGACAACAGCGCCATCAGCGCGCCGAACCACTGCTGCGCTTCGAAGGCCGGACGCAGGGCCAGTATCACGCCGCCGAAGCTGACGCCGATGGCGGCCAGCAGGGGCAGGGCGATGCGCTGCCTGCCCTGCCACCAGGCGAAGGCGATCACCGCGACCGCGGTCCAGATGGGCGACATGTAATTGAGGGTGACGGCGGTGGCCAGCGGCAGCTTGGTGGCCGCGTAAAACCACATCCAGAGCGACACCACGCCGATCGAACCGCGCCACAGATGCCCGCCCAGGTGTTCGGTGCGCAGCCTGCCGCCCTGGTGGCGTATGAAAAAATACAGGAGGATGATGCCGACCAGGCCGCGGTAGAACACGATTTCGGCCACCGAATACTCGCTCGAGGCCAGCTTCACGGCCGCGCCCATGAGCGAGAACAGGAAGCTCGCTACGAGGATCCAGAGCGCGGCCATCGGTCGGCGCCTACAGCGCCAGGTTGCTGCGGTACCACTCGTGGAAGTGCTGCATGCCGTCTTCCATCGGCGACTGGTACGGCCCCACCTCGTTGACGCCGCGCGCCATCAGGATGCGGCGGCCGGCGTCCATGCGCTGGGCGATTTCATCGTCCTCGATGCAGGTCTCGAAGTAGGCGGCGCGTTCGGCCTCGATGAAGTCGCGCTCGAACAGCACGATCTCTTCGGGGTAGTAGAACTCGACCACGTTGCGCGTCTTTTGCGGGCCGTCCGGCCACAGGGTCGAGACGATCAGCACGTGCGGATACCATTCGACCATGATGTTCGGGTACAGCGTGAACCAGATCGCGCCTTTTTCGGGCGGCACGCCGCCGCGGAACTTGAGCACCTGTTCCTGCCAGCGCTGGTAGATGGGCGAACCGGCCTTGCCCAGGCCGCGGTTCACGCCGACCGTCTGCACGCTGTAATCGCGCCCGAATTCCCAGCGCAGGTCGTCGCAGCTGACAAAGCCGCCCAGGCCCGCGTGGAACGGCTCGACGTGGTAATCCTCCAGGTAGACTTCGATGAAGGTCTTCCAGTTGTAATGACAGGTCTGCACCTCGACGTGGTCGAACATATAGCCCGAAAAATCGAAATCCTTCGTCACCGACAGGGCGGCCAGTTGTTCCATGACGTTGTAGCCGTTCTGCTCGAACAGCAGCCCGTTCCACTCCTGCAGCGCCGTCTTGGACAGGTTCAGGCACGGCGTTTCCGGGAAGTGCGGCGCACCGATCAGCTCACCCTTGAGGTCGTAGGTCCAGCGGTGCAGCGGGCAGACGATATTGTTCGCATTGCCGCGTCCGTTGAACATCAGCGCCTGGCGGTGGCGGCACACATTGGACAGGACTTCGATCCCGTTTGCGTTGCGCACCAGCATGCGGCCCTCATTCTCGGAAGCGAGCGTGGCAAAGTCTCCCGTTTCGGGCACCATCAGCGTATGGCCGACATAGCGCGGGCCATGCTGGAACAATTGCTGCATTTCGCGCTTCAACAGCGCTTCATCAAAGTAAGCATCTACCGGAAGCTGCGCGCATGAGCGCGCCAGCTTGGCGTGGGTAGCCAGATCGGACATCCCAACCCCCCTTTTATATGTGCATCAGCCAAAGAAGAGAAAGAATCCAAAGACCAGTATTTTTAAGTGCGGAATACGGTATTTCGGACAGAACCGGCGATTATAGCGCGGAACGGGCCCTACCGTCTTGGTCCGGCGCGGGAATGTGGTGTGGGCGAATGTAAATGTTGAGGGAAAAACATGGTTTTCATCGATCCAGCCTCAATGCGATAAAATGCCAAATCGCCACCCGTCAGGATGGATTGTTCTAGAATAAGCGATTAGACTGGCCCGCCGCGCAAAAGTTGCATGCTGCGGACTCACATAAAGTAACTATGGCAAAGAAATTAATAGCGGAAAGCGCAGCTGCGCCGGAATCGTTCGAACAGGCCATGGCCGAACTGGCCCAGCTGGTGACCCAGATGGAAGCCGGCCAGTTGCCGCTGGAGGCATCGGTGGCGGCGTACGCGCGCGGCTCGGAGCTGGTGCGCTATTGCGCGGCGCAGCTCGAAAAAGTCGAGTCCCAGGTCAAGGTACTCGAAGGCGACATGCTCAAGCCCTTCGCGGCCGATGGCGCCGGCGAGGGCATGCAATGAGCGGCGCGGCTTTCGGTGACTGGATGAAAACCGTGCAGGCCGGTGTCGAAGAGGCGCTGGGCGCCTTGTTGCCGCCAGCGGGCGCGGTGCCGCACAAGCTGCACGAGGCGATGCGCTACACGGTGCTCGGCGGCGGCAAGCGGGTACGCCCGCTGCTGGTGTTCGCCGCCGGCGCGCTGTATGGCGCCGATGCGCGCGCCCTGGAGCGCGCCGCCGCCGCGGTCGAAATGATCCACGCCTACTCGCTGGTGCATGACGACATGCCCTGCATGGACGACGACGACCTGCGGCGCGGCAAACCGACCGTGCACGTGGCCTACGACGAAGCGACCGCGCTGCTGGTGGGCGATGCGCTGCAGTCGCAAGCTTTCCTGGTGCTGGCCGAAGGCATGGACATTCCAGCGGCGCGCCAGGTGGCGATGCTGCGTTTGCTCGCGCATGCGGCCGGGTCGAGCGGCATGTGCGGCGGCCAGGCGATCGATCTTGACAGCGTCGGCATCAGCCTCACGCTCGAACAGCTCGAACAGATGCACCAGCTCAAAACCGGCGCCCTGCTGCGCGCTTCGGTGGTGCTGGGCGCGCTGGCCGGCGGCGATGTGAGCGATGAGCAGATGACGGCGCTCGACGCCTACGCAAAAGCGATCGGGCTGGCCTTCCAGGTGGTCGACGACGTGCTCGATGCGACCGCCGATTCGGCCACCCTAGGCAAGACCGCGGGCAAGGATGCGGCGGCCAACAAGCCGACCTATGTATCGATTTTGGGCCTGGAGCCATCCAGGGTCTTGGCAGAAAAATTGCGGAACGATGCGCATGTCGCGCTCGCGCCGTTTGGTGAAAAAGCAGATAGGCTGCGCCAGTTGGCGGACCTGATCGTGCAGCGGAAAGCGTAAATGAACTTGCTAGAGACAATCAACGAACCGGCCGAACTGCGCAAGCTGGCACGCGCCCAACTCACGCCCCTGGCGCACGAGTTGCGCCATTTCCTGCTCGATTCCGTGTCCAAGACCGGCGGCCACCTCTCGTCCAACCTGGGCACGGTGGAGCTGACGATTGCGCTGCACTACGTGTTCAACACGCCGCATGACCGCATCGTATGGGACGTGGGCCACCAGACGTATTCGCACAAGATCCTCACCGGCCGGCGCGACCAGATGCACAGCCTGCGCCAGCTGAACGGCATTTCAGGCTTCCCGCGGCGCGACGAAAGCGAATACGACACCTTCGGCACGGCGCACTCGTCGACCTCGATTTCGGCCGCGCTGGGCATGGCGCAGGCGGCCAAGATCAAAGGCGAATCGCGTCACGCGATCGCCGTCATCGGCGACGGCTCCATGACCGCCGGGATGGCCTTCGAGGCGCTCAACAACGCCGGCGTACAGGAAGACATCAACCTGCTGGTGGTATTGAACGATAATGACATGTCGATTTCACCGCCGGTCGGCGCGCTCAATCGCTACCTGGCGCGTTTGATGTCGGGGCAGTTCTACGCGGCCGCCAAGAACGTCGGCAAGTCGGTGCTGCCCGGTCCCGTGCTGGAACTGGCCAAGCGCTTCGAGGAGCATGCCAAGGGCATGGTGGTTCCGGCCACGATGTTCGAGGAATTCGGCTTTAACTACATCGGCCCGATCGACGGCCATGACCTGGACTCGCTCATTCCCACGCTGGAAAACATCAAGAAGCTCAAGGGTCCGCAATTTTTGCACGTGGTGACCAAAAAAGGGCAGGGCTACAAGCTGGCCGAAGCCGATCCGGTGCTGTACCACGGGCCGGGCAAGTTCAATCCGACCGAAGGCATCCTGCCCGCCAAAGCAGGCAAGACCACCTACACGGAAGTCTTCGGCACATGGCTGTGCGACATGGCCGCTGCCGACAAGCGCCTGGTCGGCATCACCCCGGCCATGCGCGAAGGCTCGGGCATGGTGCGCTTCGAAGAGCAGTTCCCGGACCGCTATTTCGACGTCGGCATCGCCGAGCAGCACTCGGTGACCTTCGCCGGCGGCCTGGCGACCGAAGGCCTCAAGCCCGTGGTGGCGATCTACTCCACCTTTTTGCAGCGCGCCTACGACCAGCTGATTCACGACGTGGCGCTGCAAAACCTCGACGTGCTGTTCGCGCTCGACCGCGCGGGCCTGGTCGGCGCCGATGGCGCCACCCACGCCGGCAACTATGACATCCCGTACCTGCGCTGCATTCCGAACATGATCGTCATGGCTGCATCGGACGAAAACGAATGCCGCCAGATGCTCAGCACCGGCTACCAGTACAACGGTCCGGCGGCGGTGCGCTATCCGCGCGGCGCCGGCATTGGTGCGGTCATCGAAAAAGAACTGACAACGCTCCCGATCGGCAAGGGCGAGATCAAACGCGAAGGCCAGAGCGTGGCGATCCTGGCCTTCGGCTCGATGGTGGCGCGCAGTGTCGTGGCGGGCGAGGAGTTGAATGCGACGGTGGCCAATATGCGCTTCATCAAGCCGCTCGACGTGGAGCTGGTCAAGCGGCTGGCGCAGGACCACGACTACCTAGTGACGGTGGAAGAGGGCGCGGTCATGGGCGGCGCCGGTTCCGCCGTGGCCGAAGCGCTGGCGGCCGAAGGCATTCAAAAGCCGCTGCTGATTCTCGGCCTGCCCGACAAATTTATCGACCATGGCGACCCGGCGGCCCTGCTGGCCAGCGTGGGACTCGACGCCAAGGGCATCGCCGCGTCGATCCGCCAGCGCTTCGGCGCCGCCGAACCTCGCCTGGTGGTCAATAACACCTGACACACGATTCGCACGAAACGCTGCGCGACGCCCATCCAACAACAACGCCAACCTTCCGGTTGGCGTTGTTGTTTGGGACGCGATCGGCTCGGAACCCTTGATCGCTCGGCCTATTTGATCGATTCACGAAACAATCTGTTTCATTTACGGTTATATATCCATCAAGTCAAACGGTCTACTCTTCTCTCACGCAATTTAATCCGAGACGAGAGACAATATGACAAGCAATACCAAGCTCACATGGAAGCACTTCCCCGCAGGCCAGAACGGTTTTTTCCGCGCGCCGGTGCTGCTGGAAGGTCCGACTGAAGCACTGCTGATCGACGGCGGCTTTACCCTCTCCGACGGCAAGGCAGTGGCCGACGCCATCGCCGCTGGGGGCAAGTCGCTCAAGACCGTCTACGTCAGCCAGAGCGACCCGGATTACTATTTCAGCCTGGGCGCGCTACGCAGCGCATTTCCCAAGGTGCCCGTGGTTGCGGCGCCTGCCACGGTAGACGCCATCCACGCCAGCGTTCAAAAGAAGCTCGATGTGTGGGGCCCGCAACTGAAGGCCAACGGCCCGCAAACGCTGGCCGATGTCGTGGTGCCCGCCGTATCGGATGCGTCGACCTTGAGCATCGACGGCGAAACCATCGAGATCGTGAATGCCGAAGGGATGAGCAACCGGCGCTACCTGTGGGTGCCTTCGCTCGAAGCCATCTTCGGTGGCGTGCTGGTGTTCTCCGGCGTGCACGTGTGGGTGGCCGATACCGCCGCCCCCGAACTGCGCGCAGCCTGGGTGAAAAACCTGGACGCGATGGCCGCCCGCCAGCCGCGCATCGTGGTACCGGGACACGGAACGGTCGATGCTCCAGCCGATGCATCGGCCATCGCCTACACCCGCGACTACCTGCTCGCGTTCGAGGAAGAAGCCGCAAAGGCCGCCGACAGCGCCGCGCTGATCGCCGCCATGAAGCAGCGCTACCCCGACGCCGGCATGGAAGTGGCCCTGACCACCGGCGCCAAGGTGGTGCTCGGCGAAATGAAGTGGGGTTGATCGTGAGTCCCAATCTGGAGATGCTGCGTTCGACCTACGAAGGCCAGTCCGGCGAGAACGCGACGCGCCTGCTGGACTTGTTGACAAGCGATGCCGAATGGGTCGAAGCGGCCGGCTTTCCGTACGCCGGCACCTTCCGCGGCCCCGACGCGATCGTGGCCAATGTGTTCAAGCGGCTTGCCACCGAGTGGACCGGCTACCGCGCCGAGGCGGAAAGCTACCTTGAACAGGGCGACCAGATCGTCGCCTTCGGTTTTTACTCAGGCACCTACAAGGAAACCGGGCGCGCCATGCGGGCCGCCTTTGCCCATCACTACACCTTCAGGGATGGCAAGATCGCGCGCATGGTGCAGTACGTCGACAGTCACACGGTGCGCCAGGCGATGCAGGCCTGATGCATTCGGCGGGATGGTTATCTGAAGATCGCGTCGATCCGCGCGCGCAGCACCGGCACCAGATCCTGCTCGAACCACGGATTGCGCTGCAGCCAGGGCGTGTTGCGCGGCGCTGGATGCGGCAGGGGGAAATACGCCGGTGCCACATCGCGCCACGCCTGGACTGTCCCGGTCAATGACGGTTTGCGGCGCGGGCCCAGAAAGTGCCGCTGGGTGTCAGTCATCCGCGTTGGGGATTGTGGCGCGAGCGCGGAACCGTGCGCACATCGACCACGCAGCCGATTTCGTTAGTGGCTAGAAGATCGAGAAACGCATCCAGCGGCCGGTTGGAGTGACGGATCGTACAAACGATGATGTCGATTGGCGCGGCGGGACGAACTTTGCTGGGCTTTTCCACGAGTGTGCAAAAAATAGCTGCTTGCTGTCAGGGATGGCGTGAATTGCTACATTCGATGATAGCACCGCCTTTGCGGTGTACGATTGGCGGGACGGCAGGCCTTCAGAGATCGTCCATATCGATGATGGAAGGCAGCGCTTCGATCTCCAGATAATCGACCTGCGCGATCGACTGGCGCCAATCGTCCAGATGCAGCGCAAGTAAGGGCCGCAACGCTTCCTTGAACGCGCACCGGTTTTCCTCGGTGATCAACGGAGCTGCCAGCCTGTCATCGAGCAGAAACGATTCCGACCATTTCGCTTGCGGCGACCGGTCGCCCAGATCGGCAGGGAAGGCACTTCCCGTATCCCAGATCTTCCGTGTCAGGCCGAGCCACAACAATATCTGCGCGCGCCAGTGCGGATCGTCAATCGCAAAGATCGAGTCCACCCAACCCTTGATGTCGCGAGGGTCGAGATACTTCAGGCAGAAGAACAGCGATACCGACAGGTCGCTGCAGACATCCCACCAACCCCACGACTCATAGGGACTGGCGGGCGGACCATTGAAAACATGCTCCAGGATCAGCCGGCCGTCCCGCCAGCGCGACGGTCCCATGATGACCTGTCCCAGCGTCTGCAACACTTCGTCATAGGTCCAATCATGGATGCGGACCGGGTAATGGATAAAGAACGCCGTCGCCAGCATCTCTATGATGGGCCGCTGCGCTGGCGCCTGCTTTATCTCTATCAGCCTGGGAAGCAGGTAAGCGAACCAGTCATCCCATTCGTTCATATGGCCGAAGCTGGACGTCCCGCTGGCGATGTCCCACAGCGTCTCGTCGATCTGACTGTCGGAGAGCTGATCGACGGCCGTGGTGCGCAGATAGTCGTACATCTTGCGGTCACCACTCATGAACCATGCTTCGCCCATCACCACCGATGGTTTGGGCGCCGCCTGGGCCATGCGCGCGAGCGCTTGCGGGTCGGGTCCCGTGCCGGGCTGCCAACTGAAGCCGGGGCTGGACGCCGGCAGGCGCTTGGCGCGCTTGCCCACTTACTTGCGCACGCGTGCCAGTTCGGCCTTGAGCCACTCGGCGCTGTTGACTACCGCCGTGCCGGGGCAGCGCATCTGGTACGGGTTGCCGCTCATGCTGCTGCCGGTCGCGCCACGCTCGATGAAGCTTTCGCTGTTCGTCAACATCTTCTTCTTGTCGAGATAGTCGTACTTCTTTTGCAGGTGCGCGCGCGCCGCCCTGGCGTCGTGCCAGCTGCCGTTGCGGTTGAACTGGCACTGCGATTTTTCGACCGCGTCGAGCAGGCGCGTGACTTCGGTGCGGGTGACGTCGGGCGTGGCGGCGAACGCGCTGCCGGCGCTCCACAGTGCTGCGGTCAACACGCCGGTGATTGCTGTCTTCATTGTGTTTTTTCCTGTGTCTCAGGCTGCAACTTGAGCATGCTCTCTTCCATGTTCCTGCACATCGCGGTATCGTCGTGCGCAGTGTCGTCGATGTATTTCGCGCGCGGCGATGTCGCGTAAATGCGCATGATTTTCTTCTGCTCGTCCAGGCCCACGTGGAACTTGCCCGGTGCGACCGGCAAGAACGAGGGACCCTTGAGCAGATACAAAGCAGGGAGCGCCGGCCCTTCGTGTGCCGACTGCACCTGGCCCAGGCTGTAATGCATGAAGGAGTCCAGCGGCACCAGGACCTGCGGCGGAAATTCCTTGGCGGTCGTGGCGAGTACCTTGTCGATCTTGACGTGCAGGCGGATCGTATTGCCCATGCAAGGCCCCGTCCTGGCCTTGGGGTCGTTGCTGACACGTTCCGATTTATCGATCAGATCGACCTTCACGACGCGGCCGATGGCAATGTGGTCGGCCTTGCGCGCCATTTCGTCGGTCGACATCTGGATCGGGAGCGATGCCGATGCCGCCAGCGGCAGCACGGCAAGCGCCACTGCGAGAAATCGTTTCATGCCGGCTTAGCCCCGCTTGCGCTCATGCTGCCACAGCACGTCGCTGCCGCCCGCGAAGCGGTTCAACACGCGCGAGAGCACGAACATCAGGTCCGACAAGCGGTTCACGTACTGGCGCGGTTGGTCGTTGATGGTTTCGGTTTTGCCGAGCGTGACGATGCTGCGCTCCGCGCGCCTGCACACCGTGCGGCATACGTGCGCAATCGACGCCGCGCGCGAGCCGGCCGGCAGGATGAAATCCTTCAGCGGCGGCAGGTCGGCATTGTATTTTTCGAGCAGGTCGTCCAGCCGCGCCACATGCTCGTCGGTGATCAAGGTGTAGCCGGGGATGCAGATCTCGCCGCCGAGGTCGAACAGGTCGTGCTGGATCGAGACCAGTTCCTCGCGCAGCTCGGCCGGCATGTCTTCGCACAGCAGCAGGCCGACGAAGGAATTGAGTTCGTCGACTTCGCCCAGGGTGTGCACGCGCACGCTGTCTTTTTCGGTGCGGCTGCCGTCACCGAGGCCGGTGGTGCCGTTGTCGCCGGTGCGGGTGGCGATTTTTGAAAGTCGGTTGCCCATGATTGTTTTCCGGTAGCTGAATCATAATCAGGCAGGATACGACAAAAGCGGCGATAACGCATACAATCGATGCATGTCCGCCTCCCTTCCCATCGATCCCGAACGCAGGCAGCAGGTCGCCCAGGCGCTGCTGGCAGTGCTGCCGGAACGCTGCGTGCTGTCCGACCCCGAAGACACCCGCCCTTACGAGTGCGACGGCCTGGCCGCCTACCGCCAGCTGCCGATGATCGTCACCTTGCCCGACGACGAGGAGCAGGTACTGGCCATCCTCAACGTTTGCCGGGAACTGAACGTGCCGATCGTGCCGCGCGGCGCCGGCACCGGCTTGTCGGGCGGGGCGCTGCCGATCGCCGACGGCGTGGTGCTGTCGACTGCGCGCATGAACCGCATCATGCGCATGGAGCCGTATGCGCGGCTGGCGGTGGTGCAGCCGGGCGTGCGCAACCTGGCCATTTCCGACGCGGCCGCGCCGCACGGCCTGTATTACGCCCCCGATCCGTCCTCGCAGATCGCCTGCACCATCGCCGGCAACGTGGCCGAAAATTCGGGCGGCGTGCATTGCCTCAAATACGGACTCACCGTGCATAACGTGCTGCGCGTGCGCGTGGCCACCATCGATGGCGACATCATCGAACTTGGCGGCGAGGCGCTCGATGCACCGGGCCTGGACCTGCTGGCCGTATTCATCGGCTCCGAGGGCATGCTGGGCATTGTGACCGAAGTGACGGTCAGGCTCATTCCCAAGCCGGCCACCGCGCGCGTGATCATGGCCTCGTTCGACAACGTTGTCACCGGCGGCAATGCGGTGGCCAGCGTGATTGCCGCCGGCATCATCCCGGCCGGGCTGGAGATGATGGACCAGACCTCCGCGCGCATGGTCGAACCGTTCGTGCGCGCCGGCTACGACACCGATGCCGCAGCGATTCTGCTGTGCGAAGCGGACGGCACCCAGCTGGAGGTGGACGAGGAAATCGGGCGCATGTCGGCGGTGCTGCAGGCTGCCGGCGCAAGCGCCATCGCCGTGTCGCAGAGCGAGGCCGAACGCCTGCGCTTCTGGTCGGGCCGCAAGAATGCCTTTCCCGCGGCGGGCCGCATCTCGCCCGACTACTACTGCATGGACGGCACCATCCCGCGCAAGAACCTGGCGCAGGTGCTGACCGGGATCGCGCAGATGGAAGTGACCTACGGCCTGCGCTGCGCCAACGTGTTTCACGCCGGCGACGGCAACCTGCATCCGCTGATCCTTTTCGACGCCAACCAGCCGGGCGAATTCGATCGCGCCGAAGCGTTTGGCGCAGCCATCCTGGCGCTGTGCGTCGACGTGGGCGGCACCATCACCGGCGAGCATGGCGTGGGCATGGAGAAGATCAATTCGATGTGCGTGCAGTTCACGCGAGCCGAACTCGATGCCTTCTTTGCCGTCAAGCGCGCCTTCGATGCGCCGCACCTGCTCAATCCCGACAAGGCCATCCCCACGCTGAACCGCTGCGCCGAATTCGGCAAGATGCGCGTCAGTGGCGGCGTGCTGCCTTTCGCCGGCCTGCCGCGTTTCTGACATGGGAGACAATGTGCAGCAGATCGAACAATTCAGGGAACAGGTGCTGGCGGCGGCGCGCGCTGGCCGCGCCCTGCGCATTCGCGGTGGCGGCACCAAGGACTGGTACGGCCAGGCCAGCGATGGCGATATTCTCGACACGCGTAGCTTCAGCGGCATCGTCGACTACGAGCCGACGGAGCTGGTCATCACCGCGCGCTGCGGTACGCCGCTGGCCGAGATCGAGGCGGCGCTGGCCGAACGTAAGCAGATGCTGGCGTTCGAGCCACCGCACTTCGGCGCCGGCGCCACCATCGGCGGCGTGGTCGCCAGCGGCCTGTCCGGCCCGCGCCGCGCCAGCAGCGGTGCGCTGCGCGACTTCGTGCTCGGCGCCGTCCTCATGGACGGCAAGGGCGAGGTGCTCACCTTCGGCGGCCAGGTCATGAAGAACGTGGCCGGCTACGACGTATCGCGCCTGCTGGCCGGTTCCATGGGCACGCTGGGGCTGATGCTGCAGCATTCCATCAAGGTGCTGCCGCGCGCGCTGTGCGACATCACCTTGCGCTTTGCGATGGACGAAATCGAAGCGCTGCGGCGCCTGAACGAATGGGCCGGCCTGCCGCTGCCGATATCGGCCAGTTGCTGGCATGCCGGCGTGCTCACCTTGCGCCTGTCGGGCGCCCAGGCGGCGGTGGATGCTGCCGCGCGCACGCTGGGCGGGCAGCCGGTCGATGACGGCGCCGCCTTCTGGGCTGCGCTGCGCGAGCAGCGGCATGCGTTCTTCGATGGCGATGCCAGCCTGTGGCGCCTGTCGGTGCCCTCTAGCACGGGCGCCATCATCCTGCGTGGCGCGCAGTTGATCGAGTGGGGCGGCGCGCAGCGCTGGCTCAAGGTCGATGCCGACGCGGCGATGGCGCACAATATGCGGCGCGCGGTGACGGCGGTGGGCGGCCATGCGACGCTGTTCCGGGGCGGCGACAAGCGCATCGGCGTGTTCCAGCCGCTGGCGCCCGGCGTCGCCAGGATTCATCAACGCCTGAAGGCGGCCTTCGATCCGTCGCAGGTTTTCAATCCCGGACGGATGTACTGATGCAAACCAACCTTGCCGATTTCATCAAGGGCACGCTAGAGGGCGACGAAGCCGAGGCGATCCTGCGCGCCTGCGTTCACTGCGGCTTCTGCACCGCCACCTGTCCCACTTACCAGCTGCTGGGAGATGAACTCGACGGCCCGCGCGGACGCATCTACCTGATCAAGCAGGTGCTGGAAGGTGCGCCGGTCACCGTCAAGACCCAGACCCACCTTGACCGCTGCCTGACTTGCCGCAACTGCGAGACGACCTGTCCGTCGGGTGTGCGCTATGGGCGGTTGGCCGACATCGGCCGCAGGGTGGTCGAAGAGCGCGTCCAGCGTCCGCTCGGTGAACGCATCAAGCGCGCGGTGCTCAAGGAAGCGCTGCCGCGCGCCTGGATCTTCAGGCCGACGTTCAAGATGGGACAGCTATTCCGGCCGCTGCTCGCGCCCGCGCTGCAGGACAAGCTGCCCAAAACGCGCAGTGCCGGCCACTGGCCGGCGCGCGAACATGCGCGCAAGATGCTGGTGCTGCAAGGCTGCGTGCAAAGCACCATGGCGCCCGATATCAACGCCGCCACGGCGCGCGTGCTCGACGCCTTCGGCGTGCAGCTGCTGGCCGCGCCCAAGGCGGGCTGCTGCGGCGCGCTACGCTACCATCTGAACGACCAGGAAGGCGGCCTCGATGACATGCGCCGCAATGTCGACGCCTGGTGGCCGCTGGTCGAGGGCGGGCATATCGAGGCGATCGTGATGACTGCGTCGGGCTGCGGCGTCACGGTCAAGGAATACGGGCACCTGCTGGCGCACGACAGCGCCTACGCCGCCAAGGCCGCGCGCATTGCGATGCTGACGCGCGACCTGAGCGAAATCATGCCGCAGTTCGAGGCCGAACTGGGAGTGAAGCTGAAAGGGAGAGGAGCGAAGCGGGTGGCGTTTCATCCGCCTTGCACCCTGCAGCACGGACAGCAGATCCGCGGCAAGGTGGAAGGGGTGTTGCGTGCTGCCGGCATCGATGTGACGCTGTGCGCCGACAGCCATCTGTGCTGCGGTTCGGCCGGCACCTATTCGGTGCTGCAGCCTGCGCTGGCGACTGAACTACGGGACCGCAAGCTGGCCAGTTTGCAGGCCACCAACCCGGAGGTGATTGTGTCGGCCAATATCGGCTGCCAGACTCACCTCCAATCGGGCACGGAGACGCCCGTTGCGCACTGGATCGAGTTGATCGATCAGGCGCTGGCCTGAGATTACGCGGCCAGTTTTGCTTTTTCCGCCGCGGTCAGGCGCTTGCCGGTGACGACGATGGTGGTCATGTCGGCCTTGGCTTCGGCATCGGCCTTGGCGGCAGCGGCCGGCGACGTCGGTGCGGCGCTGCGGGCGCGCGGTGCTTCAGCGGAGGCCATGGCGGTGACAAAGGTCAGTGCAACTGCGGCGATGACGACGGCTTCCATGTTCTTCACGATGTTCATATCGATCCTTTTTCAATGTGTTTGTTTGGTATGTACACATTATGCGGCATCGCAACATATAACTCCAATTTCAAATTAGAATGTTCGTCATTCACGGCTTGAATGATGTAAGCACATTATTTGATGAAGGTTATTTGGTTTGTGAATGCAGAAGGCGGCCGTTGTTTCCGCCAATGGCAGGAACGACGGCGGTGGCAGGCATGCGAGGGAGGTTGTCGGCGTGCGACGGAGGTGGCGAGCAGGCGAGGACTGGGAAAAGCTGTGCCTATTCAGCCAGCAGCTTTTCGATATCCCCGACCAGCTCTTCCGGCTTGGTCATTGTTGCGTAGCGCTTGTACACGCTGCCGTCTTTCCTGATCAGGAACTTGGTGAAGTTCCACTTGATCCGCTCGGTGCCCAGCAAACCGGGCGCCGCTTTCTTCAAGTGCTGGAACAGCGGATGCGCGTTTTCGCCATTGACATCGATCTTGGCAAACAGCGGAAACGTGACGCCGTAGTTCTTCTCGCAGAACGCGCCGATCTCGCTTTCGCTGCCCGGTTCCTGTCCGCCGAACTGATTGCACGGAAAACCGAGCACCGCCACGCCCTTGTTCCTGAACTGCTGGTACACGACTTCAAGGCCCTTGTACTGCGGCGTGTAGCCGCAGGCGCTGGCCGTGTTCACGACCAGCACAACCTGGCCCTTGTACATGGCCAGGTCCACCGGCGTGCCCGAAATATCAGCCGCCTTGAAATCGAGTGCGCCCGTCACACGATGCCCAGATGCTCGGTGCCGTGCGAGAGGTCGCGGTTCTTGGCTTCCTTGCCGTTCAACTTGATGTTCAGGCGCAGGTCATTGACCGAGTCGGCGTTGCGCAACGCGTCTTCGTAGGTGATCTTGTCCAATTCGTGCAGGTCGAACAGCGCCTGGTCGAAAGTCTGCATGCCCAGTTCGCGCGACTTTTTCATGATCTCCTTGATCTCGTGCACATCGCCCTTGAAGATCAGGTCCGAAATGAGCGGGGAGTTGAGCATGATTTCGATCGCCACGCAGCGGCCCTTGGCTTCCTTCATCGGAATCAGTCGCTGCGACACCATGCCCTTCAAGTTCAGCGACAAGTCCATCAGCAGCTGCTGGCGGCGCTCTTCGGGGAAGAAGTTGATGATGCGGTCGAGCGCCTGGTTGGCGCTGTTGGCGTGCAGGGTGGCCATGCACAGGTGACCGGTTTCGGCGAAGGCGATCGCGTGTTCCATCGTTTCGCGGTCGCGGATCTCGCCGATCTGGATCACGTCCGGCGCCTGGCGCAGCGAGTTTTTCAGCGCGACTTCAAACGACTCGGTATCGACGCCCACTTCGCGTTGCGTGATCACGCAGTTCTTGTGCGGGTGAACGTATTCGACCGGGTCTTCGATCGTGATGATATGTCCATAGCTGTTTTCGTTGCGGTGCCCGACCATGGCCGCCAGCGTCGTCGATTTACCCGAACCGGTTGCGCCGACCATGATCACCAGGCCACGCTTGGTCATCACGATCTCTTTCAGGATTTCCGGCAGGCCCAGATCGTCCAGGCGCGGAATGGCGGTGGTGATGGTACGCAGCACCATGCCGACAGAACTCATCTGGATAAAGGCCGACACCCGGAACCGTCCCAGGTCGCCCGGGCTGATCGCGAAGTTCGATTCCTTGGTCAGCTCGAAGCCGGCGGTCTGCTTGTCGTTCATGATCGCACGCGCCAGGTCGGCGGTGTGCGACGGCGTGAGCGGCTGGGCCGACACCGGGGTGATCTTGCCGTCGATCTTGATCGCCGGCGGAAAACCGGCCGTGATGAACAGGTCGGAGCCGCCCTTGCTGGTCATCAGACGCAGAAGGTCGAACATGAATTTTGAGGCCTGGTCGCGTTCCATTAATGTGTCCTAAAAATTAGCCGGGGAAGTTTTCCGGCGTTTTGGCGGCCGAACGCGCAGCAGCGCCGGAAATGACGTTGCGGCGAACCAGATCGGTCAGGTTCTGGTCCAGCGTCTGCATGCCGACCGAGCTGCCGGTCTGGATCGCGGAGTACATCTGCGCGATCTTCGCTTCGCGAATCAGGTTGCGGATCGCCGGCGTGCCGATCATGATTTCGTGCGCGGCGATACGGCCGGAGCCGTCCTTGGTCTTGAGCAGCGTCTGCGAAACGACGGCCTGCAGCGATTCGGACAACATCGCGCGGACCATCTCTTTTTCTTCGGACGGGAACACGTCGACGATACGGTCGATGGTTTTCGCGGCCGAGGAGGTGTGCAGCGTGCCGAAGACAAGGTGGCCCGTTTCCGCGGCCGACAGGGCCAGGCGGATGGTTTCCAGGTCGCGCAGCTCGCCCACCAGGATGCAGTCCGGGTCTTCGCGCAGCGCCGAGCGCAGTGCGTTATTGAACGAGAGCGTGTGCGGGCCGACTTCGCGCTGGTTGATCAGGCACTTCTTCGAGTCGTGCACGAATTCGATCGGGTCTTCGATGGTCAGGATGTGGCCATACTCGTTTTCGTTGAGGTGGTTGACCATCGCCGCCAGGGTCGTCGACTTGCCCGAACCGGTCGGGCCGGTGACCAGCACCAGGCCGCGCGGACGCATTGCCAGTTCGGCGAAAATGCGCGGGGCATTCAAGTCTTCCAGGCTCAGGATTTTTGAAGGAATGGTCCGCAGTACCGCCGACGCGCCGCGCTCCTGATTGAAGGCGTTGACGCGGAAGCGCGCCAGGCCCGGAATCGCAAACGAGAAATCGCATTCGAGCATTTCTTCGTACTGCTTGCGCTGGCCGTCATTCATGATGTCATAGATCATGCCGTGCACATCCTTGTGCTCCAGCGGCGGCAGATTGATGCGGCGAACGTCGCCGTGCACGCGTATCATCGGCGGCAAGCCGGATGAGAGGTGCAAATCGGATGCCTTGTTCTTGACGGAGAATGCGAGTAATTCGGAGATGTCCATTTATAATCCCTGTGCCGTGAATGGGCGCGTGCCGATGGTGTGCGCATTTCGCAACGACCGACCTGCATTGAATTGCCCGCCGAAAATGATTATGTCCACAATCGTCCAGAACTTGCAAGCTGTCGATGCGAGTATTGTTGCTGCGGCCGACGCCGCAGGCCGCTCCCGGAACGACGTGCAATTGCTCGCCGTTTCCAAGACTTTTCCTGCCGAGGCTGTACTTGAAGCCGCTGCCGCCGGGCAGTATGCGTTCGGAGAGAATTACTTGCAAGAAGCATTGGATAAAATTGCCGCGGTTTCGCACGCGCTGCCTGCTTCGCCGATGGAATGGCACTTCATCGGCCCTATACAGAGCAACAAGACGCGCCCGATCGCGGCCAGCTTCGCATGGGTGCATACCGTCGAACGGCTCAAGATAGCGCAGCGCTTATCGGAACAACGCCCGCCCGAACTGGGGCCCCTGAATGTTTGTCTGCAGGTTAACATCAGTGGTGAGGCTAGCAAGAGTGGTGTCACACCGGAAGCATTGCCGGAATTGGCACGCGCAGTGGCGCAACTGCCACACTTGCGCCTGCGCGGGCTGATGGCGATCCCGGAAGCGCAGGCGCAGGTCGACCGGCAGCGCGCCGCCTTTCGCCAGTTGCGGGTGCTGTACGACCGGCTGCGCGCGGACGGACTGGCGCTCGATACGCTGTCGATGGGCATGTCGGCCGACCTGGGCGCGGCGATTGCGGAAGGCGCGACCATTGTGCGGGTCGGCAGCGCGATTTTCGGATCGCGGCAATACGAGTAACAACATCAACGAAGAGCGGACTAATAAGGGTGGCTATGAAGATTGCGTTTATCGGTGGTGGAAACATGGCGTCGGCGCTGATCGCCGGCCTGGCCGGCAAGCTGGCCGCGGGTGCGGATATTCACGTGGTCGATCCGAATGCCGATGCGCTGGCGCGGCTCAAGGCGCAGCATGGCGTGAGCACCAGCGGTGCGATCGATGGCGCGCTGGCTGGGTGCGATGCGATCGTGCTGGCGGTCAAACCGCAGCAGATGCGCGAGGTGGCGGCGGCGCTGCTGCCGCAGTTGACCGGGGCGCCATTGATTTTATCGATTGCGGCGGGCATCCGGGCGGCGGATTTGTCGCGCTGGCTCGGTGGTTATGGCGCGATTGTGCGGACCATGCCGAATACCCCGGCGCTGATCGGGCTTGGCATCACCGGCATAGTGGCCACGGCGGGCGTGAGCGAAGCGCAGAAGGCGGCGGCGGACGGCATCATGAAGGCCGTGGGCCAGACCGTGTGGCTCGATGGCGAGGATATGATCGATCCGGTGACGGCGGTGTCGGGCAGCGGGCCGGCGTATGTGTTTTACTTTATCGAGGCGATGCAGCAGGCGGCCGAGGAGATGGGCTTGTCGGCGCAGCAGGGCAAGCAGCTGGCGCTGGCCACGTTCACCGGGGCGGCGCAGCTGGCGGCGCAGTCCGATGAGGCGGTGTCGGTGCTCAGGGAGCGCGTGACGTCGAAGGGCGGCACGACCTATGCGGCCTTGAGCAGCATGGAGGACAGTGGCGTGAAGGAGAAGGTAGTTGCCGCGATCAAGGCGGCCGCGGCGCGCGGCAGGGAGTTGGGGGATGAGTTGGGGGCGGGTTGAGTGGCCGTCGTTTCTGGCACTGCCTGAAACGACTTCCCGCGGCTTGGCGCCGGAACGACGCACTAGTTTATACCCTTGGTGTTAGCCCTGATCCGATACAACTCTTGCTTCGTCAAGGTTGAGAATGCCGGGTCTTCGCGTCATGGGGTTATCCTTTGTAGCGTCAAGATTGATGCCCACTTCACGGTAATTGCATGCAAAGCCGCTTCATTAAACCGAAACTTTTGTTGCTTGCGCTGGCTAGTCTTTGGATATGCTGGTGCGTGTATGCAATCGCTTCATTCAAGGACCGCGATCTTCCAGCCCGGTCGGATTGTGCAATCGTTCTTGGCGCTGCCGCATATGGGTCAAAGCCTTCACCGGTGTTTGAAGAACGTATCCGGCATGCCCTCGACCTTTATCGACGCGGCCTTGTCCGCAAACTCATCTTTACTGGAGGAGCTGGTCCGGGAGCCCATATTGCCGAAAGTACCGTTGCTTCCAAGTACGCTGCCCAGGCCGGCGTCCCCTTGTCCGACATTTACACGGAAACCCGGTCACACACGACGCACCAAAATCTTGGCGAGGCCCTCGGCATCATGCGTCAAAGCGGTCTTCGCAGTGCCATTATCGTCAGTGACCCGCTCCATCTCCGAAGAGCCAAGAAAATGGCTAATGATCTTGGTATCGAGGCTGTCACGTCCGCAACTCCAACCACACGGTATCGAAGCTTTTCGACTCGTGCGCCGTTTCTTCTTCGCGAGCTCTACTTCTATCATCACTATCTTGTGATGGGGCACTAGTTGTAGCGGCTTGCGTTTGAAAACGGACGTGCTCGCATTTAACGCCATTTTCGGCTCGAATTGACTGCAAACGAACGGGTGTACGTGCTCACGGTATCTGCAGACTTGCAATCGACGGCGTCAGCTCGCGTCCGGCGGCTGCATGCTCACGCTTAGTGCAAATACCGCCAGCATGGGTATCGTCTCGTTAGGGTCTAGACCATGTGGCGATGGTGTCTCGAATGCATCGTATGAACTCATGTGAAACGGAAAAAACGTCTCGGTAGGACAGCCTCACATAGGTGTACCTGTACGGTACAATCGCCCGCAGGAACTTCGGCTTTCGTTAAGGGTTGTCCGATGCCGGCCGCCGCTGACGAACACGACGAGAATTTGAATGATAGTTAATTGAGGAAACGCACGCACTACGGGCGTAAGGTCTTCGCTATTAAAGTTTTAATGAAAGGATGTCCCACCTATGCCGAAATCTGTTCTGGTCGTGGCTGCACTTGTTTTCGCAATACATGTCTCGGCGTCGGCGCAGCATGTCGCCGCTGTCAACGGCAAGCCGATCACCCAGACTAAGGCCGACCTGAAGCTCGCACAAGCCCTTGCCGAAGGAGCCCCCGCCGATACTGCTCAATTACGGGAATCGATCAAGTTAACCCTGATCGCCACCGAAGTGCTGCGCCAAGAAGCTGACAAACAAGGATTTGCACGACGCCCGGACATCTTGGCCCGCTTGGACCAGATCGCGCAGCGCATCAGTACGAACATCCTGGCCGAGACTATCAAGAATCATCCGACTAAGGAAACCGATGTCCGGGCCGACTTCGAGCGAATCAAGGCCGACATGGCTGGCAGTGCATCTGCGCTGGTGCCGTCAGACGTGGATGATCGATTCGCCATGCGCACGAAAATCCAATTCGCCTTGGACAACGCCACCGAGTTGATCATCGTAAACGCCATGCTGGGCGAGTACGTGCGCCAGAATCCCGTTACGGACGCCGAGATCCAGGCTGAATATGTGCGCATGAAGACGCGCAAGGGAGATACCGAATACCAGGTGCGCCATATCTTGGTCCCCAGCGAGTCCGATGCCACGGCGCTGCTCGCTAGCATCCGCGGCGGCGCCCAGTTTGCGGACTTGGCGCGAGCCCATTCGAAGGATGTGTCCGCCACCAAGGGCGGCCAGCTCGGTTGGACGAGTCCTGTAAGTCTTGTGGCCGAGTTCGCGCAGGCGCTGGTTGCGCTGCGCAAGGGCGAAATGACGCCGCATCCCGTCAGGACGCAATACGGCTACCACCTCATCCAGCTCGAGGACATCCGTCCCGCCATGATTCCAACCCTGGAGGAAACCAAGGCCCCGATCGTGGAAGCGCTGGAATTGCGCAAGCTGCGGGATTTTCGCGAGGCGTTAGTGCGCCGGGCTACTATCGGCTAGCTTGGCGAGAATGCCAACTGCTGTGACTGGCGCAGCGCAGACGGCCACGTGAGTTCGATCAGGCCCATCCATCCCTTATTGCTGAGATGGTTTTGTTTTAGTCTGCAAAGAACTACTGAGCTATCCTCGATTTCAGGTATGTTTTTTACGCACCAGCCCCATCACACTGCGCGCAGCCTTGATCAGCGACAGACCCATGGTCAGCATCGGCAGCACCTTGCCCGATTTGGCCATGACCAATCCAGCCACCGTCCCGATAATCCCCAGCGGCAGCTTCATTCCGCCGCCGCCGAACAGTTTGCCGATCCCGCCTGTCGGATGACTCAAGGGGGTCATCAGCGCGCCAATCTCGCGCGCCGCATCGCGCCGCT
Source organism: Massilia scottii (assembly GCF_030846495.1). Taxonomy (NCBI): domain Bacteria; kingdom Pseudomonadati; phylum Pseudomonadota; class Betaproteobacteria; order Burkholderiales; family Oxalobacteraceae; genus Massilia; species Massilia scottii. The sequence continues at coordinate 194,056 of NZ_JAVCWM010000006.1, read as the reverse complement.
GCATCGAACACTGCACAATCAGCGCCTCGCGCCGTTCGGCCAGCGACAGCTTATCGTTACTCATCGGCGTGCCCCGCATTCCTGATGAAATTGACGTCCTTGTTCAGTTCAGCCACGGTCGCTCCCAGCAGACGCGGCCGCGCGTCGAAACTGCGCTTGACCTGCATCGCAATCAGGCCGCCGGCGACGCCGAACAGCGCCGCCATGGCGCCAATGGCTTCGAGCCGGTAGCTGTCCCAGAAAATGACGACCACCAGCAGCACCACCAGCAAGGCGGCGATGCCGAACAGGATCAGCGACGCCAGCGCAAGCACGACATACCCAAGAAAGCGTTGCAGCTCCTCCTGCACCTCGACGGCGGCCAGTTCCAGCCGCGTTTGCACCATGGCGACCAGAGTCGCCCCGATCCGCCCCACCGATTCGGCGATCGCCATGCGCCTTACCTGCGCGAAATGAGCATGCCGATGATGCAGCCGGCTGCAGCACCGATCCCGACCGCTTTCCACGGGTTTTCTTGCACGTACTCGTCAGTCGCCTTGGCCGCGACCTTGGTTTTATGGACCACCGCTTCTTCCAGGCGAATCAGGTCCGCCTTGGCGCTCGTCAGGGTGCGCTCGAACTTGGCCTTGGCCGCCTGCAGTTCGTCGCCGGTCAGCTGGCTGCCGTGGCGCAGCCACTGTTCGGCATCCTGGATCACGGATTTCAGGTCGTTCATCAACTGGTCGCGCGCGCCTGGTTTGGTTGGGATGGATTCGATCATGTTTGTTACCTCGTAAGTGAATTTATAGGAAAGCCCAGTGTACCGTACGCGTCGATGTCGATCTTGCACGTTAGCAACATTGACTTTCTGTGTTATCGGAACAACATCAGCTGAAAGCGTAGTCTAACGCCACACCGGCAAAAAGGGCCGCACCCAACCAATTGTTGTGGCGAAAAGCGGCAAAACAAGCCATGCGTTCGCGTCCACGGATCAAAGTGTAGTGATAAAGCGCCACCGCGGCGGCCACGGCGACGCCGCCGACGAACCAGCCGCGCAAGCCTTCGAGCCAGCCGCACACGAGGATGATGGCCAGCGCGGCGCCGTAGCACAGCATGACGGCGGCCACGTCGAAGCGGCCGAAGGTGATGGCCGAAGTGCGGATGCCGATCTTGAGGTCATCGTCGCGGTCGACCATGGCGTATTCGGTGTCGTAGGCCACGGCCCAGAACACATTGGCCACCAGCAGCCACCAGGCCACGGCCGGCACCCGGTCCTGCACGGCGGCAAAACCCATCGGGATGCCGAAGCCGAAGGCAATGCCCAGGTAGGCCTGGGGAATGGCGAAAAAGCGCTTGAAGTAGGGATAGCTGCCGGCGATGATGACCGCGGCCACGGAGAGCTGCTTGGTCAGGGTGTTGAGCGGCAGGATCAGCAGGAAGGAAATGATGGCCAGGGTGGCGGCGACGGCCAGCGCTTCCCAGCTCTTGATGCGCCCGCTCGTGAGGGGACGTTCGGCGGTGCGCTTGACGTGCTTGTCGATGTCGCGGTCGGCGTAATCGTTGATGGCGCAGCCGGCCGAACGCATCAGGACGGTGCCGAGGGTGAAGATGACAACGACGGCGGGGTCGGGCCTGCCGCGGGCGGCAATCCAGAGGGCGATCAGCGTGGGCCAGAGCAGCAGCAGGATGCCGATCGGCTTGTCCAGCCGGACCAGGCGGAAGTACAGCGACAACTTGTTCATGGTTGGGTCGCTGGCGCGACTGTCGTGGGCGAGCCTTGGATTTTACTGTGTTTGGATGGAGGCGTGAACGCCGCGTTGCACAGGCAAGCCACGCGCACCCTCGCTCAGCGAACCGGCTGGTCCTGGCGCGCCAGAAGCGCTGTCAGCGTGGCCACCAGTTCCGTCACGATATATGGCTTTGCCACATGGGCCTGAAAACCGGCATCGAACGCCCTCTGGCGATCGAGGGGGCCGGCGAAGGCGGTCAGGGCGACCGCCGGCAGCGTGTCGCCCGCAAAGCCGCGCCGGCGTATCTCGCCGATCAGCTGGTAGCCATCCATCTGCGGCATGCCGATATCGCTAACGACCATGTCGAGCGCCTCGCTCCCGAGCAAATCGAGCGCAATGAGCGCCGATGCTGCCGTGAGCACGTGCGCGCCATGTGCGCTGAGCACGTCCTTAACCAGCTCGCGCGTATCGGCGGCGTCTTCCACGAGGAGAATGCGGCGCTGTGCAAGCATGCGCGACTGCGCCGCCGGCAACGCCGGGTGCTGGCGGGCAGGCCCTGTGCCGTCTCCCGCGCAGGCAACAGGAAAGCGCAGCGTAAAGCTGGTGCCGAGGCCGCGCCCCGGACTGGTCACCGCAATGGTTCCTGCATGCAGTTCGGCGAGCTGTTTCGCAATCGACAGGCCGATTCCCAGGCCGCCAAAGCGGCGCGTGCTCGAGGCGTCTTCCTGGCCGAATTTGTCGAACACATACGGCAGGAATTCGGCAGCGATGCCGCACCCGGTGTCTTCGATGACGATCTGCACGAGGCTGTGCGGGACGAGGGACGCGCGCACGTGAACCGTGCCTCCTTCCGGCGTGAACTTGATTGCATTACTCAGGATATTGTAGAGCACCTGCTGGAGCCGGTGCACGTCGCCCGCGATCGTCACCGCGCCGACTGCATATTGCGTCACCAGCTTGAGCTGCCTGGCGCCGGTCATCGCCTGCACCGAATCGGTGGCCGCGCGCAGCAGGTCGACCACCGCGATGTCGTGCAGCTCCAGGGTGAGCTTGCCGGTGACGATCGCGGACACATCCAGCAGATCCTCGATCAGCTTGGCCTGCAGTTTGGCATTGCGTTCGATAATATCCAGCGAGTACTGCAGGTCGGGCGCGTCGCGGTGCTGTATGCGCAGGAGTTGAGTCCGACCGATGACAGCACTGAGCGGCGTGCGCAGCTCATGCGAGAGCAGGGCAAGGAACTCGTCCTTGAGGCGCCCGAGGCGCTCGGCATTGTGGCGCCCCGCGCGTTCCGTTTCGATGGCGCGCACGACGTCGGAGACATCGCGCGCCGAGATCGAGGTACCGATAAACGTGTGGTGTTCATCCTGCACCCGCGCCAGCGACACTTCCAGGTGCAGCGTTTGCGCATCGATGACGGTGCTCATTTTCGCTGTCAATGGCGATGCGCCGGCATGGATACGCGCCAGTAGCGCATCGAGCATGGCTGACCAGAACGGCAGCTCGGCAGCCTGCTGATTGTGCCGCGGGCGGCACTGGAACAGCCGCTCCGCCCCCGTGCTCCAATACAGGACGTTATCGTGCGGGCCCAGCGAGAAAATCGCATCCGACGAGTGCTGCAGCAAACTGGCCAGGTAATGCTCCGAAATCACCGATTGGCGATAGGCGACGCTATCGACCGGTTTGGGTTCCGCCAGACGGACGTTGGCGCGGTCCAGGGTGGTCCGCAGGCGCGAACGCTGGCGGCTTGCCTGCACTGCGCGCATCAACTTCTCGCCCAGGCGCGGATCGCCCAGCGCCACCAGGGACCAGTTCGGACCGAGCATGGGCACATACCGCAATTCGGTTTGCACCGCCTCGAACTGTTCCCCGGCAGGTACGAAGAGAATTTGTCCGACCGGCCAGACAGTGCGGATCTGCCGGGCGACCGAGGCGGCATTGCCTATGCCCGGCCCGACCAGAACGACAGACGGTTCGCGGCCCTGGCCGATCAGTTCCTGGATGGACTCGACGGCGTTGGCCGGCGCAGCCAGAACCGCGTCGAGTTGCTGCTCCTTGAGCGGCTGCGCGAGCGCGCCATCGATGTCCGCGTGCGGGTCCGGGACGACGAGAAAGATGAGTTTATAGTTCACGGCGCGCTTACAGTAGCGGCAAGCCCAGCAAAGAGCGCCCGGTCCAGATTTTCAGCATATCGGTCGTGGGAGACATCACATGCCCGGCGCGTGCATCGCGCAGCATCTGGCTCACCCGGCTGTTCTCGCGGTAGGCGATCCCGCCGCACATCGTCATCGCTTCATTGGTGACCGCCACGGCGGTCTCGGCGGCATCGGCCTTGCAGGACAAGATGAACGGGAGCGCGTCCGGGTCGCCGCGGTCGCCGCGCTCTCCGGCTGCGTACAGCAGCTGCCGTGTCTTTTCGATGGACCTCCACAGGTCGGCGTACTTCATCTGCAACTGCTCTATGTGGCGCAACGATTCGCCGGTATGGTTGTAGCGCCGCGTGCGCAGATGCTCGCCAACGGCCTCGAGTGCGGATTGCGCGATGCCGAGGTAACTGCCCGCCATTGCCATGAGAAAGTAGGGCGCGATGACTTCAAACACGTACCAGATCTGGTCGCCAGTATCGCCCAACAGATTGGTGAGCGGTACACGCGCATCGGTGAGGCGCATGCCGCGTGAAGAGTTTCCGCGCATGCCGAAGCCGTGCCAAGGTTCGAGCCATTCGACCCCGGCAGCGTCGCTGTCGACGATCAGGCAGCTCAAGTCGCCAATTTCGCCGGAATCCGGACTCAGTGCCGAGATCACGTACGAGTCGGCGCGCCCGCCGTTGGTGACGAACTGCTTGGTTCCATTGACCAGGAACTGGCCTCCGGCGAGGGTGATCAGCGTTTCGGAAAGATAGAAATTGGCGCCGGTCCCGCTTTCGGACAGGGCCAGGGTGGTGATATGCTCCCCGCGCGCAATCTTGCTCAGGTAATTCTCGGATTGGTAGGATGTCGCCTTGGCGGCGATCACTGCCGTCCCCACGCAATGCATGCCGAAGCACAGCGCGGACGACGGGCAGGCCTTGCCCAGCGTTTCGGTCAGCACCGCCAGCGCGAGAAGGCCCTGGCCATGGCCGCCGAGTTGTTCAGGCACTTGCAGCCCCATCAGCCCGGCCTTCGACAGCGCGGCCATCGAACGGGCAGGCCAGGCGGCCTCGCTGTCGACCGCGGAAGCGAAAGGAGCGATCTCGCTGGCGACGGTCGCCGCGGTATCTTTCAGGCTGAGTAGTTTGGTCGCAAACATGTGGGCATCCAGTCCTGTCGAAAAAGCGAGCTCCGCGGCAGATCCGGGAAGGTGGCGCCAGACGCGATATGTGTCGCTTAGGTAAATACGATTGTAGCGTTTTTGCTATCGGAACATATTTTCAATGGACGCAATCGAACGGTCCGGGGCGGACCTCGTTTTCCCGCCGCGTGGGGTTGGGGCGCGACCTTGCCAAGCCTGCCGCAGGCATGCTGGCGATGGCCAAGAGTGCGCCGAGGAGGCGCTCCCGGACCCGGGCCTGGCCGGCCCAGGCGTGCCGATCATGATGCCTCGGGTTGCATATTCCGGTCGGGCACGAACATGTCGACGCCCGGCAGGTCGCAGGCGGCAACCGCCTCGCACACCGCTTCGATCGCGGCGCGGCGGGTGAAACTCTTGCGCCAGACGATGACCACGCGGCGCTCGGGCACCGGCGCCTCGAACGGCACGAAGGCCAGCATGCTGCTGCGCGACTGCATGTCGGGCACCGAGGCGCGCGGCAGCACGGTCAGGCCGATGCCGCTGGCTACCATGTGGCGGATCGTTTCCAGCGACGAGCCTTCAAAGGTACGCTGCATGCCGTTGCCCGGCGACGAGAAGCGCGCCATTTCCGGACACACTTCCAGCACCTGGTCGCGGAAACAGTGACCGTTGCCTAATAACAACATCGTTTCGGATTTCAAATCCTGGGCCGAGATAGCGCTGCGCTTGGCCCACGGATGGTTTTGCGGCACGGCCACGACGAACGGTTCGTCGTACAGGGTTTGCATCGACATGCCATGGTCCGGCAGCGGCAGCGCCATGATGGCCGCGTCCAGTTCGCCCTGGCGCAGCAGTTCGAGCAGGCGCACGGTGAAGTTTTCCTGCAAGATCAGCGGCATCTGCGGCACCCGCTCGATGATGTTCTTCACCAGCGGCGGCAGCAGGTACGGGCCGATGGTGTAGATCACGCCCAGGCGCAGGGGCCCGGCCAGCGGGTCCTTGTTCTGCTTGGCGAGTTCCTTGATGGCGGCCGTCTGTTCCAGCACGCGTTCGGCCTGCGCGATGATCTGCGCCCCGAGCGGGGTGACGGAAATTTCCGCGCCCCCGCGCTCGAACAGCACCACGCCGAGCTCGTCTTCGAGCTTTTTGATAGCGACCGACAACGTGGGTTGGGCGACGTAACACGCTTCGGCGGCGTGTCCGAAATGTCTCGCACGCGCGACGGCAACGATATATTTCAGTTCAGTCAGGGTCATAAGGGTGCGGGCAGGAAGAAGACAGGCGCGGCGCGACTGTCGTGACACGAAGTTGCTTATGCGTCAGCAAAGAAATTATATTCTACCGGAATGCAGTCGATATAATTGTGCCGCAGGCGGATTTTCGCCCTGCCGACCATTTGAAAGGCGAGCATGTCCACCACTTTTGGCCCTCTGGAAGCGCAGGCCTACATCCATAAATTACTGACCGTGATGCACCATCAGGGCGGCTCCGACCTGTTCATCTCGGCCGATTTTCCTCCGAGCATGAAGTTTCAGGGCTCCATGAAACCGATGAGCCAGCAAAAGCTCACCGGCGAAGTCACGCGTGCGCTGGCCCTGTCGTTAATGAACGACAAGCAACGCAATGAGTTCGAGAAGGAAATGGAATGTAATTTTGCAATTTCTTTGCCGAATGTGTGTCGTTTCCGCGTCAATGTCTACGTGCAGCAGCAGTGCGTGGCGATGGTGGTGCGGACAATCGCGTCCGAAATCCCGAATTTCGAGAAACTCGACCTGCCGGAAGTGCTGAAAGAGGTCGTGATGACCAAGCGCGGCCTGGTGCTGGTGGTAGGCGGCACGGGCTCGGGCAAGTCGACCACCCTGGCGGCGATGATCGATTACCGCAATGCCAATTCGGCGGGGCACATCATCACGGTGGAAGACCCGGTCGAGTACGTCCACAGGAACAAGAGCTGCCTGATCACCCACCGCGAAGTGGGGGTGGACACCCATTCGTGGCACGCGGCGCTGAAAAACACCCTGCGCCAGGCGCCGGACGTGATCCTGATCGGCGAGATCCGCGATACCGAGACGATGGAGCACGCGATCGCGTTCGCCGAGACGGGCCATCTGTGCCTGGGCACCCTGCACGCGAATAACTCGAACCAGACCATGGACCGGATCATCAACTTCTTCCCGGAAGAGCGGCGCAACCAGTTGCTGATGGACCTGTCGTCGAACCTGCGCGCGATCGTCTCGCAGCGGCTGGTGCGCACGGAAGACGGCAAGGGGCGCAAGGCGGCGATCGAGATCTTGCTCAATACGGCCACGATCAGCGAGATGATCCTGAAGGGGAATTTCCAGTCGATCAAGGAGATCATGCACAAGTCGCGCGAGCTGGGCATGTGCACCTTCGACCAGGCGCTGTACGAGTTGTACAACCGCGGGCAGATCGGCTACGACGAAGCGATCCGCAACGCCGACTCGGCCAACGGCCTGCGCCTGCAGATCAAACTGCGCGGCGACCGCAAGGAACCCGGCACCGCCACCGCATCGCGCTCGAACGATTTGTCGATGGCGGTCGATGAGGATGAGGAAGAGGCAGAGTAAGCTCTTCATCGTTACCGCTACCCCTCCGTCGTTCCCGCCGAGTGCTGCCTTGGCGCGGGAAGTCGTTTCTGCCAATGGCAGGAACGACGAGGTGGTGAAGCTCTTCGCAAACTGCACTCCGAACCGATCAAATTCGACCTTCCCATGCCCGACTTCGAAAACAAAATCTGCACCCGCACCGACCTTGCCGCCCGCGTCGCCGCCCTGCCCAAACCGGTAGTGCTGACCAATGGCGTGTTCGACATCCTGCACCGCGGCCACGTGACCTACCTCGCGCAAGCGCGCGCCCTGGGCGCCTCGCTGGTGGTCGCGGCCAACACCGACGCCTCGGTCAAACGCCTCGGCAAGGGCGACGACCGTCCGCTCAACACCGCCGGTGACCGCATGGCCGTGCTGGCCGCGCTCGAATCGGTCAGCCTGGTCGTCGACTTCGACGAAGACACCGCGCTCGAAGTGGTCCTCGAAGCGCGGCCGGACATCTACGCCAAGGGCGGCGACTACGACATGCAGGCCATTCCCGAAGGCCAGGCCGTGCTGGCCTACGGCGGCCAGGCCATCGCCATCGATTTCGAACACGACCGCTCGACCACCAAGCTGCTGTCGAAAATCCGCACATAAGGAGTCTGCCATGGGTGGAAACGCCATGAAACACGTCGGCGTCACCCGCCAGTCGGCCGCCGATTACGCCGCCATCACCGCCACCACGATCGACAAGCTGCGCGCGCTGTTCCCCGCGATTCGCTGCCAGCCGATCCTCGCCTACGGCCAAAAGGAAACCTTCGGCGACAGCGACATCCTGATCGAATCGACCCACCTGCCAGCCGACTGGATCGACAAGGTCAAAGCCGCCTTCGCGCCGCAGGACCTGATCGTCAATGGCGACGTGGTCTCCTTCGATTTCCGCTCGATGCAGATCGACCTGATCACCACCCCGGCCGAAGAAATGGAATTCGCCGCGTCGTACTACGCCTTCAACGACCTGGGTAACCTGATGGGCCGGATCGCCCACAAGATGGGCCTCAAGTACGGCCATGACGGCCTGTGGAAACTCCTGCGCGACAACGACCAGGTGTTCGCCGAGATCCTCATCACGCGCGACGTCGCCAAAACGTTCGCCCTGCTCGGCTACGACCACGCGCGCTATCTGGCCGGCTACGAGACGCTCGACGACGTGTTCCGCTTCGCCGCCTCGACCCCGTATTTCCATCGCCAGATTTACCTGCTCGACAACCGCAACGCCGCCAGCCGCGTGCGCGACGCCAAGCGCCCGTCGTACACCGCGTTCTTGACATGGATCGAAGACAAACCGGAACTCGACCGCTATACCTGGTCAGCCTGGGATGGCGGCAGAAGCTCGCCCGAGCGCGATGCCGAACGGGCCGACTGGGAACAGCGCATCTTCAACGACATCTTCACCGAGGCGCGCCCGCACTACCTGGCGGCCATCGACGAGCATGAAACCCACAAGCGCGCCAAACTGGTCTGGAACGGCACGCTGGTCGCCGCGCACACCGGCTACCAGGGCAGGGAACTGGGCGACTTCATGGCCGCGTGCCGCGCCAATTTCCTGAACGCGCCGCACGACCCGGCGCTGTCGTTCGAGCGGTGGGTGCTGACCCTCGCGCCGGAAGATATCGTGAGCCACGTCCACGCTTTCCGGCAAACCTGGCGCTAAGCCGTCGACCGGTTGTTTTCTGGCGACGTGAATTTGCGGCGCAGTTTCTTTGCATTGATCGGATGGTGAGTGAGCCGGCTGATTGTCGGATCCCGCAGATTGGCAGCGCGGGACATCCCATGCATCCGTGAGCCGATATATATATAGCGCAGGATAGACCCATGTTGCTTGACCGTTCCGATGCCGATGCCTTGCTCCGCGCTCTCGGCGCAAACGAGCGGCTGCTGCGTCACCTGCAACTGGTCGGCGAAGCCGCCGATGAACTCATGAATGCCTACACCGGCCTGGAGGTCCGCTTCGACGCCAGCCTGATCGAGCTGGGGGTGGCAGTGCACGATGCCGGCAAAATCACCTATCCCGAGGAACTCGACGGTCCAGGTTCGCGCCATGAACCGGAAGGCCAGGCCATGATGTTGGCTAATGGCGTGGCAACAACATCGTACACTGAGCCATTGCTACGGTCCGTTTCGGCCCAGACCGTGTAAAAACGTAGATCGCTGTAAACGAAACCTGACCGGTAAACGTTGATTCAGTATCTCATTACTTGGGGTGCCAAATGAAGCGATTTATCGACGGTGCAGCCCGCGGCCAGTCCACCATGCTTCCCGAGTTCCTGGACGACTATGTCGACGACGATAACCAGGTCCGGATTGTTGATGTGTTCGTCGACCAGCTGGATCTTGCTGCGCTCGGATTCGAGCGTGTGCGGCCGGCAGCGACGGGTCGGCCTGCCTATCATCCAGCAGTACTTCTCAAGCTGTACATTTATGGCTACCTCAATCGCATTCAATCAAGCCGGCGCCTCGAACGTGAAGCGCAGCGTAACGTTGAGTTGATGTGGTTGACGGGCCGTCTAAAGCCCGACTTCAAGACGATTGCCAACTTTAGAAAGGACAACGGCAAACCGATCCGTAATGTGTGCCGTCAGTTCGTGGTTCTTTGTCAGCAGCTCGACCTCTTTTCGGATGCCGTCGTCGCCATCGGTGGCAGCAAATTCAAGGCCGTCAACAGCAGCGATCGCAATTTCACCGACGCCAAGCTCAAGCGAAGGATGGACGAGATCGAGGCGAACATTGGTCGTTACATGGCCGAGCTCGATAGCGCCGACCGGCAGGAACCGGTTGCAGCAAAGACGAAGCGAGTGCGGCTGGAAGAAAAAATCGAGGCATTGAAATTGCAGATGGCCTCACTCAAAGAAATTGAAGCGAAGCTTGTAGAGACTGGCGAAACACAGATTTCGCTTACGGATCCCGACGCCCGATCCATGATGACACGCGGCAGCGGCATCGTCGGTTACAACGTGCAAACCGCCGTCGATGCAAAGCACCATTTGATCGTCGAGCACGAGGTGACCAACAGCGGCAGCGGCCGCGACCAGTTGTCCGCAATGGCCAAGAAAGCGCGCACGGCGATCGGCACGACCGAACTCATCGCGCTCGCCGACCGAGGCTACTTCAACGGTAAGGAAATACTTGCGTGCCACGAAGCTGGTATCTCCACTCTGGTGCCCGCAACGAAGACATCAAATGCCAAAGCCGACGGACGTTTCGATAAAGCCGACTTTGTTTATGACCCGCAGAAAAATGAATACCGTTGCCCGGCAGGTCAATCACTCATCTGGCGCTTTGCTACGATCGAGAAAGAAATGACGAATCATCGGTATTGGAGCTCGAACTGCAAGGGCTGTTCGCTTAAAGCAAAGTGCACTCCGAGCCCGCAACGGCGCGTCACTCGTTGGGAACATCAGGACATGCAGGCACGTCTCGAGCAAGCGCCGGATGCAATGCGAACTCGCCGCTGCACCGTTGAACACCCGTACGGCACCATCAAAGCCTGGATGGGTGCGACGCATTTCCTGACCAAGGGGATCGAGCGCGTGAAGACCGAGATGAGCCTGCACGTCCTCGCGTACAATCTTAGACGACTGATCGCTATCATCGGCGTCGCGGATATGATGAAGGCCATCAAGGCATTTATCCATTTGCGAGGCTTAACAGCGGCGCTTCTGGCGGTTGCGGTGGCCGCCCGGTGTGGAAGTTGTACAAAAAACGCCGTGGTGCAGTAAAACGCGCGTTAACCCCTCCAAACATAGCTTGATGGCACGACAACGGCAACGGCATAGATAGGATTGCGTTTTTACACGGCCTGGACCAAATGCGGACATTTCGATTTGTACACGAAATTATCAGGACTTATCATGGACAAACGTTCTCTAGTAGTGCGACTTGAAGTGCCGCTTGCGCAGTACCGCGCGGATGATGCCGCTGTCCGTGATGTACTTCTTGCGGGGTTGCGCTGGCCCGCCGACACGCCTACCGGGTATTGGCAGAGCCTTGCCGTGGGCTGGATTGAGCAGGGAGCGGCAATAGATACTGAAATAATCGAGTTCGTGAAACTAATTTCGACAACAGCAGTGCTTCCGCAGGAACTTCGGCACAAAGCGCATGCAATCGTGTGTCATTGGCAGCGCGCCTCGCGGCTATGATAACGGCGCGAACCGGCCAGTTGCTGTTGGTCAGCTTCTTCAACAGCGAACGCTCAGTTGCAGGTTAAAGGGGCTCTGCGACTCAGTCCTCCGCCAATTAACGTTCCCTATCAATGGTGCTAAAAACCGAGTTGGCATGCTTTTAACACGAAATTCCTTCCAAGAAAACAATGAATAATACTGCTCCCTCCTTGGACCATGGTCGAAATGAACAGCTAATCTCTGCCGCTAAATCAGGAAGCAAGGCAGCAGTAGTGACGGCCTTGGCAGGAGTAACGGATATTGATTATCGTGATCAAACAGGTTGGACGGCGTTAATGTGGGCCGCTCGTTTTCATCATCATGAGATTGTGACGTTGCTTGCACAGAAAGGGGCATCGCTTTCGCGTCGAGATGGAATTAATCATGATGCATGGGATATTTCAGCGCGTCACTATCTTGAGAATGATAGTGCATCTGGCTTAGTTAGAAATTTCATCGGAGGACATGCCCAATACAAGGTCGATCAAGAAAAAATGGCAGAGGCTGCCAAGGCGTTTGCAAAAGGATTGGCCAAGCTATTTGGAGGACGCACTAGAGCGCAAGGTGTCGCGTACACCCATGCAGAGTATGAGGTAAGAGCTACGTACAGGAATATGCAATGCCGTTTTATGGTATTCGATGGAGGTTTTGATCTTTGGGTGCAGAATTTCCGTGCCGGTGATTTTATGGTTTCACTTAATCTTGAAGGCCGCGATAACGCCACGCATCCTTCGGAATACTATGGGCTCGACGCATTCGGTGAAGTTTTTAGTGAATCATTCCCTGCCTATATTCCTAGCGTATCAAACGAAGACTCAAAAAATTTCTTTAGAAATGAAGAGATTCGAAAAGGGCTGGAAAAGCTGAAAGTCGGAAAATTTGAATGGCTGATTATTGGTCCAGGTCAGCTGCGCTTTCGAAATCAAACCACGGATATGGAAGTTGTCAATGAGCGAATTGAAAGTCTCGCCAATATATTCGCAAAGACCAATCGCACACCGCGCCCCCCTGTTTTGGCGCAACAGTTCGCCATGAAGATCGGCGCTGCCAAGGCTGAAATACAGCCTCACATCTTCGGTGGGACGACAGCCACTCCAATTTCCTGCCCAAACTGCGATGAGATTTTTGGCCAAATTGCCTTGTTTGACGCGCAATCTCCAGAGTTTTCTGAGGTACGTTGGAAACATGAAAAAATTGAGGTTGCATGCTGCTTTAGCTGTGCATTGCCTGAGACATCAAGCTTAACTTGCATCAGTTATGCATCCGACGTGCCGGTAGTGCTTCGCTATCCTGAAGAAGGAGGCATGACTGAATCGGAAAAGTTTCTTCATCGTCCATTGAAGCTTGTTCCTATTGACCCAAAAAAACATCAGACGATTAGTCGGGTTGGAGGACGGGCTAATTGGATTCAAGCCGATAACACGCCGGTTTGTCCGTCATGCGAAAATACGATGCATTTCCTTGCACAGTTCGTTAGTACGAACCGAATCATGTTTGGTGCCGACATGGGAATCGCTTACGTATTCTTATGCCCTTCATGTGACGTGGTTGGCATTGCCATTCAATCTCATTGAAGCAGCTGCGCACACAAGGACGCGACTGTCCGCTATCGAGAATTTTTGGGAATGGCCGCTACGGGGCGATACCACCTAAGTCAGCCGCCTGACGGACTCCCTTACCACCAGGCTCAGTGCCGGCAACGGCACCTTCACCTGTTGATGCCCGATCATCCCCAGCATCATGGTCCCGATGCACGAACCGACGTCGTACAGCGGCTGGCGCACTGTGGTCAGGGGCGGGGTGGTGTACATCGAACTATGCAAGTCGTCGAAGCCGATGATCGACACGTCTTCCGGCACGCGGATGCTGCGCCGGTACAGCGCCAGGCGCGCGCCATACGCACTCAAGTCATTGGCCGCGAAAATGGCGGAAAAGCGCGCCCCCGACGTGAGCAGCTGGTTGACCGCCTGCAGCCCGCCGGACTCCTGGAAGTCGCCCGCCACGATCAGTCCCGGATCGGGCTCGATGCGGTGCCGCGCCAGGGTGTCGCGGTAGCCGGCCAGGCGCGCGTGCGCATCTTCCTGGTCGTCGGAACCGCGGATGAACGCGATGCGCCGGTGGCCCTGCTCGATCAGCAGTTCCATGGCTTCGCAGGCCGCGCCGTAATTGTCGAGGACGAAACCGAATACGCGCTCTCCTTCGAGCTTGCGCCCGAACGCCACGATCGGCACGCGCTGCGAAAAATCGAGAATCTGGGTGTCGCTCATGTTCCCGGTCAGGATCACCACGCCGTCCACGCGCCGCCCGATCAGCAGTTCGACCCGCTCGGCTTCCTCGGTCGCGTGCCAGTGCCCGCTCATGATCAGGAGCGCATAGCCGGCCGCCTTGACCGCATCTTCGATGCCGACCATGGCGTCGTTGAAGTAACCGCTCACCAGCGACTGCGTCAGCACGCCGATGGTGCGGGTGCTGCCCATTTTCAGGCCCTGCGCCACCAGGTTCGGCTTGTAGTTCAGGCGTTCGATGGCTTCTTCGATGCTGCGCCGCTTGGCGTCCGACACCCTGGCGGTGCCGTTCATGAAGCGCGACGCGGTGGCTGGCGAAACGCCGGCGGCATGCGCCACCTGGTGCAGGGTCACGGGACTGTTGTCGTTATTGATCATTGCTTGTTTCTCATCGTCGTTGGCACAAGTGCTCGACCAGCGCGCGGTGCGGCGGCAGGTCGGCCAGCGCATGCCCGGCCAGTTTGGCGATCATGGCAAATTCGGCGGCCGCCTCGTCGCGCCGCGCCGGCTGGCAGGCGCTCGCATGCAGGCCGGTGGCGAACTCCATCCCGTACAGCACGTACTGCCAGCTCGATGTCGGATACATCTCGACGTCGGCCACGAAGTCGAGCCGGTGCGGCGGCCGGCAGCGCCACATGGCCAGCTTGTCGCGCAGCGAAGCGGGAATCGAACGCGGGTCGGTGTTGTCGGTCCAGAAGGCCGAATCGGTGCGCTGGGAGAGGCAGTAGTGCAGCTTGATGAAGTCCACCACGCGCTCGTAGCGTTCGCGCATCAGGCGGTTGAACTGGGCCGCCACCGGCGCCGTGTCGCCGTTGAACGGGAACAGGTGGCCGATCAGGTAGGCCGCCGTTTCGATCAGGCCGATGCCGGACGATTCGAGCGGCTCCAGAAACCCGCCCGACAGGCCGACCGCCACGCAGTTTTTCACCCACTGCACGTCGCGGTAGCCGATGTTGAGTTTCAGCTGGCGCGGCGTGAGTCCGTCCGCGCCCGCGCCAATGTACTGGCGCAGCACCTCTTCGGCGCGTTCATCGGTCGTGTGGCGGCTCGAATACACGTAGCCGATCCCGCGCCGCTGCTGCAGGCCGATGTCCCAGGTCCACCCGGCTTCGTGCGCGGTGGAGATGGTGTACGAGGGGATCGGCGTATCGGGCGAGGGGTAGGGCACCTGCATGGCCAGCGCGCGGTCGACGAACAGCACGTCGTCCATCTTGCGAAACGGTGAGCCGAGCGCGTCGCCGATCAGCGCCGCCCTGAAACCGGTGCAGTCCACGAACAGGTCCGCGCCAAGCGCGCCGTGCTCGCGCGTGTGCACGCAGGCGATCGCACCGCCGGCGTCGAGTTCGACCCGTTCCACGGTGGCCTGCACGTGGCGCACGCCGAGCGAGCGCCCATGCTCGGCCAGAAGGGCCGCGAAGCGCCCGGCGTCGAAGTGGTAGGCGTAATTCATCGGCCCCGCATAGTCGGCGTCGGCCAGGCGTTTGGGCCCGTGCGCGGCATCGGCCACGCGTTTTTGCATGGTCGCCGCTTCGGCGAAGGGGATGCCGGCGCCAGCGGTGCCCTGCAGCCAGTGCGGCAGCAATTCGGGTCCGCCTTGGCGCTGGCTCGGCTGGCTGAAGGGATGGAAGTAGTGGTCGGCGCCGGGCGCGCCGGCCGGGCGCACCCAGTGGTTGAAGCGCACGCCCTGCTTGAAGGTGGCCTGGCATTCGCGCACGAAGCGCGCTTCGTCGATGCCGATCGCCGCCAGGGTCGAGCGGATCGAGGGGAAGGTGCCTTCGCCCACGCCGATGATGCCGATCTCGGGCGACTCGACCAGGGTGATGCTCACGCCGGCCGCGCCCGCTCCGGCCGTGCCGAGGGTGCGTGCCAGGTAGCAGGCGGTGAGCCAGCCGGCGGTGCCGCCGCCGACGATCAACACGTTATGAAACGCTTTCATGAATTGCCCCTTTTTGTGGCCATGTGTGGCGAATATGACAAATCCGGTCGCACCAGAATATTTCGTTTGACTTTGGAATGCACCGAAATGTACCATGAAATCGTTTTCACGTATTCTGAAAACGTTTTCTCGCCCAGCCAAAGTGTTGAACAACAAAAATCGGTCAATTCCGAATGGAGACTGCATGAAATCTACCGCCACCAAGGCGTTTCGCCGCGTTCGCGCCCCAATTCAACTTGCCATCCTGACTTTGCTCGCAGGCATCAATGCGGCGCATGCCCAGGATGTGGCGCAAGCTCCGGCAGCGCCTGCGGTCAGCAACAGCAGCGCCAGCGCCGACTCGAACGTGATTCCCGAAGTCGTCGTCACCGCCACCAAGCGTTCGACGCCGCTGCAAAAAACCCCGATCGCGATCACCGCGATCAACGCCGCCGCGCTGCAGGACAACCACGTGCAAACCATCCAGGACGTCGTCAACCTGGTGCCGGGTTTCCAGGCCACCGGCCAGGGCGACCATGGCGTCATCACCATGACCCTGCGCGGCATCGGCAACGACAGCGCCAAGACCGAATACGCCGATCCCGAAGTGGCCAGCTTCATCGACGGCGTCTACTCGCCGCGTCCGGAAGGCGCCACCTCGCTGCTGTTCGACCTGGAAGCGATCGAAGTGCTGCGCGGCCCGCAAGGCACGCTGTGGGGCCGCAACTCCACCGTCGGCGCGGTCAACATGCAGACCACGAAACCGGTCATCGGCGAGCGTTCCGGCAGCATCGAAGCGGGCATGGGCAACTACAAGCGCCTCGGTTCGCGCGGCGCCTTCAACATTCCGCTCGGCGAAACGGCGGCCCTGCGCATCGCCGCGGTGCACGAACAGCACGACGGCTACATCGATTACCAGAAACTGCCGGCCATTGCGCTGGCGGACCAGCGCGCGGCCTTCAAGGCCGGCGGCGGCAAGGATGCCGATTTCCGTCCGATCAATCCGAACCTGTTCGTCGCCAACGGCCCGCAATACGGCGCCCAGGACCAGACCGCGGTGCGCCTGTCCCTGCTGTGGAACATCACGCCATCGGTGAAGTGGAACGTCGCGTACGAAAAATACGCCGACCGCGGCACCCCGAGCATGAACCTGCTGCAAACCCCGCGCGCCGGCACCGACCTCTGGTCGACCCTGTCCGACGTGGCGCCAACGCTCAAGCGCGATTCCGACGCGATCCGCTCGCGCCTGGAATACACCATCAACGACTCGCTGGCGCTGCACTACATCGCCGGCGTGTCGCGCTTTTCTGGCTCGTCCACCTTCGACCAGGACGGCGGCGTGGCGATACCGACCAGTTTCGCCACCGGCGCGACCTACCAGGCCAACAACACCGTGGCCTCGCACTACAAGAACCACAGCCACGAACTGGAACTGCAATCGCTCGGCAAAAAAGAGATCGACTGGCAGCTCGGCCTGTACTACGCGGCCGAAAAGAACGACATGCGCTTCGATATTCCGATTTTCAACGGCACGCAGGAGGGCACGGTCAACTGGCAGGGTTCCTTCATCCAGCCGAAACAGACGGTCGACTCGACCGCCGCCTTCGGCCAGGCCACCTGGAACATGAGCGACAAGCTGCACCTGACCGCCGGCCTGCGCTACACCAAGGACAAGCGCACCAACCAGGGCGGCAACGGCTACACCTGGGACAAGACCCAGGACGTGGCCCAGGTACCGGTCAGCCCATCGATCGACCCGCGCATTCCCGGCCAGGGCTATGTGCCGAACAATCCGTCGAACGACGGCGTCTACCACGGCAGCAAGACCACCGGCCTGGTACGCGTGAACTACGAAATCGACCGCAGCAACATGGTCTACGCCAGCGTCTCGACCGGCTACAAATCGGGCGGCCTGCAGGATGGCGGCCGTCCGTACGGCGCCGAAACCCTGACCAACTATGAACTCGGCAGCAAGAGCACCCTGATGGGCGGCATGATCAAGGTGAACAACGCCTTGTTCTACTCGGACTTCAAGGACTTCCAGTTCAGCGCCCCGATCACCAATCCGGACGGCACGCGCGGCCTGGCCACCAACAATGCAGACGGCGCCACCGTGTGGGGCCTGGAGTCGGAAATCGCGGCCAAGCTCACGCGCGACGACAAGCTGCAGCTGACCATGGCCTACACCCGCGCCAAGCTGGGCAAACTGATCGGCGGCACCAACGACTACCTGCTGCCAAAGTGCGACATCCCCGGCATCAGCAACTGCCTGGACGTGAGCGGCAACACCATGCCGCACGCGCCGAAGTTCTCGATGCAGCTGCAGTACCAGCACACGTTCGAGCTGGCCGGCGGCGCCACGGTGATCCCGCGCATCTCGACCCACTACGAAACCGCATCCTGGCTGAGCGTCTTCAACCTGGGCGAGGGCGACCGCCAGAAAGCCTACACCCGCACCGACCTTGGCCTGCGCTACACGGCCAACAAGTGGTGGGTCGATGCCTTCGTGCGTAACGTGGCCGACAAAAACATCAAGACCAGCGCCGCCAATGCCTTCGGCCCGTGGGTGGCGCAGTACCTGCCGCCGCGCACCATCGGCTTCAACACCGGCGTCGACTTCTAAGTCTGCCGCCTTGTCCGCTTCCCCCGGGGGAGCGGACCACGGCGCGGCGTGCCCGGACGGGCGCCGCGCGTCCCGTCATCGCCCCACCGATATCGAGCTCTACAATGAACCAATCCAATCACTACCCTGCCGACTTTACGTGGGGAGTCGCGACCAGCGCTTTCCAGATCGAGGGCGGCGCCAACGCTGACGGCAAGGGGCCGTCGATCTGGGACACCTTCTGCCTGAACCCGAACAACATCAAGGACCAGAGCGACGGCACCGTCGCCTGCGACCATTACAACCGCTATCGCGAAGACGTGGGCCTGATCTCGTCGCTGGGCGTGGATGCCTACCGCTTCTCGATGGCCTGGGCGCGCGTCCAGCCGAGCGGCAAGGGTGCCTGGAACGAAGCCGGTTTCGGTTTCTACGACCGCCTGCTCGACGAACTGGCGGCGAAAGACGTCAAGGCGCACCTGACCCTGTACCACTGGGACCTGCCGCAAGGCTTGCAGGACGACGGCGGCTGGCTCAATCGCGACACCGCGCACCGCTTCGCCGACTACGCGCACGAAGTGGCGCGCCGCTTCGGCAACCGCATCGATGCCATCGCCACCCATAACGAGCCATGGTGCAGCGCCAACCTCGGTTACGGCAATGCGCAGTTCGCGCCCGGCGTGGCGGATGCCAGGCAGGCGATCCAGGTCTCGCACCATCTGCTGCTCTCGCACGGGCTGGCGATGACGTCGATGCGCGCGGCCGCTAGCTCGGCGCAGCTGGGCATTGTGCTGAACCAGTGGACGGCCGATCCGGCCACCGGTTCCGAGCTTGATCGCGCCATGGCCGAACTCGAATATGCGCGTTCGGTGCAGTGGTTCATGGACCCGATCTTCAAGGGCCGCTATCCGGAACTGGCGCTGCGCGCGCACGGCGAGAACGCACCGGTGGTGCACGACGGCGACATGGCCGCCATCGCCCAGCCGATCGACTTCCTCGGCGTGAACTACTACTTCCGCTCTTTCTGCAGCGCCGAAACGCCGCCGCGCACCCCGCCCGGCAAGCTCGGTTTCACCGACATGGGCTGGGAGATCTACCCGCAGGGGCTGACCGAACTGCTGGTCAAGCTCAATGCCGAATACATGCTGCCGCCGATTTACATCACCGAGAACGGCATGGCCAATCCGGATGCGGTCAGCGACGGCAAGGTGAGCGACCCGGCGCGCATCGCCTACGTACAGATGCACCTGGACGCGCTCAAGGCGGCCATGGAGCAGGGCGTCGACGTGCGCGGCTACTTCCTCTGGAGTTTGCTCGACAACTTTGAATGGAACTCCGGCTACGCCAAGCGCTTCGGCATCGTCCATGTCGATTACGAGACGCAGGCGCGTACCCTCAAGGACAGCGCCATCTGGTACCGCGATTTCCTGTCCGCCCAGCGCCAGCGCTGATCGACCGTTCTTCCATTGGAGGCAACATGGTTCATGATTCCTATGCCGATGGTGCGCGCCTGCTGGCCGACATCGGCGGCACCAACGCGCGCTTCGCGCTCGAATACGGCCCCGGGCGGGTGGGCGACGTGCACACCCTGGCCTGCGCCGACTACGCGCAGTTCGACGATGCGGTGCGCGCCTATTTAAACCGCCTGCCGGCGCGGCGCGTGCGCCACGCGGTCATCGCGATCGCCAATCCGGTCGACGGCGACGCCGTCAAGATGACCAATCACCACTGGGCGTTTTCGATCGCCGCCTCGCGCCAGGCGCTCTGTCTCGATACGCTGCTGGTGGTGAACGACTTCGCCGCGCTGGCGATGGCGCTGCCGGCCCTGGGACCGTCGGACCTGGACCAGATCGGCGCCGGCCGGGCCGTCGCCACCGGCGTGATCGGGCTGGTGGGCGCCGGCACGGGCCTGGGCGTGGCCGGCCTGGTGCCGGTCGACGGGCGCTGGGTGGCGGTGCAGAGCGAAGGCGGGCATGTCGCCTTTTCGCCGTTCGACGAACGCGAAGTGACAGTCCTGCAGCATTGCTGGCAGCGTTACGAGCACGTCTCGGCCGAGCGCATCGTTTCCGGACCGGGCATCGTGCTCGTTCGCGAAGCGCTGGCCGCCAGGGCCGGCCTGCAGGTCGACGCCAGCCTCTCCACGGCCGATATCGTCGAGCGCGGCCTGGCCGGCAGCGACCCCCTGTGCCGCGAAACGCTGGACTGCTTTTCGGGTATGCTGGGCACCGTCGCAGCCAACCTGGCGA
Source organism: Massilia scottii (assembly GCF_030846495.1). Classification (NCBI taxonomy): domain Bacteria; kingdom Pseudomonadati; phylum Pseudomonadota; class Betaproteobacteria; order Burkholderiales; family Oxalobacteraceae; genus Massilia; species Massilia scottii. Next base: position 173,263 of record NZ_JAVCWM010000006.1, on the reverse strand, counting down.
TCACCCTGTGCGCGCGCGGCGGCCTGTATATCGGCGGCGGCGTGGTGCCGCGGCTGGGCGCGTATTTCGCCCGGTCGCCGTTTCGCGCGCGCTTCGAGAACAAGGGACGTTTCAGCGCCTTCATCGCGCAGATTCCGACGCTGGTGATCACCGCCCAATATCCTGCCATGCTGGGCGCGGCCGCGATTTTGTCGGAGCACCTGGCCGGCCTGGCGCTCAGCGGCCCCGCGCCGCGCGCTGTGTCGCCGGCATCCCTGCCGCTGACCCCTCTTGAAATGGAAAACGACCATGCACGCTTCTAAACCGTCCGTCTCGCCCCTGCTGTGGGTGCCGACCGGTTACTTCATGATGGCGCTCGGCTACGTGATGCTGACCACCGTCACCGCCATCATGTTCAAGAATCTCGGCATGGACAACGGCAAGGCGGCCCAGTATTCGAGCCTCCTGATCCTGGCGTACACGGTCAAGCCGCTGTTCGCGCCCTTCGTTGAAATGTACCGCACCAAGAAGTTCTTCGTGCTGTGCGCGCAGGTCCTGATCGGCCTCGGTTTCATCGGCATCGCGCTGGTCATGGCGCTGCCGAACTACATGGCGATCCTGATGGCGCTGTTCTGGGCCCTGTCCTTCGTCGGCGCGACCCTCGATATCGCCAGCGACGGCGTGTACGTCACCTCGCTCGATTCGCGCGCGCAGTCGCTGTACTGCGGCATCCAGAGCCTGAGCTGGAATGTCGGCCCGATCGTCGCCGCCGGCGGCATGGTGTACCTGAGCGGCTGGCTGCACGTGAACGTGTTCCACCACGACGCCGCCGTGTTCGGCCCGGACTGGATCGAATCGTGGCGCATCATTTTCTTCCTGGTCGCCGGCCTGACCCTGGTGCTGGCACTGTGGCATGCGCGCTTCATGCCGGACGGCGCGCGCGCCGAGAACACGCCGTCGAGCGTCAAGGCGGCCGGGCATATCCTGATGGATTCCTTCGTCACCCTGTTCCAGAAGCGCGGCATCTGGCGCATGATCGCCTTTGCCTTCCTGTTCCGCCTCAGTATCGGCTTCCTGGAAAAGATCGGTCCGTTTTTCATGGTCGATCCGGTCGCCAAGGGCGGGCTGGGACTGAACAACGAAATGCTGGGCCTCATCTACGGCACCTACGGCCTGGCGGCGGTGCTGCTCGGGTCCCTGCTCGGTGGCCTGTACGTGGCCAGGCGCGGGCTCAGGGAAACCCTGTTCGTGCTGTGCTGCGCGGTGAACATCCCGAACGTGACGTTCCTGATCATGGCCATTTACCTGCCAACGAGCCTGTCGCTGATCACGGCCGGCGTGATGATCGAGAAATTCTTCTTCGGCTTCGGCGCGGTCGGCTTCATGATCTACCTGATGCAGCAGCTCGCGCCGGGCAAGTACACCACCACCCACTACGCCTTCGGCACCGGCATCATGGGCCTGTGCGGCATGGTCACGGGCGCCATCAGCGGTCACCTGCAGGAGTGGATGGGCTACATCACCTACTTCATCTTCGTGATGGTCGCCACCATTCCATCGTTCATCGCCACCTGGTTCGCGCCGTTCTATATTGACGAAGCGGCCGGCGAAGATCCGAAGAGCACGCAGGCGGTGCCGGCATGACGCGCGCGCCTGCCTGCCTGTTATCCATTCTGCTGGCGGCCGGCGCACATGCCCATGCCGCTGCCGCTTCTGTTCCCGGCGCCATCCGCGTCAACCAGCTCGGTTTCCTGCCGCAGGCGCACAAGGTGGCCGTGCTGCCGGCCGGCGCGGCCGGCGAGGTCGAGGTGATCGACGCCGCCAGCGGGGCGGTCGCCTGGCGCGGCCGCGCCGGGCCGGCCGCTGTTTGGAGCGAGTCGGGCGAAACGGTCATGCTGGCCGATTTTTCGGCCCTGACGCGTCCCGGCGACTATCGCATCCGCGCCGCCGGCGCCGCGGCCTCCGAGCCGTTCGCGGTGCGCGCCGGCGTGTACGCTGACCTGAACCGCGCCGCGCTCAAGGCGTTTTATTTCAACCGTTCCGGCATGGCGCTCGACGCCGCCCACGCCGGCGTGTATGCGCGGGCGGCCGGGCATCCCGACATGCGCGTGCTGGTGCATGCCTCGGCCGCATCGAAGGCGCGGCCGGAAGGCACCGTCATCGCCAGCCCCAAGGGCTGGTACGACGCCGGCGACTATAACAAGTACATCGTCAATTCGGGCATATCGACCTACACGCTGCTGGCCGCGTTCGAGCACTTTCCGGACTATTTCGCGCGCCAGCGCAGCGCCATTCCGGAGAGCGGCAACACGCTGCCCGACATCCTCGACGAGGCGCTGTGGAACCTGGAGTGGATGCTGACCATGCAGGACCCGCATGACGGCGGGGTATACAACAAGTTGACCAACCAGCGTTTCGACGGCATCGTCATGCCGGCCCAGGCCAGCAGCGAGGCACGCTACGTGGTGCAGAAGGGGACCGCCGCGGCGCTCGACTTCGCGGCCACCATGGCGGCCGCCAGCCGCGTGCTCAAACCCTACGAGCAGCAGCGGCCCGGCCTGTCGGCGAAGATGCTGCGCGCGGCCGAAGCTGCATGGGAATGGGCGCGCGCCAATCCGGCCGTGGCGTTTCGCAATCCGCCGGGCGTGGTCACGGGCGAATACGGCGACGCCACTTTCGAGGACGAATTCGCGTGGGCCGCGGCCGAACTGTATATCAGCAGCGGCAAGGACAGCTACTATGCGGCCATGAAGCCGGCCGGCGTGACCGCCAGCGTGCCCGAATGGGCCGACGTGCGCGGCCTGGCCTGGATTTCGCTCGCGCACCACCGCAACAGCCTGAGCGCGGTGGCCGACCAGTCCCTGATCGCCGCGCGCATCGATGGCCTGGCCGCGGCGCTGACCGCCAAATGGCGCGCCTCGGCCTATGGCGTGGCGATGCAGGGGACCGACTTTGTCTGGGGCAGCAATGCGGTGGCGCTGAACCAGTCGATGATGCTGCTGCAGGCGTATCGCCTGAACGGCAAGCGCGATTACCTCGACGCGGCGCAGGCCGGCCTCGATTATGTTTTGGGCCGTAACGCCACTGCGTATTCGTTCGTGACCGGGTTCGGGGCGCGCCAGGTGCGCCATCCGCATCACCGGCCGTCGATGGCCGACCAGGTGGCGGCGCCGGTGCCGGGCTTTCTGGCTGGCGGGCCGCATGCGGGCCAGCAGGACAAGGGCGACTGCAAGGCGCAATACCCGTCTGCGCTGCCGGCGCTGTCGTATATCGACGACGACTGCAGCTACGCCAGCAACGAAGTGGCGATCAACTGGAATGCGCCGCTGGTGTACGTGTCGGCGGCGCTCGACGTGCTGGGCGGGGCCGCGCCGTGAAACGGGACGACCCGTACGTGATGCTGGCGATGCTGGTGCGCCAGGAGCAGTTGCTTCAGTTCGAGTTTTTCAACAGCGACATCGTCGAACTTGGGTCCCCGCCGAGTGCCGCCTTGGCGCGGGGACGACGGGTCTACTGTTCTATTCAAACGCCACGCTACGCTGCTGCGCGTGGCTTTGCATGGCCATGCGGATGATCTTGATCACCGCCAGGCCTTCGCGCGCCGTCACCGGCAGGCTTTTGCCGTGGGCGATGGCGTCGAACACGCGCTGATAGTATTCCTGGTAGCAGCCGGGCAGCGATTGCGCCTTGCCGGTCACCGTCAGCGCCCCCTTCACGAAACTGAGCTGCGCGTGCAGCGATTCCGGTTCCACGCCCCAGCCGGGCGCGCCGGGACGTTCGCCGCGCATCAGTGCCGCTTCCTGCGGGTCCATCCCATGCTTGATGAAACTGCCCGTATCGCCATGCACGGTGAAGCGCGGCCCCGCCTGCAGCACCAGCGAGGACGCGTGCAGGATCACGCGGCGCGCGCCGTAGCGCATGGTCAGGTGAAAATAGTCGTCGGCGGCGTCGCTGCCGCTGTCGGTGCTGCGCTGCACACCGATGTCGCAGTTGACGCAATCGGGATTGCCGAACAGGACCAGCGCCTGGTCGATCAGGTGCGCGCCCAGGTCGTACAACATGCCGGAACCGGGCAAATTCTGTTCGCGCCAGCGTCCGCGCACAGTGGGGCGGTAGCGGTCGAAATGCGCCTCGTACATGTTGATGGGCCCGAGCAGGCCCGCTTCGATGGTCTGGCGCAGGGTCAGGAAATCGCTGTCCCAGCGCCGGTTGTGGAATACGCTCAGGTGCAGCTGCCGCTGTTCGGCCAGCGCGATGAGCTCGGCGCCTTCGTCGAGGGTGATGGTGAACGGTTTTTCCACCACCACGTGCTTGCCGGCCAGCAGCGCCTGCCGGGCCAGCGGCGCATGGCTGGCGTTGGCGGTGGCGACCACCACCAGATCGACCTCGCCCGACGCCATCAGCTCGGCCGGGTCGGCCACCACCTCGACATCGGGAAAGTCGCGCAGCACGCGCTCGCCCTGGCTGGAGCACACGCGGGTCAGGCGCAGGCCCGGCACCGAGGCAATCAGCGGCGCCTGGAAGGTGGCGCCGGAAAAGCCGTAGCCGATCAGCCCGACCCGTACTTCGCTTGCTGAATCCATCGCTACGCCTGCTGCCAGGCGGCGAAGGCGTCGACCAGGCCGGCCCCGGTGGCGCCATCGATGCCCGGTCCGGCCTTGATGCCCTTGCCTTCCGGATCGCTTGACGGGCTGGCCGAGCCGTCGCGCACGTCGATGGCGGTGCGCACCAGCAAGGCCTTGATCTCGGCGGGCGTGAGCTTGGGGTTTTTCTGCAGCAGCAGGGCGCACACGGCCGCGATCTGCGGGGCCGAGGCCGAAGTGCCGCTGAACACGGCCCAGCCGTCGCCGGCGGTGGTGCCGTCATGCTCGGCGTTGCCGGTATCGATGTCGGCCCCGGGCGGGACCGGCAGCATGATGTAGTCGGCATTGGGCAGCATGCCGACCAGGCCGCACACATCGGGCACGTGGCGGCCTGAATAGATGCCGCTGGTAAAGGCCGACGCGTAATCGGACGCTTTCATGGCGCCGTCTTCGGCCACGAAGGTGCCGCCGACGCTGAGCACTTCCGGCATCGAGGCCGGGAAAGCGTAGTGGCCGTTGCCTGCAGAAAAGACCACCAGGATGCCGCTGGCAATCGCCGCCTGGATTTCCGCTTCCAGCGGTTTCAGCCCGTTCGGCAATTCCTTCAGTTCGGAGGTGCCATTGTTGTCGCGCAAGTCGTAGCACATGCTCACAGTAATGACGTGCGGCCTGTGCTTGAGCGCTTCCTGGAAGCCTTCGAGGATGCTGGCGCCGCCGTTCGGATCGGCATCGTCGCCCAGCTTGACGCCGATGAAGGTCACTTTCGGCGCCACCGCGAACACATTGGCCGACTCGCCCGTGCCATGGCTGCCCGGATCGGTGTGGCGGTTGGTGGCCGAGGGCGCCAGCACCACCGAGGAGGTGAAGCCGTTGCGCGTGAAGAAGGGATGCGAATGGTCGAAGCCGGTATCGATCATGGCCACCCGGATGCCTTCGCCGTGGTGACGTTCCTTGTGGATATGGGTCGCGTTGAGCTTGGCCGGCACATCCTTGAGCACGTCGAGGTGGTAATAGCCGACCGCCGGCGGGCGCGCGCTGGTGCCCGGGTCGGCCAGGTAGATATGGGGCCACTGGATATAGGCGTCATCGATCAGCGCCGAGAGGGCGGGATCGGGATTCCATGGAGCGCCCTTGGCCGGGTAAAACACGCGGTCGCTCGAATAGCTCTGCTTCTGGCTCAGGTTGAACGGGGTCAGGCGCGTGCCGAATACTTCCTCGAACTGGGCCACGGTGCCGCGCACCGATACCGTCATGCGCCCGCGTCCGGAGACGATGAAGCCGCGCTGGCGCAGCGCCTCGATCGCCGATTCCATTTCGCCGGGGGCGGGCTCGAAGCTGAGGATGCTGCGCGAAGACAGGCGCGCCGCCAGCTTGGTCGGACCGGCGCTGGCGCCGCCCTTGAAGGTGACGGCGATGCGCAGCTCGGCGTCGGGCGGCGCGGGCTCGTTCAGGGCAGGGCGGGGCGGGCTGGGTTTGAAAGGCTGCATGGATTCCCCCTAGGTAGGTTGGCTCGTCGCCGTGTGGCGTGGAGCGATGGTAATCAGGCTGACGGCGTGTTCCAGATCCGCCGGAATCGCGAGTGCCGGTGTGGATGTTACATCGGATGCGAACCCAGCCCTTACATTTGGAATTGGTCCGAATAATTTTTCTGCGTCGGCCAGCGAGGTTTCAGCCGAGATGGTGGCCATGCCGCAGGCGGTCACGTGCATGCCGTGCGCCTCGAGCAAGGCGCACAGGGCGGGGTCATCGCTGCGATCGCGGGCGGGATCGCGCAGCAGGAGCTGGAGCTTGATCATGACGGAGCGGACAGGGGAACGCTGATGTCATGATAGTAAGGCTTCGCGGAAATTTTTGCCGGACTGATGCAATCGTGCGGCAGCTTCTCACGCGCCGCCGGCGTAGCCGTTCTGGCGCCATGCCTCGAACACCACCACGGCCACCGTGTTCGATAGATTCAGGCTGCGGTTGTCCGGGCGCATCGGCAGGCGGATGCGTTGTGCTGGAGCGAAAGATTCACGCAGTGCGGGCGCCAGGCCGCGCGTTTCGGCGCCGAACACGAAGACGTCGCCCGGCAGAAACTTTGCTTCGGCGAACGGCGACGAGCCGTGGGTGGTCAGCGCGAACATGCGCGCCGGGTCGGGCTGGCAATCGCTCAGGTACGCTTCCCAGTTCTTGTGGACCTTCATGGTGGCGTAATCGTGGTAGTCGAGCCCGGCGCGCTTCATCTTGGCGTCGTCCAGCGGGAAACCCAGCGGTTCGATCAGGTGCAGCTGCGCCCCCGTGTTGGCGCACAGGCGGATGATGTTGCCGGTATTCGGCGGGATTTCGGGTTCTACCAGTACGACGTGGAACAAGTCATTCTCCTTTTGTAAAGTCAGTGCGGCGGCGTGCGCGCAAACACCAGATTGCTCACGCGCGCGGCGCCGAAGCGCTTGAGCGTGGCCGCCAGCGCATTCAGTGTGTGTCCGCTGGTCATGACGTCGTCGACCACGCCGATGTGGCGCCCGCGCACGTGCGCCAGCATGTCCGGCGCCACCAGAAATGCATGGCGCATATTGTTCTTGCGCTCCTGCGCCGTCGCGCCCGATTGCGCCGGCGTGTCGAGCCGGCGCAGCGTCAGCCGCGGCTGCAGGGGGATGCCCAGCAGCGCCGATAGCGGCCGGGCAATTTCGAGCGCCTGGTTGTAGCCGCGCTCGCTCAGCCGCGCCGGGCCCAGCGGCACCGCACACAGAAGCTCGGGCAGCGCGAAGCCGGGTGCGGCCAGCACCGCCCTGTGCAGCGTGCCCGCGCACCAGGGCGCCAGCGCGAGGGCGCCGCCGAACTTGAGCCGCAGTACCAGCTGGTCGAGCGGACTGGCGTAGTCGCTGGCGGCCACGGTGGCGTCGTAGGCCGGCGCATCGGCCAGGCAGGCGCCGCAGGCCAGACCGGCGTCGGCGGCGCCGAGCGGATTGGCGCAGCAGCGGCAGCGCGCCGCGCCGGCGGCCACGAACTGGCGCGCGCAGGGCGCACACACAGGGGCGTCGGCGCCGCCCCCGCACAGGGCGCAGGAGGAGGGCAGCAGCGTGCGCAGCATGCCTGCCATGGTGTCGCGCTGCGGCCACGCGCTCATCGGACTGCCCTTTCAAAATGGGAATGCGGCAAACGGGAATACGGCAAACGGGAATACGGCAAACGGGTACACTGCCGGCATTATCTCATCTCAGCTCATTTCACCCTCCATGGCTACCCCCGATACCCTGAGCGCGCCGATCGACCTGGCGCGCGTGCGTACCCTGTTCTCGCGTCCGCAGCGCGTGGAACGCTCCGATTTCCTGCGGCGCGAGATCGCCGCCCGCATGCATGAGCGCCTGATGCTGGTCAAGGTGGCGCCCAAGCGCGTGCTCGACGCCGGCTGCGGCAGCGGCGCCGACCTGGCGTTGTTGCAAAAAGATTATCCCGCCGCCCACATCGTCGGCCTCGACGCGGCCGCCGCCATGATCGAGGCGGCCAAAACGCCGGCCTCGGCCCTCAAATCGCTCAACCAGATGCTCAGCCGGCTGTTGCCGGGCAAGGCCGGGGTCGATTTGCTGTGCGGCGATTTCGGCAGTTTGCCGTTCGGACCGAATTCGGTCGACCTGGTGTGGTCCAACCTGGCCTTGCACTGGCATCCCCAGCCCGACCGCGTGTTCGCGGAATGGCGCCGGGTGCTGCGCCAGGATGGCTTGCTGATGTTTTCCAATTTTGGCCCGGATACCCTGTGCGAGCTGCGCACGGCCTTTGCCGAGGCCGATGCCGGGACCGGCCCCACCCCGCACGTGCTGCCTTTCGTCGACATGCACGACTTCGGCGACCAGCTGGTGGAGGCCGGGTTTTCCACCCCGGTCATGGACATGGAAGTCATCACGGTCACCTACGACACGGCCGCCGCCCTCTTGGCCGACGCCCGCGCGCTGGGCGGCAATCCGCTCGCCACGCGCCGGCGCGGCCTGTTCGGACGCGCGGCCTGGCAGCGCATGCTGGCGGCGCTGGAGCGGCAGCGCCGCGCCGACGGCAAACTGGGCTTGACATTCGAGGTGATCTACGGCCACGCCTTCCGTCCGGCGCCGCGCGTGACGGCCGCCGGCGAGGCGATCATCCGGTTCGAGCCGCGCAAGGGGCGCTGATGGTTCGTCAAGCGTTTTAGGTGCGGGCCTGCCACTTGTACCAGACATGGTACAAAAGGGCCGTCAAAGCGGGGCAAACAGGCGACGGCTGACCCGTTTCGGCAGGATTTTCCCTTGATGAGGGTGGGTATCCTTGAGTATAATCAACGACTAATTTTGTCGACTGTGTTGTTCAAGGCCGTAAATCGCGGTGCTGGTTCAGCGGTGCAGCAGTCGAAAGCGATAGCAAGTCAGCGTTCATCAGTGTGCTTTGTTCACCTATGGCCGATGTCAGGGTTCCAGTCGGGTCCGCCGTGCCGTGAGCGCGCCGGGACGATATGGGCCCTTTTTGTGCGATGGTTTCGGAGCGCCGTCATCCGCTCAGGATGCTCGGCGTAGAAAAAATATTTTTATTTTTGGGTGGTTGGGGAAAACATGACATATGCAAAGCGACTTCAGGCCTTGATGTTCGGTCTGGCAATTTCGGCCAGCATCCCAGCGCTGGCCGCACCGGTGGAGGGACGTCCGGTGGATTACCAGCTGAACCTGCAAATGCCAGTGACGAAGATTGCGTCGGAAATCAACGACCTGCACACCTGGATGATGATCGTCTGTATGGTGATCTTCGTCGCGGTGTTCGGCGTGATGTTCTATTCGGTCTTCAAGCACCGCCGTTCGCTGGGCCACAAGCCGGCCACCTTCCACGAATCGACCGCTGTCGAGATCGCCTGGACCGTCGTCCCTTTCCTGATCGTGATCGTGATGGCGCTGCCGGCGACCAAGACCGTGGTGGCGATGAAAGATACCTCCAACGCCGACATCACCATCAAGGCCACCGGCATGCAGTGGAAATGGGGCTACGACTACCTGAAGGGCGAGGGCGAAGGCATTTCCTTCCTGTCGAGCCTGTCGACCCCGCGTTCGCAAGTCGGTTCGCCCGGCGTGGAGCCGACCGAAGCGCGCGGCGTCAACTACCTGATGGAAGTCGACAATGAAATCTACGTGCCGGTCAACAAGAAGATCCGCATCGTCCTGACCGCCAACGACGTCATCCACGCCTGGATGATCCCGGCCTTCGGCGTCAAGCAGGATGCGATTCCCGGTTTCGTGCGCGATACCTGGTTCAAGGCCGAGCAGATCGGTGTCTACCGCGGCCAGTGCGCCGAGCTGTGCGGTAAAGAACACGCCTTCATGCCGATCGTGGTCAATGTCGTCTCCGACGCCGACTACACCAAGTGGGTCGAAGGCGAGAAGAAGAAAATGGCTGCCCTGGCCGACGATCCATCGAAAGTGTGGACCATCGACGAACTGAAGGTCAAAGGCGAAAAAGTCTACACCACCAATTGCGTGGTCTGCCACCAGGCCAACGGCAAGGGTGTGCCGAACGCGTTCGCCGCGCTCGACGCTTCGCCGATCGTGCTGGGCGCGAAAGCGGAACAGATCAATGTGCTGCTGCACGGCCAGAAGTCGGGCAAGTACCCGACCGAAATGCCAGGCTGGAAACAATTGTCGGATTCTGATATTGCTGCGGTGATTACCTACACCCGCAACAACTGGTCGAACAAGGCAACGGAAAATATCGTTCAACCAGCCGAAGTCCTGGCTGCACGTAACAAGTAATCGGGAGTAACTCATGAGCACAAGCACACTAGATCACGCACACGGCCATGACCACGATCATAGCCACGATCATCCGACGGGCATGACCCGCTGGCTGTTCGCCACCAATCACAAGGATATCGGTACCCTGTACCTGTGGTTCTCGCTCATCATGTTGCTGTCCGGCGGCGTGCTGGCGCTGATGATCCGTACCGAACTGTTCAAACCGGGCCTGCAATTCTTCCAGCCCGAGTTCTTCAACCAGCTGACCACGATGCACGGCCTGGTGATGGTGTTCGGCGCGATCATGCCGGCCTTCGTCGGTTTCGCCAACTGGATGATCCCGCTGCAAGTGGGCGCTTCCGACATGGCGTTCGCACGGATGAACAACTTCTCGTTCTGGCTGCTGCCGCCCGCGGCCATCCTGCTGGCGACCTCGTTCCTGGTGCCTGGCGGCGCAACCGCTGCCGGCTGGACCCTGTACGCGCCGCTGTCGACCCAGATGGGACCCGGCATGGACATGGCGATTTTCGCGATGCACCTGATGGGCGCGTCGTCGATCATGGGTTCGATCAACATCATCGTCACCATCCTGAACATGCGCGCTCCCGGCATGACCCTGATGAAAATGCCGATGTTCTGCTGGACCTGGCTGATCACCGCCTACCTGCTGATCGCCGTGATGCCGGTTCTGGCTGGCGCGATCACCATGACCCTGACCGACCGTCACTTCGGCACCTCGTTCTTTAACGCCGCCGGCGGCGGCGACCCGGTCATGTACCAGCACATCTTCTGGTTCTTCGGTCACCCCGAGGTGTACATCATGATTCTGCCTGCGTTCGGTATCGTCTCGCAGATCCTGCCGGCGTTTGCCCGCAAGCCACTGTTCGGCTATGCCTCGATGGTCTACGCGACCGCCTCGATCGCGATTCTGTCGTTCATCGTCTGGGCTCACCACATGTTCACCACCGGCATGCCAGTGACCAGCCAGCTGTTCTTCATGTATGCAACCATGCTGATCGCGGTGCCGACCGGCGTTAAGGTATTCAACTGGATCGCCACGATGTGGAAGGGTTCGATGACCTTCGAGACCCCGATGCTGTTCTCGGTCGGCTTCATCTTCGTGTTCACCATGGGTGGCTTCACCGGCCTGATCCTGGCCGTGACCCCGATCGACATCCAGCTGCAGGATACCTACTACGTCGTGGCGCACTTCCACTACGTGCTGGTCGCCGGTTCCCTGTTCGCCCTGTTCGCCGGTTTCTACTACTGGTCGCCGAAGTGGACTGGCCACATGTACAGCGAATTCCGCGGCAAGATGCACTTCTGGCTGTCGCTGATCACGTTTAACATCACCTTCTTCCCGATGCACTTCCTGGGCCTGGCGGGGATGCCGCGCCGCTATGCGGATTACCCGGCGCAGTTCACCGACTTCAACACGATCGCCACCATCGGCGCGTTCGGTTTCGGCCTGTCGCAGGTGTACTTCCTGTTCTGCGTGATCCTGCCGACCATCCGTGGCGGCGCCAAAGCGGCCGACAAGCCATGGGATGGCGCTGAAGGCCTGGAGTGGACCGTGCCGAGCCCGGCCCCGTTCCACACCTTCGAAACACCGCCGACGGTAAAGTAACGGTAAAGTAATACAGCGGCGCGGGCAGCGAGTTGTTGCCCGCGCCACTGAACTTGTAAGTGATACGCCATGTCCGATCCAAAAAAACCGAACAATGCAAGAACCGGCCTGATTCTGGCCGTGCTGGCGGCGTTTTTCTTTGCCATGGTATTTATCAAACGTATTTGGCTGTGAGCTGACGTGGCAACTGAAGAATCCGGAAAGCTCAAGCTCAATCGCACCATGCTCGGCAAGCTGCTGGTCGTGGCGGTCATCATGTTCGGTTTCGGCTACGCCCTGATTCCCGTGTACAAGCACTTGTGCGAAATGCTGGGAATCAACGTACTGACCCAGTCCGATGGCACGGTAACGTACGACAAGAATACCCAGATCGACACCTCGCGCAAGATCACGATCGAGTTCGATGGCAATTCGCAGGGTCCGTGGCGTTTCCGCCCGACCACGAGCTCGATCGAAGTCCATCCGGGTGAACTGACCACCGTGCTGTACGAGGTGGTCAATACGCAAAACCGGACCGTGCAGGCGCAGGCGATTCCCAGCTTCGCGCCGCAACTGGTGATGCAGCACTTTAAAAAAGTCGAGTGCTTCTGCTTCAAGCAGCAGACCTTGAAGGCGAATGAAGCGAAGCAGATGCCGGTGGTGTTCTACATCGATCCGGCCCTGCCGCGCAACGTGAAGACGATGACCTTGTCGTACACGTTTTTCGAGATTGCCGGTACCCAGGCAGCAAAGTAAGGGCCGCCATGACGGATGTGAAGCAAGGCGAAGAAAGCACGACCGGCGCCAAGGCGTCTTTCGGCGCCACGATGAAAGCGGTGTTCTGGTCTTTCCTGGGCATCCGCAAGCGCAGCGATTACGAAAAAGATTCGGCCAGCCTGAATCCGGTGCATGTGGTAATTGCCGGATTGATTGGGGTGATGTTGTTCATTGGCGTGCTGGTGGCATTGGTGAAATTTGCCGTGTCGTAAAATCAGCCGCCCGATTAAGTTTTTACAAATTAGCAATAAATTCACCGCATACAGTTTGATTTAGGAGATGAAGATGAGTTCACCACACGCCGCCGCACCGTATTATTTTGTGCCGGGCCCGTCCAAATGGCCGATGGCCGCCGGCTTGTCGCTGCTCGTCACGATGATCGGCGCTTCGGCCTGGGTCAATGACGTATCGTGGGGCCCGGTGGTCAATATTGCCGGCATCCTGGCCACCTTGCTGGTCATGTACTTCTGGTTCGGCGACGCCATCGGCGAATCCGAAGCGGGCCAGTACGGCAAGCGCATCGATCTGTCGTTCCGCTGGTCGATGAGCTGGTTCATCTTCTCCGAAATCATGTTCTTCGGCGCCTTCTTCGGCGCCCTGTTCTATGCGCGCACCATCACCACGCCGTGGCTGGGCGACCTCGATCACAAGATCATCTGGCCTGATTTCGCGGCCCAGTGGGGCGGCGCCAGCCCGGCCGGCACCATCGACAGCTTCACGACCATGGGTCCGTTCCCGATCCCGACCATCAATACCGCGCTGCTGCTGCTGTCGGGCGTGACCCTGACCATTTCGCACCACGCCCTGCGCGCCGGCCACCGCGCCAAGACCGCGGTATGGCTCGCCGCTACCATCGTGCTCGGCTTCGTCTTCATGGGCTTCCAGGCCTACGAGTACATGCACGCTTACCAGGACCTGAACCTGAAACTGACCTCGGGCATCTACGGTTCGATCTTTTACCTGCTGACCGGTTTCCACGGTTTCCACGTGACGCTCGGCGCGATCATGCTGTCGGTGATCCTGTACCGCGTCATGAAGGGCCACTTCACCGCCGAGAACCACTTCGGCTTCGAAGGCGCCGCCTGGTACTGGCACTTTGTCGACGTCGTCTGGCTCGGTCTGTACGTCGTCGTCTACTGGCTGTAAATGGCGGCATGCAGCGGAGGGTGCGCCCTCCGGCAGGTTTAGAACAAGAAAAACCGGGGACAGTCCACCAAGCGGTGGCCTGTCCCCGGTTTTTTGCGGTTGGGAATAACCTTGACGGGCTGAGGGTCGCTCAGTATCAGCGAATGCCGGTCGGCGCGATCCAGCCCATCTTGTAGCTGCCCAGCAGCAACAGGAACAGGGTGACCGAGAGGCCGACGCGCATCGCCAGCGCGTGCACCGTGCGGTTGCTCTTGCCCTTGTCGCGCATCAGGAAGAACAGGGCCGAGCCCAGGCTTCCGATGATGAGCATGAAGGCAATAGCGACGAGGATTTTCATAATGAGCTCGAATTTTTTGAGTAAGGCACCATTGTAATGCGTATCCGCTTCCGGTTTCGGGCGATCCCCTTCGTGGCCACGATGCTGCTGGTGGCGCTCGGCATCGCCCTGGGGCGCTGGCAGGATGGGCGCGCCGCCGAGAAAATCGGCCTGCAGCAGACGATCACGGCGCGCGCCGGCGCCGCCCCGCTGGTGCTCGGCGCGGCCGCGCTCACGCCCGCCCAGGTCGAGCTGCGCCCGGTCACCGTCACCGGCACCTTCGTGCGCGACTGGCCGCTGTTCCTGAATAACCGTCCGCAGGAAGGCAAGGCCGGCTTTTACCTGCTGATGCCGCTGCGCATCGAGGGCAGCGATATGCATGTGCTGGTGGCGCGCGGCTGGCTGCCGCGCTACACCGGCCAGTACGACCGCCTGCCGGAGTTCGATACGCCGGCCGGCACGGTGACCGTCACGGGCCTGGCGCGCGCTGGCATGGGCAAGGTGATGCAGCTCGGAACGGCGGCGCCGGTCGCGCCCAAGGCCATCCTGCAAAACCTGACGCCGGCCGAGTTTGCGCAAGCGAGCAAGCTGGCGGTGCAGCCCTTCTTTATCGAGCAAAGCGGCCCGGCCCCGGCCGGCGACAAGCTGGTGCGCAACTGGCCGGCCCCCTCCCTGAACGTGGAAAAACACCAGGGTTATGCATTTCAATGGTATGCGCTGGCAGTCATGGCGCTGCTCTTTTTCGTGATTACAGGATTTCAACGTGGAACAAAACAAAACGACTAAAGCAAGTCAATGGAGCGGCCGCTGGAAACTGCTGGCCGTGGTCTTCGTGTGCGCGGCGCCGATGCTGTTTTCCTACCTGACCTATTACGTGATCAAGCCGACCGGGCGCACCAACTACGGGACCCTGATCGAGCCGCAAAAGTACCCGATCCCGCCGGCGATGGGCATCACCACGCTCGACGGCAAGCCGATCGCGCTCGACGCCTGGAAAGGTAAATGGATCATGCTGCAGGTCGGCCCGGGCGAGTGCCCGCAAGCCTGCCGCGACCAGCTGGTCGCGATGCGCCAGCTGCGCCTGATGCAGGGCAAGGAAATGGAGCGCATCGAGCGCGTCTGGCTGGTGACGGACGCGACCCCGATCGACACCATGCTGATCCGCGTGGTCGACGGCACCCGCATGCTGCGCGTGCCGGCCGCGGCGGTGACGTCCTGGCTGCCGGTCGAGGCGGGCGGCAAGGTGGACGAGCACATGTACCTGATCGACCCGATGGGTCACCTGATGATGCGCTTCCCAAAGCAGCCTGATCCGGCCAAGGTGAAGAAGGACATGTACAAGCTGCTCAAAGCTTCCGCGATCGGTTAAGCGATGCAGCTCTCGTCCATGGTGCAACTGGGGTTGATCGGCCTGCTGGCGGCCTGCCTGCCGCTGGCGATGGTCTGGATGTCGTCCGACCCCAACAAATACCGCAAGCTGGTCTGGGTCACGGTGTTCCTCACGTTCGACCTGATCGTCTTCGGCGCCTTCACGCGCCTGACCGATTCGGGCCTGGGCTGCCCGGACTGGCCGGGCTGCTATGGCGCCGCCAATCCTTTCCTCGCGCATGCCGAGATCGTCGCCGCCGAAACCTTGATGCCGACCGGTCCCGTGACCGTGGTCAAGGCCTGGATCGAAATGATCCACCGCTACCTGGCGATGGGCATTGGCGTGCTGATCGTGGCGCTGATGGGAACCGCCTGGGTTCAGTGGCGCAAGACGCGCCGCACCGAGTTCGCGCCCGGCCTGCCGACCACGCTGTTCGTGTTCGTGCTGATCCAGGGTGCCTTTGGCGCCTGGACCGTGACGCTCAAGCTGCAGCCGGTCATCGTCACCATCCACCTGCTGCTGGGCATGGGATTGCTGTCCATGCTGGTGTGGCTGGGTGCGCGCCAGAACCGTGCCGCCGCGCTGGCGCATGGGCGCTTTACCGCGCCGGCGGCTGCCACACCCTCCGGCGCGCCCACCATGCTGGGCCGCCTGGCGCTGGCCGCCGCCGTGGTGCTGACGATCCAGATCGCCCTGGGCGGCTGGGTCAGCACCAACTACGCGACCCTGGCCTGCCTTGATTTCCCGCTTTGCAACGGCAAAGTGGTGCCCGAGATGGACTTCGAGCACGGCTTTACCCTGTGGCGCGAGCTGGGCAAGACCGCGGCCGGCCACTACCTGCCGTTCTCCGCCCTGACCGCGATCCACTGGGTGCACCGCAACTTCGCCTTCGTCGTGCTGGCCGTGCTGGGCCTGGCGGCGTGGCGCGCGCGCGCCCATCCGGGCGTGGCCAGGCATGCGCGCGGGATCGCCATCGTGCTCGCCGTCCAGGCCGCGACCGGCATCGCCACCGTCTACCTGAACTTCCCGCTGACCATCGCCGTGCTGCATAATGCCGGCGCCGCGCTGCTGGTGCTGATGGTGACCATGTTAAACTACAAGATCAAGTACCCCTCCGGCCCGGTACTGCAAGCAAGCCACCACCAATGACAACCCAGACCGCAACACATAAAACCGCCAACCGCGCCGCCCAGTACTGGGCGCTGACCAAACCGAGAGTCACCCAGCTGGCCGTGTTCTGCGCCGTGATCGGCATGCTGCTGGCCACCGAAGGCATGCCCGACTGGCGCATTCTGGTGCCGGCCACGGTCGGCATCTGGCTGCTGGCCGGCGCCGCGTTCGCCGTCAACTGCCTGGTCGAAGCCGAGATCGATGCGCGCATGGCGCGCACCGCGCGCCGCGCCACCGCCATGGGCGAACTGACCAAGACCCAGACCCTGATCTTTTCGGCCATCATCGGCGGCGCCGGCATGGTCGTGCTGTACACGATGGTCAACCCGCTGACCATGTGGCTCACCTTCGTGACCTTTGTCGGCTACGCCGTCATCTACACCATGATCCTGAAACCGGCCACGCCGCAAAACATCGTCATCGGCGGCCTGTCGGGCGCCATGCCGCCGGCGCTCGGCTGGGCCGCGGTGGCCAACGACGTGCCGATGCAAGCCTGGCTGCTGGTGCTGATCATTTTCCTGTGGACCCCGCCGCACTTCTGGGCGCTGGCCATGTACCGGCGCGACGACTATGCGCGCTCGGGCCTGCCGATGCTGCCGGTCACGCACGGCATGAATTTCACCGGTTTCCACGTCTGGCTGTATTCGATCGCGCTGGCGGCCACCACGGTGCTGCCGTACGCGGTGCGCATGAGCGGACACATCTACCTGGCCGCGGCCGTGGTGCTCAATGCCGTGTTCCTGTGGCATGGCTGGCAGGTGTACCGCCACTATTCCGACCAGGTGGCGCGCAAGGCGTTCACCTGGTCCATCATTTACCTGTCGCTGCTGTTTGCCGCCTTGCTGCTCGACCACTACGTCAAAATATGATCAAAAAATTGCTCGCCCTGTGCGCGCTGGGCCTGCTGCTGGCCGCGTGCGACAAACCGGCCGCCAAGGCGCCCGCTTTCCAGAATACCGACCTGACCGGCCTGCCGTACGCGCGCGAATTCGCGCTGACCGATCACAACGGCAAGCCGCGCACCCTGGCCGACTTCAAGGGCAAGGTGGTGGTGATGTTTTTCGGCTTCACCCAGTGTCCGGACGTGTGCCCGACCACCATGGCCGAAATGGCGGCGGTGATGAAGGAACTCGGCCCCAAGGCCGACCAGGTGCAGGTGCTGTTCGTCACCATCGACCCCGCGCGCGACACCAGGGAGTTGCTGGCCCAGTACGTGCCGGCGTTCGACCCGCGCTTCCTCGGCCTGTATGGCGATGCCGACGCCACGGCCAAGGTGGCCAAGGAATTCAAGGTGTTCTACGCCAGGGTCGACGGCAAGGCCGAGGGCAGCTATTCGATGGACCACACCGCGGCCAGCTATGTGTTCGACCGCAACGGCAAGGTGCGCCTGTTCGTGCGTCATGGCAAGGGCCCGGGCCCGATCGTGCACGACATCAAACAATTGCTCGACTGATCCACCTACTTATCTGACGGGGCGACCATGGACCAAGCACGCGGCAGCAAGAATTACGCCTACATGGGCGCCATCGCGCTGCTCACCATCGGCTGCCTGTACGTGCTGCGGCCGTTCCTGGCGGCGATCCTGTTCGCCGCCGCCATCGTCATCTCTTCCTGGCCGATCTACCTGTACGTGCTGGGGCGCATGCGCGGCCGCCGTACCCTGGCCGCGCTGACCCTGACGTTGACCTTGACCTGCCTGGTGATCCTGCCGATCGCGCTGGTCGCCTACAACCTGGCCGACGATATCGGGCGCTTTTACGAGCAGCTCAAAACCGCCGTTGCCACCGGCCACGTCGAGCCGCCGGCCTGGCTGCGCCAGATTCCGCTGGTCGGCGAAACGCTGTACACCTATGTGGGCAACCTGGTGTCGAGCCGCGAACAGATGATGGAACTGGCCCAGCGCCTGCTGGAGCCGGCGCGCCACTACCTGCTGGGCGGCGGGATCGTGCTCGGCGCCGGCGTGGCGCAGATGAGCCTGGCCGCGTTCGTCAGCTTTTTCCTGTACCGCGACGGCCACACTTTGCTCGTCGCCATCGGCGTGGCCATGGACCGCATCATCGGCGAGCGCGCCCAGAGGATCGCCAGCACCGTCAGCCAGACCGTGCGCGGCGTCATGTACGGTTTGCTGGGAACGGCGCTGGCGCAAGCCCTGGTGGCCGCCATCGGCTTTGTGATTGCCGGGGTGCCGGCGGTGCCGCTGCTGGCCGTGGCCACCTTTGTGATGTCGCTGGTGCCGGTGGGCCCGCCGATCATCTGGGGCGGGGCGGCGATCTGGCTGTTCAACCAGGGCCAGACCGGCTGGGCCATCTTCATGGTGGTGTGGGGCTTGGTGCTCATCAGCGGTGTCGACAACGTGGTCAAGCCAATGCTGATCAGCCGCGGCAGCAGCCTGCCGTTCCTGCTGGTGTTGCTCGGAGTATTGGGCGGGGTGCTGGCCTTCGGTTTCGTCGGCCTGTTCATCGGCCCGACCCTGCTGGCGGTGGGTTACTCGCTGATGCGCGAATGGACCGGCATCGAGCCGGCGGTCGTCAACGCCGTCTAGGCAGAATCCCATTCCATCCGGTGTCAGACCTGACACCGGGCGCGGCCGGCACAATCACAATTGCCGTCATTGATTAGTGAAGCCGGGATCGTATCCGACCCCGGACCTGCCTCCGGGAGTGTGCCTAGTCCTGCTCGTCGGTGTCGATGGTGCGCTCGATCTGCGGGATCACCTTGATGAGCACGATGCGCGGACCGTTCATCTTCTTGACCACGATGTCGAAGTGCGGGAATTCGATCCGCTGGCCCTGCTTGGGAATGTCGCCCAGCTTGACCATCAGCAAACCACCCACCGATTCCACTTCATCCAGTCCCAAGGTCTCGTTATCGATATCGATGCCGAGAATGCGTTCGAGCGAGAAGATCGGCAGGCTGGCCTTGCCGATCAGGGTGCCGTCCGGCTGGCGCAGCCAATCGTTTTCGTTGAGGCGGAATTCGTCACGGATTTCCCCGACCATGGCGCCGAGCAGGTTGTCGAGCGTGATGAAGCCGACCGGGCGCTTGCCCTTTTCACCGATCAGCGCAAAGTGCGGCGCACCGTCGCGGAAACGGCGGAACATTTGCTGCGCCGGGGTGCGCGCCGACATCGTCTCGACCGGGCGCAGGAACTGGTTCAGGTCCTTGATCGGACGCCCGGCTTGCTGGGCGAAAAACAAATCCTTCAGGTGAATCACGCCGAGCACGTCTTCGCCATTGGCATCGAAGTAGGGATAGCGGCTGAAACGGTTCCTCACCACGGTCTGCAAATTGTCTTCGAGCGACTTGCTGGCGTGCAGGGCGATGACTTCATTGATCGGACGCATCAGGTCGGCCACCGACAGCTGGCTGAAGTCGAGCGACTGGGCCAGGATGTGGCGCTCGTCGCGGGTGAACTTTTCGCCGGGCTGGCTGGTGCGCAGGATCAGCTTGAGTTCATCGGTGGAATAGTGCGCGTCATGCCCGCCCGGACCGGACAGGCCCGCCAGGCGCAGCACCATGTTGGCGCTGCCGTTGAGCACGTAAATGGCGGGGTACATCGACCAGTAGAACACGTACAGCGCCGGCGCGGTCCACAGGCCGACCACTTCCGGATTGCGGATCGCCAGCGATTTCGGGGCCAGCTCACCGACCACGATGTGCAGGAAGGAAATCACGCTGAAGGCGACCACGAACGATACCGTATGGATAATTTTCTCGGAGTCGATGCCGATCATGCCGAATACGGGTTCGAGGATGCTGGCAAAGGCCGGTTCGCCCACCCAGCCCAGGCCCAGCGAGGCGAGCGTGATGCCCAGCTGGCAGGCCGACAGGTAGGCATCGAGCTGGCCGTGGACCTTGCCCAGCAGGCGCCCGCGCAGGCCCTGGCTCTTGGCGATGGCGCGCACGCGGGTTTTTCGGAGCGTGACGATGCCGAATTCGGCCGCCACGAAAAAGCCATTGAGCACGACCAGGAACAGGGCGAGCAGGACCAGTAAGGCATTTTGCATAGAGAGTGGTGTTAGTTTTTCGCTTGGCCACAGGGGACCGGGATGGACATTGTACCGTTCATGGCGTGCTGAACACACCCTGATGCACGGCCGAGAGGATCGCTTCGACCGCCGGATGCTTGATTTTACGTTCGTTCGAGATGGCGTAGACGTGCTCGCGCACCTGCGGCACGTGGCCGGCCAGCACCGCCCCGAACTGGTCGGCCAGGTCGGTGGCCAGGGCCGCCGGCGCGAAAAACAGGCCGGCGCCGCGCCGTCCGAAGGTGTTGAGCAAGGCGTTGTCCTCGAATTCGCCCACCACGTCGGGGCGCACATTGTGCAGCTCGAACCATTCGTCGATGCGTCCGCGCAAGGCGTTGTTGCGGGTCGGCAGCAGGAATGGCGCGCCGTTCAGGCTGCCCGGAAAGCCGTCGGAGTAGGCCCCGGCCAGGGCCGGCGTGCCGACCACGATGGTGTCGCTCTCGAACAGCATGTGGCTAAATACGCGCAGGGTGGTGCCCGAGCGTACCGCGCGGTCGGTCAGCACCACGTCCAGCTTGTGCAGGGCCAGGTCGGCCAGCAGGGCCTCGAACTGGTCTTCGTAGCACACCAGGCGCACCGGCGTGGCCAGGTGCAGGGTCGCCTCGAGCAGGCGGAAAGCGGTCAGCTTGGGCAGGGAATCGGAAATGCCGACGGTGAGCCGGGTGCGTCCGCTGTCGGCTTCGCCCAATGCTTCCTGCAACTGTTCGCCCAGCAGGAAGATCTGGTCGGCATAGGCCAGCGCCAGGCGCCCGGCCTCGGTCAGCTGCAGGCCGCGGCCCTGCTGCATGAACAGGGCCTTGCCGATCGATTGCTCGAGCTGGGTGAGCTGGGTGCTGATGGTCTGGATCGCCAGTCCCAGGCGCTCGGCGGCGCGCGTGACGCCGCCTTCCTTGGCCACCACCCAGAAGTAGTACAGGTGGCGAAAATTCATTCCAGTATTTTTCATGCTTCGGTTTTTCAGAAGTAATAGTCAGATTATCTCCTATTTTTAAAAGTGTTGCTTAGGGATACACTGCATGCATCAAAATAACAGTAGAGGGAAACCCCGCTTATGAAGCATTTCAGAATTTCATTCCTCGTCACCTTCGTCTGCCTTGCGGTAGCCGGATGGTGGGGCTACCAGAACCACGGGGTGAGCGGCATGTTCACGGCGCTGGGCGTGGCGGCCATCCTGGGCATCATGGAAGTGTCGCTGTCGTTCGATAACGCGGTCGTGAACGCCTCCGTGCTCAAGACCTGGGACGATTACTGGCAAAAGCTGTTCCTCGGCGTCGGTATCATCATCGCCGTGTTCGGTATGCGCTTGCTGTTCCCGCTGGTCATCGTGGCGCAAGCTGCCGACCTGGGCATCATCGAAGTGTGGAACCTGGCGCTGTCCGATCCCAAGGCCTACTCGGCGCACCTGACCGCCCACCATGCGGAAGTGGCGGCCTTCGGCGGTATGTTCCTGTTGCTGGTATTCCTGAACTTCCTGCTCGACGATGAAAAAGAAACGCACTGGCTCGGTAGCCTGGAAGAAAAGCTCGGTTCGCTCGGTAAAGTCGGCTCGATCTCGGTGATGATCGCCCTGGGTACCTTGATGGCCAGCATGACGATGGTCGCCGAAGCGCAAAAGATGGTCGTGCTGATGGCCGGTCTGTGGGGGATCTTGATTTACGTGGGTGTGGATACGATCAGCAGCCTGCTGGAAAGCGAAGACCAAGGCAGCAATGTCGGCGACATGGTCAAGCGCGGCGGTATCGGTGGCTTCCTGTACCTGGAAGTGCTCGATGCATCGTTCTCCTTCGACGGCGTGATCGGCGCGTTTGCGATCACCACCGACGTCGTGATCATCATGCTGGGCCTGGCAATCGGCGCGATGTTCGTGCGTTCGATGACGGTGTTCCTGGTCAAGAAGGGCACGCTCGACGAATTCGTCTACCTGGAGCATGGCGCACACTATGCGATCGGTATCCTGGCGCTGATCATGTTGGCAAGCATGAAGTTCCATGTGCCTGAAATCTTTACCGGCCTGATCGGTGTGGCCTTCATCGTTGCCTCGCTGTGGTCGTCGGTGCGTCACAAGAAACTGGAGCTGGCGGCGTAATCATCCTGCTCAGCCCAGCGTAATACAAACGCGGCAGACTGAGGAACACCAGTTTGCCGCGTCATTCACCCGGTGTTCATTGTCTTACTAACTTTTGGAGAATCAAAATGCCAGTCAGCTTGCAAAAAGGCGGTAACGTCAACCTGAGTAAAGAAGCCCCCGGCCTGACGAAAATGATCGTCGGCCTCGGCTGGGACACCCGCGCCACCGACGGCAGCGCGTTCGACCTGGACGGCGCGGTCTTCCTGCTGACCGCCAGCGGCAAGGTCCGTTCCGACGCCGACTTCATCTTCTACAACAACCTGAAATCGGCCGACGGCTCGATCACCCACTCGGGCGACAACACCACCGGCGCCGGCGACGGCGACGATGAAAGCGTCACCATCGACCTGGCCAACGTGCCGGCCGATATCGACAAGGTGGTGCTGGCCGTGACGATTCACGATGCCGAGACACGCCGCCAGAATTTCGGTATGGTGTCGAAAGCGTTCGTCCGCTGCATCAACGCCGCCGGCAACGCCGAAATCGCCCGCTACGACCTGTCGGAAGACGGCTCGACCGAAGCGGCCATGATCTTCGGCGAAGTCTACCGCGCTGGCGCGGACTGGAAATTCCGCGCCATCGGCCAGGGTTTCCAGGGTGGCCTGGGCCCCCTCGCAACGAGCTACGGCGTCAACGTTTAAGGTGTTTTGCGGCCCGCGCGCTAGTGCCGGCGCGGGCCGCCAATAAGGAGCACACATGCCAGTTTTTACAGTCACAGGCGATATCGACCCTTTCCTGCACGTGTCCATGACGCGCGGCGAGACGATTTACTGCGAATCGGGCGCGATGGTCATGATGGAGGCCGCGCTCGACCTCAAGGGCAAGATGCAGGGCGGCATCGGCAGCGCGCTGATGCGGCGCTTCGCCAACGGCGAATCGTTCTTCCAGCAGCACATCGAAGCGGTGCGCGGCGATGGCGACTGCCTGCTCTCGCCGACCCTGCCGGGCGCGATGCAGATCATCGAGGTCGGCCAGCGCCAGTACCTGCTCAGCGACGGCGCCTTTGTCGCCGCCAGCGCCAAGGTCGAGCTCAAGGTGCGCACGCAAAGCCTCGGCAATGCGCTGTTCGCCGACAGCGGCGGCTTTTTCGTCACCGAGACCAGCGGCACCGGCCAGCTGATCGTGTCCGGCTTCGGCGCCCTCAATGAGCTGGTGGTCGAGCAGGGCAAGGACATCACGATCGACAACTCGCACGTGGTCGCCTGGGACAGCAGCCTGCACTACACGCCGTCTATCACGACTGGCAACAGTGGCGGCTTTTTAGGCAATCTGATCAACAGCCAGACCAGCGGAGAGGGCATCGTGCTACGCTTCTCCGGCAATGGCAAAGTTTATATTTGTTCGCGCAACCGTGCCTCGTTCCAAGCCTGGGCGGCAGGCAGCGCGCGCTAAACACAAGGAGTCATACCATGTCAGTCAATCTGCAAAAAGGCCAGAAAATTTCTCTGGATAAAGAAGCCGGCAGCACCCTGACCCGCATCACCATGGGTCTGGGATGGGATGCCATCAAGACCAAGGGCTTGTTCGGCTTCGGCGGCAAGAGCCAGTCGGTCGACCTCGACGCATCGTGCCTGCTGTTCGACGAGAGCAACCGGGCGATCGATGCGGTCTGGTTCCGCCAGCTCAAGAGCAAGGATGGCAGCATCGTGCACACGGGCGACAACCGCACCGGCGCCGGCGACGGCGACGACGAGCAGATCCTGGTCGACCTGACCCAGGTCCCGGCCAGCGTCAAGTCGCTGGTGTTTACCGTAAACAGCTTCACGGGCCAGAATTTCTCGCAGGTCGAAAACGCCTACTGCCGCATCATCAACGGGGCCGACCAGAAGGAAGTGGCGCGCTTCAATTTGTCCGTGCAGGGCGACCACACGGCCCAGATCATGGCCAAGCTGTACCGTCACAACGGCGAGTGGAAAATGCACGCGATCGGCGAAAACGGCAGCGGCCGTACCTTCGACGAACTGATGCCGAAGATCACCCCGCACCTGTAAGCCTGTCAGCCGGCGCGCCGGCCGGGCCTAGCCTGGCCGGGCCGGGCCTGACCCGGCATGGCGCTTTGCGCGGCCAGCGCCCCGCACCATTCCCCGTTTCCATGCGATGCGGGTTTTTGGCGCGGGGCGCTTCTTTTTTGTGCGTTGGTCAAGGGCGCGCTGCTAGAATCGCACTCGGAACAGCCAGCGAGGACCGACCCGCGGTGCGCCACTCTTCATTGCAAAGCGTTGTATGACCCTTGACCTCACCTGCGTGCCCGCGCAGCCGGATCCGCCATCAGCGGGCATCGCGCCACGCTGCCTGTCGGTCGACCTGGAAGTGGGCCTCAAGGATGGCCGCATTCACCAGTTCGCCGCCGTGCGCGGCGATACCGGTGCCGCCTTCGTCTTCACCGAAGGCAACTTTCACGCGGCGCTGGCGCAACTCGACGACTTCGCCGACCCGGTGGCCTTCCTGCTCGGCCACAACCTGATCAAATTCGACGCCATCCACCTGGCCGCTGCCGCGCCGCACCTGCGCCTGCTCAAGCTGCCGATGGTCGACACGCTGCGTCTCAATCCGCTCGCCTTTCCGCGCCATCCGTACCACCACCTGGTCAAGCACTACAAGGAGGGCCAGCTGCGGCGCGGCAGCCTGAACGACCCCGAACACGATGCGCGCCTGACGCTGCAGCTGTTCGCCGACCAGCTGGCCGCCTTGCGCGACATGCAGGACAGCGCGCCGGACCTTCTGCTGGCCTGGCACTGGCTCACCACCGGCGCCGATACCCTGTCCGGACTGAACTCGGTGTTCATGATGGTGAGGCGCGCCGCGCGCCCGGGCCAGGCCGAGGCCATCGCCGCCATCCTGCGCCGCCTCGATGGACAGGCTTGCGTGACCGAGGCGCGCGCCGTCGCCGCCGACGCGCCCGCGCTGGGCTGGGCGCTGGCGTATGCGCTGGCGTGGCTCTCGGTCGCCGGCGGCAGTTCGGTCATGCCGCCCTGGGTGCGCCACCAGTTTCCGCGGGCGGCGCAACTGGTGCGGCGCCTGCGCGACAGCGCCTGCGGCGCTGCGGATTGCACCTGGTGCGGCGAGCGCCACGACCCGCGCAAGGAACTCAAGCGCTGGTTCGGCTTCGATGCCTTCCGCCCCGAACCGTGCGACGGGCAGGGACGCCCGCTGCAGGAAGCGATTGTCGACGCGGCCATGCGCGGGCGTCACGTTCTCGGTATCCTCCCGACCGGTACCGGCAAGTCGCTGTGCTACCAGATCCCGGCCCTGTCGCGCTACGACAAGACCGGCGCGCTGACGGTCGTCATCTCGCCGCTGGTGGCGCTAATGGCCGACCAGGTAAGCGGGATGGAAGCGCGTGGTATCGGCTGCGCGGTGGCGATCAACGGCCTGCTCTCGATTCCGGAGCGGGCCGCCGCCCTGGACCGGGTGCGCCTGGGCGAGGCCGGCATGGTCATCGTCTCGCCCGAACAGCTGCGCAGCCGCGCCTTGCGGCGTGTGCTGGAGCAGCGCGAGATCGGCGCCTGGGTGCTCGATGAAGCACATTGCATCTCGAAATGGGGCCACGATTTCCGTCCCGACTACCGCTACGTGGGCCGTTTCATCCGCGAGCGCGCCGGCGCCGGCGACATTGCCCCGGTGCTGTGCCTGACCGCGACCGCCAAGCCGGATGTGGTGGCCGACATGCTGGCGCACTTCCGCGACAAGGTCGGCATCGACCTGACCGTGCTCGATGGCGGCGCCAGGCGGGTCAACCTGTCGTTTTCGGTAGTGCCGACCACCCCGGCCGAAAAATTCGCGCACATTCATCAGTTGCTGGAAGCCGAACTGCCCGCGCACGCGCCCGGCGGCGCGATCGTCTACTGCGCCACCAAAAAGCAGACCGAGGAAATCGCCGCTTTCCTGCGCCAGAAAGACGTGAGCGCTGGTCACTTCCATGCGGGCCTGCGTGGCATGGTCAAGAAAGACACCCAGCACGCCTTCATCGCCGGTGAGCTCAAGGTGATCGTCGCCACGAACGCCTTCGGTATGGGGATCGACAAGCCGGACGTGCGCCTGGTGATCCATGCCGACATTCCCGGCTCGCTCGAAAACTATCTGCAGGAAGCCGGGCGCGCCGGGCGCGATTGCGGCGCCGCCCGCTGCGTGCTGCTCTACACGGTGGAGGATGTGGAGCGCCAGTTTGCCATGTCGGCGCGTTCGCGCCTGTCGCAGCAGGATATCCAGGTGGTGCTCAAGGCGATCAAGCGCCTGGAGCGCAAGAAACACGGCGACGCCGACATCATCGCCACGGCCGGCGAAATCCTGACCGAAGACGCCGCCGGCGACTTCGCGCGCGACTCCACCACCGACGACACCCGCGTGCGCACCGCCATCGCCTGGCTGGAAGAAGCCCGGCTGCTCACGCGCGAGGAAAACCAGGTGCAGATATTCCCGTCCTCGCTACGTGTGGCCACCCTCGAAGAAGCTGAAAAAAAGCTGGCCGGGTACCCGCTCTTCAAGGAAAAACGCGACGCCTTGCTGGCGCTGGTGGACGCCCTGATCGGCGCCGATGCCGATCAAGGCATCTCCACCGACGAATTGATGAACGCCTCCGGCCTGTCGGCCGAAAAGGTGCGCGCCGCGCTGTATGAGCTGGAACAGTACAAGATCGCCAGCAACGACACGGCGCTGACCGCCTTCGTTCACGTGGCCGTGGAGATGTCGTCGAAACGCTTGCTCGAACAAGCCTGCGCACTCGAGGTGGCGCTGCTCGACGCCATGCGCGAAGGCGCGCCCGACCTGGCCAAGGGCGGCACCTCGGTGCTGCACCTGCGCCACGCCAGCCAGCGCCTGAAAGACGCCGGCCTGGCGCATGCCTTGCCCGACAAGCTGCTGCGCATCGTGCGCAGCATCGCCAACGACGGCCATGGCGACGATGGCGTGGGCAGCTTCAGCGTGCGCCAGCTCGACGCCGAGAGCGTGCAGGTCACCTTGCAGCGCAGCTGGAACCTCATCGCCGGCACCGCCGCCCTGCGGCGCGACGGCGCCGCCAAGCTGCTCGGGCACCTGGTCGCCAGCCTGCCGGCCAGCGCGCGCGGCAACGACCAGCTGGCCAGTACCACCCTCGGCCAGCTGCTCGCGGCGATCGAGGGTGACCTGGAACTGGCGGGCCGGGTGAAATCCTGTCCCAGGCTGGTCGACCGCGCCCTGCTGTGGCTTCACGAGCAGGGCGTGATCCGCCTGAACAAGGGGATGGCCGTGTTTCGCCCCGCCATGACGATCCGCCTGGCGCCCGAGCGGCGCGGCTTCTACAAGGCCGACTTCGCGCCGCTGGAACTGCACTACAGCGAACAGGTGGTGCAGATTCACGTGATGGCCGAATACGTGCAGCGCGGCTTGCAAAAGATGGCGGACGCGCTGCAGCTGGCGATGGATTACTTCAGCATGGAGCGCGACCAGTTCATCGCGCAATGGCTGCCCGCGCGCGAGAAGGAACTGGAGCGCCAGACCACGCCGGCCTCGTGGCGCGCGATTGTCGAAAGCCTCGGCAACAGCGCCCAGCAGCGCATCGTGGCCGACGACCGCGAACGCACCAATGTGCTGGCGCTGGCCGGTCCCGGATCGGGCAAGACGCGCGTGCTGGTGCACCGCATCGCTTATCTGGTGCGGGTGCGGCGCGAAAATCCGCGCGCGATCCTGGTACTGACCTATAACCGCCACGCCGCGGTCGACATCCGGCGCCGCCTCGCCGCCCTGATCGGGCGCGACGCCGGCGGCGTGATCGTGCTGACCTGCCACGCGCTGGCGATGCGGCTCGCCGGCATCAGCTTCGACAAGCGCCTTGGCGCCGACGAGGAGCTGCTCAAGCAAGTCATTCCGCAGGCGGTGGCCTTGTTGAACGGGACCGGCCTCGCGCCGCAGGAAGCGGACGAACAGCGCGACCGCCTCCTCGGCGCCTTCCGCTGGATCTTGGTCGACGAGTACCAGGACATCGGGCCGGACCAATACGCGCTCATTTCGGCGCTGGCGGGGCGCAACAGCGCCGACGAGGATGCGCGGCTGAGCCTGCTAGCGGTCGGCGACGACGACCAGAATATCTACGCCTTCAACGGCGCCTCGGTCGACTTCATCCGCCGCTTCGAACAGGACTACAGCGCCAGAGCGGCGTTCCTGACCGAGAATTACCGCTCGACACGGCACATCATCGACGCCTCCAACCTGGTGATCGCAGCGGCCAGCTGCCGCATGAAAGGCGCGCACCCGATCAGCATCGACCGCGCGCGCGCCAAGCTTGACGCGGGTGGCGCGTGGCAGGAGCGCGACCCGGTCGGCCGGGGCCGCGTGCAGATCATCGACGCCGGCGCCGACGATGCCAGCCAGGCGCTGGCCATCATGGCCGAGCTGCGCCGCCTGGCCGCGCTGGACCCGGGCTGGGACTGGGCGAGCGTGGCGGTCATCGCGCGCGAGTGGAAAACCCTGGAGCCGGTGCGCACCTTCTGCATGCTGCATGCCATCCCGGTGCAATTGGCCAATGAAGAAACCGCGCAGTTCTGGCGCCTGCGCGAAACCCAGGCGCTGGTGCGCTCGCTGCGCGGGGACGAGGCAGCCCTGGTCGACACGGCCGCCATCGAGGCCTGGCTCGACGCCCGGGCGCCCGGCACCTGGATCAATCTCCTGCGCCAGGCGGTGCAGGAGTATGCGCTGGAGACCGGCGGCGCCGAACTGCCGGTGGCGCACTTCATCGAATGGCTGGCCGAATGGGGCCGCGAAGCGCGCCGGCGCCAGACCGGTTTGCTGCTGCTGACGGCGCACCGCGCCAAGGGGCTCGAGTTCGACCACGTCGCCGTGGCCGACGGCCACTGGGACAGCTTCGGTCCCGGCGAAGACGCCGATGCGCCGCGCCGCCTGTACTACGTAGCCATGACGCGGGCGGCCAGGACGCTGGTCCTGGCGCGCTTTGCGCCCGCGCGCGGCCGGCCGGCCAGCCTGCTCGATCAACTGCCCGACGCGCCATGCCTGCTGCGCCGGGCGCCGCTGGCGATGGACGCCAGCCGGGGCGCCTTGCGGCGGCGCTATCTGCAGCTCACGCTGCAAGATGTCGACATCGGCTTCGCCGGCCGGATGGCGCAGGGCGATCCCGTCCACCGCGCCATTGCCGCGCTGCGCATCGACGACCCGCTGCAGCTGCGCCTTGGCAAAACCAGGTGGGAACTGGTCACGCCCGCTGGCGTGGTGGTGGGGCAACTGGCCAGGGCGTTCAAACCGCCAGCCAATCTGCGCTGGATCGCGGGCCGCGTGGCGGCCATCCTGGTGCGTCAGGCGCAAGACGGCGACCCCGAGTTCCGCCACCTGGCCCGTTGCGGCGAGTGGGAAGTGGTGCTGCCCGAACTGGTCTTCGACGTTTGATGCCGGGCTCAAGCCGAGCGCCGCCGCGGCATCGGCGGCATGCTCTTCAGTTGGCGCTTTTCTGCACCAGCGCGCTGCCCACGCCGTGGCGCTTGCCTTCGCTCACCGCCGTCACGGTGCCGTCGGCATTGAACACGATGGCGTTCGCCGCGCCGATTTCTTCCGGTTTGGCGCGCCACTTGTAGCCGAGTTTTTCCAGGGCCAGCGCCTGCGCGCTGCCGGCGAAGCCCGGCTCGGCGTCGGTGGCCGCATCGTTGCGCTGGCTCAGGCGCGGGGCATTGATGGCCTTGTCCATCGGCATGCCGAAGTCGACGTGGTTGACGATGGTTTGCAGCACCGTGGTGATGATGGTCGCGCCGCCCGGGCTGCCGACCGTGAAGGCCGGCTTGCCGCCTTTGAGCACGATCGTCGGCGCCATGCTGCTGCGCGGGCGCTTGCCGGCCTCGGGCACGTTCGGGTGCGGGCCGCTGAAATCGAAATCGGTCATTTCGTTATTGAGCAAAAAGCCGTAGCCCGGCACCACGATGCCGCTGCCGCCCCATGATTCGATGGTGAAGGTGTAGGCCACCACATTGCCGTCCTTGTCGGAGACGGTCAGGTGCGTGGTGTGGGCGTTGTCGGCCAGCAGGCGCGCAGCCTGCGGACGCTGCGGCACGCTGGGGTCGTTCTGGAACGGATACGGGTCGCCCGCCAGCACCTTCGGTCCGGCGCGCTCGGCATTCATCTGGGTGCGCCGGCGCGCCGCGTAATCCTTGCTGAGCAGGCCGGCCACCGGTGCGTCGACATATTCGGGATCGGCCAGGTAGGCGTTGCGGTCGGCAAAGGCCAGGCGGCTCGCTTCCATGTACAGGTGCTCGGCGCTGGCGCGCGGCAGGCTCTTGAGGTTGTGGCCTTCGAGCAGGTTGAGCGCTTCGCCGATGGCGATGCCGCCGCTGCTCGGCAGGGGCATGCCGTACACCTCGTAGCCGCGGTAGGTGGTTTTCACCGGCTGGCGGATGCGCGCTTCGTAGTTGGCCAGGTCGGCCAGGGTGATGGCGCCGGCGCGCACGCGCACGCCGGCGGCCACCGGCGGCTTGCCCACCGCCTCGACGATGGCGCGCGCGATCGGGCCCTGGTAAAAGGCTCTCTGGCCCTGGGCGCCGATTTCGCGGTAGGCCTTGGCCATGCCCGGATTTTTCAGCACGCTGCCGACCGCCAGCGGCTTGCCGTTTTTCAGGAACAGGGCGCTGCTGCTGCTGAAAAGCTGGAACTTTTTCTGGTTCTCGGCGCTCATGCGGTGGAAATTTTCGCTCACCTCGAAGCCCTTGGTGGCCACGCCGATGGCCGGCGCGAGCACTTGTTTGAACGACATGGTGCCGTAGCGGCTGAGCGCTTCGTGCCAGCCGCGCACGGTGCCGGGCACGCCGACCGAGGCGCCGCTGGCGAGCGTGGCGCCGAAGTCGCTGTCCTTGCCGTTTTCCTGGAATACCGTGGGCGTGACGCTGGCCGGCGCTGTTTCGCGGTGATCGACCGTGATCACGCGCTTGTCCCTGGCCAGGTAGATCATCATGAAGCCGCCGCCGCCGATGCCGCAGCTGTAGGGATCGGTCACGCCCAGGGTGGCGGCCGCGGCGACGGCGGCGTCGATCGCATTGCCGCCCTTGTCGAGGATGGCCATGGCCGACTGCGACGCCTGTTCGCTGATGGTGGCGACGGCGCCGCCGGTGCCGCTTGCCACCGGGGTCCTGGCCTGGCCCAGGGGAATGATGAGGACGATGGAACAGGCGAGGGCGAGGCGGCGGGCGGCGTGAGTCATGTCGTCTTATCGGCTTTCGGGGGCAGGTTGGCTGATGGTCAGGGTCACCGCTTGCGGCGGGCCCGGCGGCACATTGGT
The DNA here is from genome assembly GCF_030846495.1 of Massilia scottii. Classification (NCBI taxonomy): domain Bacteria; kingdom Pseudomonadati; phylum Pseudomonadota; class Betaproteobacteria; order Burkholderiales; family Oxalobacteraceae; genus Massilia; species Massilia scottii. The sequence goes on along the minus strand of NZ_JAVCWM010000006.1, from coordinate 141,194 downwards.
TGGCAGCGGGGCCGGCGGGTCGGTGGCCAGGGCGATGACCAGATTGGGCTGCTGCGTCGATGTGTAGGCCGGCGCGGCCGGTTCGAGCGCAAAAGGCTCGGCCCCGAGCGGAAAGATCAGGGTGAAGTGGTAGACAATCTTGCCGGCGGTGATGCAGCGCACGTCGGGCGGACAGCGGCTGTCGTCGATGCGGTCGAAGCGCAGGGTGGCGTCGGGCGCCACGGTGGTGCTGGTCTGCGGCAGCAAGGAAATGGTGCCGTCGTATTTTCGGTGCATCGATGTTTCCTTCATTGGCGCGGCGGTGCACCCGGTAAACACCCAGGCGGCGGCGAACGCGAAAATCAGCTTGATCATGATGGGCTCCTCATTAGTGGGAAAGCCGATCATAGATCATATCAATTTCGCCACTGTGTGGCCGCGCAATTGACGAGCCGGCGCGCTGGGGCACCGTGCATGCCCGTCGGCAAAGGAAGGGCCGGCCTGGCCGCCCCGGCAATTATGCTTGCGCCACGCTGTCCTGCAGGCGGCGGCGGGTGCGGCGGGTCAGGCCGATCACGGCCAGGCCGAGCGCCAGCATGGCGTAGGTTTCCGGTTCCGGCACGGCGGTGGTGTAGACGGTCAGGGTCGGGTTGAGCACGCTCAGGCCAGCCCACGAATCCTGGCGGTGGACGACGCCATCGGGCGTGGTCCAGACCGCCGGGGAGGCGAACATGGTCATGCTGCTGTTCAATGACATGGTGAGCATGTCCCTGAGCGTCAGGTTGGCGGCGCTGAACACGAAGGATTCGTTGCCGTTGAGCTTGTTGACGCTGCGGGAGTGGCTGCCGTTCCAGTCGTTCGCGCCGCTGGCGAACAGGCTGACCGAAGCACGGTTGCTGGCCGTCCCGGCGCCTGCCAGGCCGTCCGGCGGCACGGCGGTGTCGAGGGTGCCGACGAAGGTGCCCGAGAAGGAATAGCCGGTGACCTGATAGCCGGAACGCACGGCAAACGTCATGTCGGCGGAGTAAGCGTTGCCGTCGGCATCGCTGGTAGTGCCGGCCATGCTGCTGGCAAAATCGCTGAAACGGATCGTGGTCGCGCCGTCCACGTCGGATACGAGCACGTCGGCCACGGCCGAATCAGGGTTGGTGAAAGTGAAGCCGGTTGCCTCGATCACGGTCGGCGCGGCCGATGCCGTGGCGGACACAAAAGCCAGCGCGGCGGCGCTCATCTGCAATTTAAACAAGTTCATTGGTCCCATTCCTTTTCATGTCACGTCGACGAACGCCGCAACGGCGCTTCCAGGCTTGCCATCATAATCGAGGGAAAGCCGAAGATCATAGAACAACATTGTAAGAAATGTATTGGGAGCGATACTGTGCGGGAACAGCAACGCCGGCCGCCAGCCGCGGGGGACGGCGGCCGGGCCGGTTTATGTGTCGAGGCTGTCCTGCAGGCGCTTGCGGGTGCCGCGCGTGAGGACGATGACGGCCACGCCGACGGCGAGCATGACATAGGTTTCCGGTTCCGGGACCGACTGCGAGGCCACGCTCGGCCGCGCATTGGCGGCGCCGAAGCTGCTGCGCGCTTGCTTGGCATAGCTGGCGCGCACTTCCGGGTAGCTGTGGCGCGCGTCCGATCCGCCCCATGACGCCACATTGCCGTTGGCATAGGCGCTGATGGCGCCGCCCAGGTCGACATCGCCGAGCAGCGCGTCGGCGGGACGCAGGTGCATGGCGCGCCCGACGTCGCCCAGGCCGAGCTGGCCGAGAACGCGGTTGTCGGCCAGCTCGATGCCGGCGTGGTACGCGGTTCGTTTGCTGACGTTATTCAGGGTGGGGGACTCGATCAGGGCCGGCGCGGCGCCGGCCAGGCCGGGCGCCAGCAGCAGGGCGGCCAGGCTTCGCGTCCATGTTAAGTATTTCATTTGCAGACTACCTATTCATGTTTAGCTGTGAAAAAGGCGGTGACGGCGCGCGGGGCAGCGCTCGGGGCCCATGTTGTTGCCGCGCTCAGACACCGGCACGGTATGCATGATACGTCAAACTCGCATTATAAATATGTAATCAAGTGTATTGACTTGTACAAGCTTGACGATGTGTACCGACGAAAAAAATGCCGCCTAGTCTACACCAGGCGGCATCGGCGCGGGGGCGCCAGGCGTGCGCGGGCTCAGATATAAGCCGACAACGCGCCTTTCATTTTCTTCAGGGCAGCGCTTTCGATCTGGCGAATGCGCTCGGCGGAGACGCCGAATTCGTCCGCCAGCGCGTGCAGGGTGGCACCGGAACCGTCGTCGTTGGCCAGCCAGCGCGCTTCGACAATGCGGCGCGAACGGGCGTCGAGCTTGCCCAGCGCCGTTTCCAGCCCTTCGGATTGCAATCGCGTGACCTGTTCGGCTTCGAGCACCTTGGTCGGCTCGGACAGGTCCGACGACAGGTAGGCGATCGGCGAGAACTTGTCATCTTCGTCGTCGGTCGGCGCTTCGAGCGCGATGTCGCGGCCCGACAGGCGCGTTTCCATCTCGATCACTTCTTCGCGCTTGACGTCGAGCAGCTTGGCCAGCGCATCGATCTGGGTCGGGGTCATGGCGTCCAGGCCCTGCTTGTTGCTGCGCAGGTTGAAGAACAGCTTGCGCTGGGCCTTGGTCGTGGCGACCTTGACCAGGCGCCAGTTCTTCAGGATGTACTCATGCATTTCGGCCTTGATCCAGTGCATGGCGTACGACACGAGGCGCACGCCCTGGTCCGGATCGAAACGCTTGACCGCCTTCATCAGGCCGATATTGCCTTCTTGAATCAAATCGGCGTGCGGCAGGCCGTAGCCGAGGTAGCCGCGCGCGATCGACACCACCAGCCGCAGGTGCGACAGCACCAGCTCCTGCGCGGCGGCGAGATCGTTATTCTTTTGCAGGCGCTGTGCCAGGGAAATCTCTTCCTCGTGGGTCAGCATCGGCAGGCGGTTCACCGCCGAGATATAGGCGTCGATATTGCCCAGATTGCCGGTGAAACCGAGTCCTAAAGCACGATTGCCGGTCGGAACCAATGCGGATTGTGCGGACAACGTCATCATGTATTTCCTCGTAGAGTGTCTGTGCTGCATCATCAAATGCCCGGGCCGGATGCGGGTCCGGGGCGGCTGTTGCGGTCTGATGCCAGCGGTGGCTTCGGGGATTCCCCGCCATGCAAGACCCTATATTAGCACTCTCTCGTGTTGAGTGCCAATGCCGAGAATTTATGGCAGTGATAGCGAAATGTTATTACTTCAAGGCAACCATAAATTTGCAGATTTCACTCTAGTGGAGGCTACTATTTGAGCCTTGATACAGATCAAATTTGCGGTGCGCCGGATCGCCATGCGTTTGCACCGGCGCAGTATTTGCGTCCGGTCCCAGTGTCGCCGATCATGGCGGCCGCCTCTGTTCGTTTACACACGCAATGCGCTCGTAAAAAGTCAGGGCCGCGTATGGATAAAATGCAATCTTTTCGTTAAAACATCATCTCTCTCTCCGCTGTCGAAAGGCAGCATGAATCCCATCATCATGGCTGGCGGCGAGAATGACAACTATCTGTATGGCGGGGCCGCGCCGGAAGCGGTGAACGGAAAGGGCGGCATTGACGTTCTGTCCGGACAACGACACGCTCGACGGCGGCACCGGCACCGTTATCATGAGTAGTCGCTTACTCCGGCGGGACGGGAGGTTTATTGCGGAAACAGAGGCAAGGGAGCCGCTCAAGCGCCGGCGCGCGCGTCTGAGGCAGCGCAAAGGGTGGGCAGGGACGCTCGCTACAATGCGCCATGCCCGCCCTTCACGACCTCGGATACCGCTCGCTGTTCGCCCACCCGGAACTGGTGCGCGAACTGATCACGGATTTTACTTCCTTCAAGCTGCTCGACGAGGTCGCGCTGTCGGCGTTCGAACGGGTCAATCCGGCGTATGTGAGCGAGCACCTGTCGGCGCGCCAGGATGACATTGTCTGGCGCGTGCGGGTCGGCCAGCAGTTTTTGTACGTGTACATCCTGCTCGAATGCCAATCCGGCGTGGACCGCTGGATGGCATTGCGCATGCAAACCTACATTGGTTTACTGTACCAGGACCTGGTCAAGCGCCACGAATTGTCCCCTGGCTTGCTGTTGCCGCCGGTGCTGCCGCTGGTGTTCTACAACGGCTCGCCGCACTGGAGCGCCAGCACGGAGCTGGCCGGGCTCCTCATGCAAGCGCCCGCCGAGCTGGCGGCATTCCAGCCAACCCAGCGCTACGTACTGATCGACCAGCAGCGCCTGGACAGGACGGCGCTGGAAGCGAATGCCAGCTTGCTGGCGCTGCTGTTCCGGCTTGAACTTTCACTCTTTCCCGATGTCTCAACGAAGGTCTTGCCTGCGCTGGCGACGTGGTTCAAGGAAGCGCCCCAGGCCAGCCTGCGGCGCTCGGTCCAGGTGTGGGTGAACGGTTTGCTGGCGCGCGCAACCGGCAATTCCGGATTGTTCATGGTTGATAGCGCGCAGGAGGATGCTGACATGGGAGACAAACTTGCAACTTGGGCCGAGCAGCTCGAGGAGATCGGCTTTCAAAAGGGATTCGCGTTGGCGGAGAAGGCCAAGGAAGACGGCAAGGCGGAAGGCAAGGCGGAAGGGCAAGTCATTGCCCTTCGCGGGATGCTGGGCAGCCTGTTGCGCAGCCGGTTCGGCGACTTGCCGGCGCCGGCAGCGCAGCGTATCGCCCGGGCCACTCAGGCAGAGCTTGAACAGTGGTTCGAGCGCAGTCTCAGTACGCCCAGCTTGCAGGCGGTGTTTGACGATGGCGCGGCATCCACTTAGTCCGGCCATGGCATGAGCGAGGCCGGCGGTCGCGCCGTGAGGCGCGTGATTCAGGCCAGGCAGATCCTCACTGGCGACATTTCCGCCCTAGCGCAGGCGCGCCAGGTGCCTGCGCACCGACAGCACCGCCCCGGCCAGGCCGAGCGCGGCGCTCACCGCCAGCAGCACGCCCATCGCCACCGGATTGAGCGGCGCCAGCTGGAAGGACGAGCCGTACAGGCGCGCGAACTCGCCGATGGCCGTATTGAGCGGCTGCAGCGACAAGGTCACCGCGCCCAGCGCCACGCCGCCGGCGCACAAGCCCAGCAGACCCCCGGTGTAATAGAAGGGACGGTGGATGAAGCCGTCGGTCGCGCCGATCAGTTTGCTCACGGCGATTTCGTCGCGCTGGGTCAGCACCTGCAGGCGGATCGTATTGAACACCACCGCAATGACCACCATGCCGAGGGTGACGGCCAGCAGCAGCAGGATCAGGCGCATCACGCGCAGCAGGGCGGCCAGGCGCTTGACCCAGGCCGAATCGACCTGCACCGCGTCCACGCCCGGCAGCACGCGCAGGCGCTCGGCGATGGCGTCGACGCTGCCCGCTTCGCTCACGCTGCGGAAACTGTCGAGCTTTAAGACATAACCGTCCGGCAGGGGATTTTCGCCCAGCGTGGTCAGGACATCGGCCAGGCCGTTCTTGCTTTTCAGGCTGTCGAGCGCCTGTTCGCGCGAGACGAACATGATGCGCGACTTGGGGTCGGCCAGGATCGCGCGGATGGCCGGTTCCAGCGCCTGCGCCTGCTCGCGCGTGGTCTCGGCCTTGGTGAAGACGCTGATTTCCGGCTCGACCGAGAGCTGCTCGGACATCGGCCGCACATTGTCGAGCAGGGTCAGGCCCGCGAACGGCAAGGTGAGCGCGATGGCGACCACGATCACATTGAACAGGAAGCTGAGCGGCGACTTGCCCAGCTGGCCGAGCGCCGAGCCGATGGCGAAACCGTGTTGGCGGAACCAGCGCTTCATGTGGCGTCTCCCGCCACGCTGCCCTGGTCGAGCCGGATCACGCGCGCGCTGCCCTGGCGCGCGGCGTCGTACAGCACCAGTTCGTCATGGGTGGCGATCAGGCAGGTCACGCCCACCGAATGAAAGGCGCGCAGGGCGTCGAGCACCTTGTCGGCGCTGGCGCGGTCCAGATTGGCGGTCGGTTCGTCGGCCAGGATGATCTGGGGCCGGTTGACGATGGCGCGGGCGATCGCCACGCGCTGCTGCTCGCCGCCCGACAGTTCGAGCGGCCGCGCCAGCGCGCGTGCTTCCAGCCCGACTTTTTCCAGCGCGGCGCGGGCCCGCAGTTCGGCCTCGGCCTTCGACGCGCCGGTGACCAGCAGGGGCAGCATGGTGTTGGCCAGGATCGAACGGTCGGTCAGCAGGCGCTGCTGCTGGAAAATCAGGCCGAGGTTGCGCCGCAGGTAGGGCAGGCTGGCGTTTTTCATGCGCCCGATATCCTGCTCGTTGACCAGCACGCTGCCCGAGGTGGGGCGCTCCATGGCCGCGATCATCTTCAGCAGGGTCGACTTGCCGGCGCCGGACGGACCGGCCAGGTAGACCAGCTCGCCGCGGGCGATGTTCAGGTTCACTTCGCGCAGGGCGGTGGCGTCGGCCGAGTAGGTTTTGGAGACACACCGGAATTCGATCATGGACGCTTATCCCAGCAACGCCTCGACGAATTCGTCGGCGCTGAACGGTTGCAGGTCTTCGATTTTTTCGCCGACCCCGATGAAATACACGGGAATCGGGCGCGTGCGGGCAATCGCGGCCAGCACGCCGCCCTTGGCGGTGCCGTCCAGCTTGGTGATCACGAGGCCGGTCAGCTGCAGCGCATCGTCGAAGGCCTTGACCTGGGCCAGGGCGTTCTGGCCGGTGTTGCCGTCGATGACCAGCAGCACTTCGTGCGGGGCGCCATCCATGCCCTTGCCGATCACGCGCTTGATCTTTTTCAATTCTTCCATCAGGTGCAGCTGGGTCGGCAGGCGGCCGGCCGTGTCGACCATGACCACGTCCATCTTGCGCGCCTTGCCGGACTGCACGGCGTCGAAGGCCACGGCGGCCGGGTCGCCCGATTCCTGGGCGATCACGGTGACGTTGTTGCGCTGGCCCCAGACCATCAATTGCTCGCGCGCGGCGGCGCGGAAGGTGTCGCCGGCGGCCAGCAGCACCGACTGCTCGTACTTCTGCATGTGCTTGGCGAGCTTGCCGATGGTGGTGGTCTTGCCGGCGCCGTTCACGCCCGCGATCATCATCACCAGCGGTTCGTGGCGGCCCAGTTCGAGCGGCTTGACGAGCGGGCGCAGCATGTCGGTCATGAGCACCTTGAGCGCGGCCTTGACGGCGGCCGCGTCGAGCAGCTTGTCTTCCTTTACCTTGCGGCGCAGCTCGGTGAGCAGGAAATCGGTGGCGTCCATGCCGGCGTCCGACATCAGCAGGGCCGCTTCCAGCTCTTCGTACAGGTCTTCGTCGATGCGCGCGCCCACGAACAGCAGGCTCAGGTTGTTCGAGGTTTTCGACAAGCCCGCTTTCAGGCGCGCCATCCAGGAGCTTTTGCTGTCGGCATCGTTGCCGAGGCGCTCGGCGGTTTCCGGAATCAGCTCGCTGCCGAAGGCGGGCAGCGGCGCCGGCGCGACGAAGGTCGAGGTGGTGCCGTAGCGGCGCGACGGCGCTGCGGCCGCAGGCAAGTCCGGCGCGGCCGCGGCTTGCACGATTGCTGCGGGCACGGCCGCTACCGGAGGAGGCGGAGCGCTCTGCGGTGGCGGCGGAAGATCGGGAGCGGGCGGTTTTTTCTTAAAAAAACTAAACATGGGAGTGTGGTGGAGGGCGCAGCATGCTGATGCCCGGCGGCGCCGGGCACGACGAAATCGATGCCGCGTATTTTACCAGAGCAGGGCCGGGTTTCCCCTGGCGGGCTGGCCGGCAGCGTCGATTGCTTGCCCGCCTAAGCGGTAAGCGCGCTGTTCCGGGCCCGCCAGCGCGCCACCGCCGCATCGATGTCGTGCAGGTCGAGCACGCGGTTGGGCCCGAGCTGGCGCCGGGCCAGCGCGGCGCAGCTGCCGCCGGCCCACACCTGCACGCTCGCGCCCAGCCGGTTTTGCAGCTCCACCACATTGTCGACCGCCGCGCGCGGCGACATCACGCTCGAAAACGAGAGCGCCACGATATCGGCGCGCTGCACCCGCGCCGCCTCGACGATATCGGCCAGCGGCGTCTGCACGCCGAGCGAGACGCAGTGCGCCCCTTCCAGCGCGAACAGCGCTTCAGCCATCAGCAGGCCCAGGCCGTGGCGTTCCTGGGGCACGGTGGTGAGCAGGATGCGCGGGGCGGCGTCGATCTGGCCGGTCTGCTGGTTGGCCGCGAAGATCGCGTTGCGCATCACGCTTTGCAGCAGTTCGGCGAACAGGTGTTCTTCAAAAATGGCCAGGCCGCCGGTGGCCCAGGTTTCGCCCACCAGCGTGGTCAGCGGCGCCACCAGTTCCAGCACGAAGCGGCGCAAGCCCAGTTGCAGCAGCGACTGGGCCATTTTCTGGCGCAGCTCGTGCATCTGGTGCGCCTTGATCATGACCAGGCACTGGCGCAGCACCGGATCGTCGGCGTCGGCCGCGATGGTGCCGGTGCCGGACTTGCTGGCCATGCTGCTCAGCTCTTCGGTGTCCAGATGCATGATCTTGCCGGGCCGGTAACCCATGTCCAGCAGGCGCTTGACCACCCGCAGGCGCGCCACCTGGTCGAGCGGATACAGGCGCTCGCCGTTGGCGTCGCGCTGCGGCTGCGGAAAGTTGTAGCGCCGTTCCCACACGCGCAGCGTTTCCTTGGGGATGCCGGTGTCCCGTTCCACGTCGCTGATGCTGCTGAAGACGGCAGTGGTCTGTGCTTGGCTCATTGTCGCATTCATCGTTTGTTCAGGACATCGTCCCGATTGTAAGTCGAAATAGTAAACAAAAAACTACTCTTTGTATCAGCTTGTTTTCGCTGGTCGCCGCCGGCGCCACATGATGCCATGCCTCTTGATATTCCTGCTTGGTAATAAATCGTGTTTCTTGAATCCAATTTCCTACCCACGACGTATAAATCAATGACAGTTCAGTTTGTCATGGACAAATCGTTGACATATTTCATTATTTCACGGATTATCCGTCAGGTGGCAAGTTTGTCCTAGACAAAACAAAGAAAACGGGTGGAATGATGAAGATAGCGGTGATTGGGGCAGGGATTTCAGGTTTGTCGTGCGCATACCGGCTTGTCCAGGGCGGGGCGGACGTGACCCTGTACGAAGCGGGCGCTTACTTCGGTGGCCACAGCAACACGGTGGACGTGACCCTCGATGGCATCACGCATGGCGTGGACACCGGATTTTTGGTGTTCAACGAGCGCACCTACCCGAACCTGATTGCCCTGTTCGCCGAACTCGGCGTGGAAACGGCGCCCAGCGACATGTCGTTCTCGGTCAAGCTGCCGCTCGGGCCGGAGCGCGGCGCGCGCATGCTGGAATGGGCCGGCAGTAATCTCGACACCGTGTTCGCCCAGCGCGGCAACCTGCTGCGTCCGCGCTTCCTGGGCATGGTGCGCGATATTTTGCGCTTCAACCGCCACGCCACCAGCCTGGCCGTGGCCAAGCGCATGCCGGCCATGTCGCTGGGCGACTTCCTCGACCTGCATGGCTACAGCGCCCAGTTCCGCGCCTGGTACCTGCTGCCGATGGCGGCCTGCATCTGGTCGTGCCCCTCGGACCAGATGCTGGCCTTCCCGGTGGCGACCTTCATCCGCTTCTGCCACAACCATGGCTTGCTGCAGGTGAGCGACCGGCCCCAGTGGCGTACGGTGCGCGGCGGTTCGCGCAACTATGTCGACAAACTGCTGGCCGCCATTCCCCAGCGCCGCCTGGCGTCCCCGGTCACCGGCGTGACGCGCAACCCGGCCGGCGGCGCGCGCTCGGTGCGCGTCGATACCGCCATCGAAAGCGAACAGTTCGACCATGTCGTCATGGCTTGCCACAGCGACCAGTCGCTGGCGTTATTGAAAGACGCGCGCGAAGACGAGCGTTCGGTGCTGGCGGCGGTGCGCTACCAGCCCAACCGCGCCGTGCTGCATACGGACGCCAGCTGCCTGCCGCGCAGCCGCAAGGCCTGGTCGGCCTGGAATTACCAGAGCACGGCCTCGGTCACGCCGCAGGTGTGCGTGCACTACCTGCTCAACCAGCTGCAGCCGCTGCCGTTTACAACGCCGGTGATCGTCTCGCTCAATCCGATCGATGAGCCCAATCGTGCCCGCGTGCTGGCGTCGTTCGACTACGCGCACCCGGTGTTCGACGACGCCGCCGTGGCCGCGCAAGCGCGCCTGGCCGGCTTCCAGGGCCACCAGAACACCTGGTTCGCGGGCGCCTGGACCGGCTATGGCTTTCATGAAGATGGCCTCAAGTCCGGCCTTGCCGCCGCCGCCGCGCTCACCCGCATGATGCAGGGCGCGCAGCATGCGGCGGCCTGACCCCGCCGTCGATGCGCGCGCGCAGCTGTGCTTCGGCCAGGTGCGCCACACGCGCCTGCGCCCGGTGGCCAATGCGTTCGCCTACGCCACCTATTACGTGCGCCTGCCGCTGCGCGCGATGGGTGCGCAGGGCTTCGGTTGCGCGCTGTTTTCGCGCAACCGCTTCAATCTGCTGTCATTTTCCGACGCCGACCATGGCGACGGCAAGGCCCCGCTGGTCGACTGGATCGACGCGCTGCTGCACAAGGAAGGCATTCTCGACGCCGATGGCGAGGTGTGGCTGCAAACCATGCCGCGGGTGCTCGGCTTCGTCTTCAATCCGGTCTCGTTCTGGTTTTGCCACCGGCGCGACGGCGCCCTGCGCGCGCTGGTGTGCGACGTGCGCAATACCTTCGGCGAGCGCCACTTTTATCTGCTCGACACCGGGGCCGACATCGCCAACGGCCAGGAGCTCCATGCGCGCAAGGTGTTCCACGTGTCGCCGTTCTGCCAGGTGCAGGGCGGCTACCGCTTCCGCTTCACGCACGTGCGGCGCTTGAAGGATGGCCAGCCGCAGGACAGCACCCTGGCCTGCATCGATTACGACGACGCCGACGGCGCGCTGCTGCAAACGAGCGTGTCGGGCAGCGCCACGCCGATCACCTCGGGCAGCGCCGCGCGCGCCTTCTTCGGCTTTCCGCTGATGACGGCCGGCGTGGTGGCGCGCATTCATATTCAGGCGCTGCGCCTCTGGCTGCGGCGCGTCCCGTTCTTTTCCAAACCGACTCCACCTCAACATAAGGTAACCCGATGAGCTCCCAATCCCTGCCATCGCTTGCACCGGCCGCTTCCGGCCTGCGCGTCGCCACGCCCGCGCCATCGTCCGCCAAGCTCATTCTCAAGCTGCTCGGGAACCTGAAACACGGCGCGCTGACCCTGATCACGCCGGACGGCGCGCAGCGTCACTTCGGCGACGAGTCGGTGCCGGTCATCCTGGAACTGAACAACTGGAACTGCTTTAGCGCCGCCATGCGCTCGGGCGACATCGGCTTTGCGGAAGCCTATATCGACGGCGACTGGAACACCAACAACCTGACCGGCCTGATCGCCCTGCTGGCGCGCAACCGCGCCGCCATCGAAACGCTGGTCTACGGCAGCTGGTGGGGCAGCCTGGCCTACCGCATCAAGCACCTCCTGAACCGCAACAGCAAGGCCGGCAGCCGCAAGAACATCCACGCCCACTACGACATCGGCAATGAGTTCTATAAACTGTGGCTCGATCCGTCGATGACGTATTCGAGCGCCCTGTACACCGAAGCCAGTGGACGCGACCTGGAACAGGCGCAGAAGGCCAAGTACCGCGGCATCCTGCACCAGCTGGAGGTCTCGCCCGGCCAGAAGGTGCTGGAAATCGGCTGCGGCTGGGGCGGATTCGCCGAACTGGCGGCGCGCGACGGCGAGGTGCATGTGACCGGACTGACCCTGTCCGAGCAGCAGCTGGCCTACGCCAGGAACCGCCTGCAACAAGCCGGCCTGTGTGAGAAGACCGACCTGCGCCTGTGCGACTACCGCGACAGCGCCGGCCAGTACGACGCCATCGCCTCGATCGAGATGTTCGAGGCGGTGGGCGAGAGCTACTGGCCCAGCTACTTCGAGTGCATCGCGCGCAACCTCAAATCGGGCGGGCGCGCCTGCATCCAGACCATCGTGATCGCCGACGAACTGTTCGAGCGCTATCGCAAGGGCACGGACTTCATCCAGCAGTTCATTTTCCCGGGCGGGATGCTGCCGTCGCCGTCGGCCTTCGAGCGCATGGCGTTTGAGCACGGCCTCACGGTGACGCACCAGCACCGCTTCGGCATCGATTACGCCGACACCCTGGTCGAATGGCGCAAGGCGTTCCACGCGCGCCTGGACGAGGTGCGCGCGCAGGGCTTCGACGAGCGCTTCATCCGCACCTGGGAGTTTTACCTGTGCTACTGCGAGGCCGCATTCCGCGAAAAGAACACCGACGTCATGCACTTCACCCTGACGAAAGCCTGAGATGCGGCGCCGCCAGGTTCTGTTATCCGCGTGTGCGCTGCTGTCGATGCCGGCCTTCGGCGCCGCCGCCGCGCCGGCCCACATCGAAGAAAACCTGCCGCAGGCGCGCCTGGCGGGCAAGGGTACCTACACCTGGTTCGGGCTGGCGATCTATGAAGCCGAACTGTGGGTGGGCGATAAAGGCTACCGCGCCGACCTGCCGTTCGTGCTGGACCTGCGCTATGCGCGCAAGCTCGATGGCGTCAAGATCGCCGAGGCCAGCGCCGACCAGATGGAAAAAACCGGCGCCGGCACGGCGGCCCAGCGCGCGCAGTGGCTGGCCAGGATGAAGACCATTTTCCCCGATGTGAAAGAAGGCACCCATATCAGCGGCGTGTTCGTGCCCGGTGGGGGCGCGCGTTTTTACCTCGATGGCAAGGCGCTGGCGTCGGTGCCCGACCCGGCGTTCGCGCGCGCCTTTTTCGGCATCTGGCTCGACCCGGCCACCAGCGCACGCTCGCTGCGGGCCGCGCTGCTCAAAGACGCTGGCGCGCGATGAGCCGGCTGTCGCTGCCGATGCTGCTGTCGTACGGCCTGTTCGGCCTGCCGCTGGCGATGGTCGCGCTGCCGATCTATGTTTACCTGCCCCAGTTCTATGCCGGACGCGCCGGGCTGTCGCTGGCGCTGATCGGCGCCGTGCTGCTGACCGCGCGCGTGGCCGCCGCCTTCATCGACCCGCTGCTCGGCTGGTGGATCGAGCGCGGGCAGGGCGCCTACGCGCGCTTTGTGGCGTTGTCGCTGCCGGTGCTGCTGGCCGGCTTCGTGGCGCTGTTCCACCCGCCGCCGCTGGGCAGCCTGGCGACCATGGCCTGGTTTCTCGGCGCCCTGATGCTGGTCTACGTCGGTTTCAGCATCGCCACCATTGCGCACCAGAGCTGGGGCGCGGCGCTGACCCAGGCCCCGCTCGAGCGCGCGCGCGTAAGCGGCGTGCGCGAAGCCTGCGGCCTGGTGGGCGTGGTGCTGGCGGCGGCGGTGACGGGCAAGGCCGGCTACGACGCCCTGAGCGTGGCCTTCGCCGTCGCCCTGGCCGCGGGCGGCGCGCTGCTGCTGGGCCGGGCGGCGCGGCCGGCCATCGGCAAGGCATGCGCCGCGCGGCCCGACTGGCGCGCCATGACGGCGCCGTTTCGGGAAGCGCCGTTTCGCGCCCTGTTCGCGGTCCTGATCGTCAACGGGATCGCATCCGCGATTCCGGCCACGCTGTTCCTGTTCTTTGCGGCCGACCGGCTGCAGCTGGGCGCCATGTCCGGCCTGTTCCTGATTGTGTATTTCGGCGCGGCGGCGGCCTCCATGCCGCTGTGGATCGGCGCCGCCGCCCGTTTCGGCGAGGCGCGCGCCTGGGCCGCCGGCATGCTGCTGGCGGCCGCCGTTTTCGTCTGGGCGTTCGGGCTGGGCGCGGGCGCGAGCATCGCCTTCGGCGTGATCTGCCTGTTGTCCGGACTGGCGCTGGGCGCCGACCTCGCGCTGCCGCCGGCGCTGCTGGCCGGCGTGATCGGCGCGGCCGGGCATGCCGGCGGGCGCGAAGCGGCCTACTTCGGCGTATGGAACTGGGGCGTGCAGATGACGCTGGCGCTGGCCGCCGGCATCGCCCTGCCGCTGCTGGCGTGGCTCGGCTACGTGCCCGGCGCCGGCGGCGGCACCACCGCGCTGGCGGCGGCCTACGCGCTGCTGCCGTGCGCACTCAAATTGCTGGCCGCCGCCATGTTGTGGCGCGCGCCCCTGCGCCACTGTTAACTTATAAAGGATTGAACGATGACACTCTCAAAAATCTTCGCCGCCGGCGCCCTGGTGCTGGCCATCGCCGGCTGCAGCACGCCCACCCCCGAAACGTACGCGAAGCAGTCGCCGAGCCTCGACATCACCCAGTATTTCAACGGCACGCTGGACGCGCACGGCATGTTCCAGGACCGCTCCGGTGAAGTCATCAAGCGCTTCGTGGTGGTGATGCGCTGCCAGTGGAATGGCGACACGGGCGTGCTCGATGAAGATTTCGTGTACTCCGATGGCACGCGCCAGAAGCGCGTCTGGACGCTGACCAAAACCGGGCCGGGAACCTTCACGGCCACCGCGGCGGACGTCGTCGGCACCGCGCGCGGCACGGTGTCGGGCAATGCGCTGCGCTGGCAGTACGTGCTGGCGCTGCCGGTCGACGGCAAGGTAATCAACATGGACATGGATGACTGGATGTTCCTGATCGACGACAAGGTCATGCTGAACCGCACCGCGATGAGCAAGTTCGGCGTGAACCTGGGCAGCGTGACCCTGTCGTTCAGCAAACGCCCCGCCACGGGCGTGGCGCCGCAATGAATCCGCGCGTCAAGGAGTGGCGCGGGCGGCGCGTGTGGATGATCGGCGCCTCGACCGGCATCGGCGAAGCGGCCGCGCACCTGCTGCTCGACCTGGGTGCGCGCGTGGCGTTTTCCGCGCGCAGCGCCGGCAAGCTGGAACAGACGGTGGCGGGCGAGCCGCACGCGCTGGCGCTGCCGCTGGACGTGACCGACCGTGCCAGCGTCGACGCGGCCTGCCAGCGCATCGTGGCCGCCTGGGGCGGCATCGACCTGGTGCTGATCGTGGCCGGCGGCTACAACGAAATGCGGGCCGATGCGATCGACCTGGCGGCGGCCAACCAGATGATCGACCTGAATCTGCGCGGCGCCTTCAATTGCCTCGACGTGGCGCTGCCGCTGCTGATCAAGCAGGGCGCGGGCGGGATCGGCATAGTGGCGTCGGTGGCCGGCTACGGCGGGCTGCCCAAGGCGCTGGTATACGGGCCGACCAAGGCGGCGCTGATCAACCTCACAGAGTCGCTGTACCTCGATTTGCGTGCGCGCGGGATCGCTGTGTACCAGATCAATCCGGGCTTCGTCGACACGCCCCTGACGGCGCAGAACGACTTCAAGATGCCGGCCCTGATGAGCGCCGCCGATGCCGCGTATGCGATGGTGGAGGGGATCGAGCGCGGGGCCTTCCACATCCACTTCCCCAGGCGCTTCACCAACAGCATGCGCCTGGCGCGGCTGCTGCCGTATCGTCTGTATTTCTGGCTGATTCACAAGGTGACCGGATTATGAACCGCGCGCCGGAACTGGCACGGCTGGTGCGCTTTTACGAGAATATCGAGCGCGCCTCGGTGCGCGCGCAGCTGACGCAGATTTACGCGCCCGATGCGCAGTTCAAGGACCCGTTCAACGAGGTATGCGGGATTGAGCCGATTATCGGCATTTTCGTGCACATGTTCGCACAGGTCGAGCAGCCGCGCTTCGTGGTAACGTCCACGATGCTGCAGGGTGACGAGGCCTTTCTGACATGGGAGTTTCTGTTCCGGATGAAGCGTTTTTCCAAAGCGCCGCAATGCATCCGCGGCGCTACCCGGATCCGCTTCGATGCGGGCGGGGCGGTCATGATGCATCGCGATTATTGGGATGCCGCCGAGGAGTTATATGAAAAGCTTCCATTGATAGGAAGTGTCATGCGCTGGCTCAAACGTGCTGCTAATAATTAGACTGTATGGACTGGCACACATATGCATCAATCCGGCTCAAGATTAGCTATGCTTTTATCGGAAAAGGGTATAAATTATTACAAAACGATGACAGGAGGCAGTGTGAAAAGCCCAGACAATTTCAGCTTGTTGATTTCGCCGGAGACGATCCATGTGGCGGGGTCGATGTGGATACGCAACGTCATCGGATTGGCGTTTATCGCCACGGTGGCTTGTTTCTTTACGGCGCCAGTGACCGAAGCGCCAAGCGCCTACGACCGGCCGCTGCCTATGCCAGCCGAGCTTGGTCTTGAACTGCTGCCGCAAGCGCAGCTGGTCAGTCCGCAGTAACTCGTTCTTTCCCGATTTTCAAGACGAAGCGCATGGCTTGTACGGCATGCGCTCCTTCTTGTGCCCGCCATCGATACCAGTGGTATCGGTAGCGGGATAAGCTTCGCTTACTTCGCGGCCTGTGCAGCTTCAGCCGTCTTCCTGATGGTTTCCAGCGTCGCATTCGGGGTAATCAAATTGCCGTCGTAGCGCAGTTCGATCACCGCCGGCAATGACTTGTCGCGTGTATGCGCCAGCGCGCGTGTCAGGGCCGGGCCGAACTCCGCTGTCGCGTTGACCACCTCGCCATGCGCGCCATAAGCCTTGGCCAGTTCCGCAAAGTCCGGGTTATGCAAGCTGGTGCCCGATACCCGGCCCGGATAATCGCGTTCCTGGTGCATGCGGATGGTGCCGAACATGCCATTATTAAAAACGATAATAATCACGCCGGCTTTGTATTGCACCGCCGTGGCCAATTCCTGGCCGTTCATCATGAATTCGCCATCGCCGGCGAAGGTCACCACAGTACGTGTCGGATCGACAATCTTTGCCGCTATTCCCGACGGAACGCTGTAACCCATCGCGCCATTCGTCGGCGCCAGCTGGGTACGCATGCCGCCATAGCGGTAAAAGCGGTGCGCCCACGATGCGTAATTACCGGCGCCATTGGTGATGATGGTATCGCGCGGCACTTGCGCCATCAGGTCCTGCACCACTTGCCACAGGTCGAGCGGGGCCTTGCCATCCTTGAAAATCGGCGGCTGTTCCTGGTAGGCGGCCAGCTCGGCTTTCGCCTCGGCCACGCTGCCGCGCCAGGCGGACGCATCGACCGGTTCCATCGCGGCCAGCATGGCGCAGGCTTGCGCGGCGCCGCTATTGATCATCAGCTCGGCCTGGTAGACGCTGCCCAGTTCCTCGGCATCGGCATGGAAATGCACCAGGCGCTGGGCCGGCACAGGCGAGGCCAGCAGGGTGTAGCCGCCGGTCGTCATTTCGCCCAGGCGCGGGCCGATGGCGATCACCAGGTCGGCGTTTTTCACGCGCGCGGCCAGTTTCGGATTGATGCCGATGCCGACGTCACCTATATAGTTGGGGTGGGCGTTGTCGAGCAGGTCCTGGAAACGGAAGGTGCAGCCGACCGGCAGGGCATTGGCTTCGGCGAAGCGCTGCAGGTCGGCGCAGGCCTGGGCGTTCCAGCTGGCGCCGCCGAGCAGCACGACCGGACGTTTTGCGCCGGCCAGCATCTCGCGCAGGGTGGCGATCTGCCCGCTCGACGGCGACGCCTGCACCGGCTGGTAGCGGCGCGTGTCGGCCACGCTGGCGCTGTCGATCAGCATGTCTTCCGGCAGGGCCAGCACCACCGGGCCCGGACGGCCGCTGGTGGCAACCTGGAAGGCGCGCGCGATGTATTCCGGGATGCGGTCGGCGCGGTCGATCTGGGTGACCCATTTGGCCATCTGGCCGTACATGCGGCGGTAGTCGATCTCCTGGAACGCTTCGCGGTCGATGAAGTCGTTGCCGACCTGGCCGATGAACAGGATCATCGGGGTCGAATCCTGGTAGGCCGTGTGCACGCCGATCGAGGCGTTGGTGGCGCCCGGGCCGCGCGTGACGAAGCAGATGCCGGGCTTGCCGGTCAGCTTGCCGTAGGCTTCGGCCATGAACGCGGCGCCGCCTTCCTGGCGGTTGATGATGAAGCGGATGTCGGAATCGTGCAGGGCGTCGAGCACGTCGAGGTAGCTTTCGCCGGGAACCCCGAAGGCGGTGTCGACGCCGTGAATGTTGAGCGCATCGACCAGAATCTGGCCGCCACTGCGGGAAGGGTGCGTCATGTCGTCTCTGCCTTGATGGTTGAGTATGCGCCATTCTATGCGAGCCGATTCTCGCAAGCTTTTGAAATTACGACATTAAATATCAGAATTACTATCCCGGGCGAAGGGCGCGCGACATTGGCCTGCCTCAAACCCCGGCGATATGGCAGGGCTAACTTGGGTGGATTCACCGTCCGCGCAAGCTAGCTTCCATGGAATTGCTGATCATCCTCGTCCTCATCCTGCTCAATGGCGTGTTCGCCATGTCCGAGCTGGCGCTGGTGTCGGCCAAACGCGCGCGGCTCGAGAAAATGGCCGGGGAGGGCCGCGGCGGCGCGCGCGCGGCGATGCGGCTGGCCGACGACCCCAGTGCCTGAGTTCGTGGCCGCCGTCATCGCGCCGCCCCTGCAGGCGCTGTCGCGGGCGATGGCGCCATTCGTGCGCCTGTTGTCGGCCTTGAGCGACCTGAGCATGCGCATGCTGGGCATGGGACGGGCGCCCGACAGCGCCCCGACCGCCGACGAGATCAGCGGCATGCTCAGGGAAAGCGCCGACGCCGGCGTGCTCGACAAGACCGAATCGGACATCGCCGAGCGCGCCCTGCGCCTGGACGACCAGCGCCTCGATGCGCTGATGACCCCGCGCGCCGACCTGCAGCTGATCGACCTCGATGGCGATCGCGGCGACAACCTGGCGCGCATCGCGGCCAGCCCGTTCAGCCGCTTTCCGGTGGTGCGGGGCGACCCGTCGAACGTGCTGGGGGGAGTCGATGCGGGCGAGCTGTTCGCCCAGGCGATCCGGCAGCGGGCGCTCGAAGCCATCGATATCGGCGCGGCCATGCATCGGGCGCTGCTGGTGCCGGCCACGGTCAGCGCGCGCGGCTTGCTGGAACAGTTGCGCCAGCAGCACGCCGAGCTGGCGCTGGTGGTCGACGAGCACGGCCAGCTCAAGGGCATGGTGACCCTGAACGACCTGATGGCGGCCCTGATCGGCGTGCTGCCCGGGAACGATGCGCGTGAACCGGATGCCGTGCGGCGCGACGATGGCAGCTGGCAGCTGGCTGCTCGATGGCGACCTGCCGTTGGCGCGCCTGCGCGAACTGCTCGGGATTGGCCTGGCGCTGCCCGGCGAAGCGAGCGGGGCCTACCAGACCCTGGCCGGGTTTGTGCTGGAGCAACTTGGGCATATGCCTGCGGCGTCCGACCGCTTTGTGTGGGAACGCTATCGTTTCGAGGTGGTGGATATGGACCGGCACCGGATCGACCGGGTGCTGGTGTCGGAGCTGGGGGAGGCCGGCGGCACTGCGCCGGCCCAGCCGCGCTAGCGCGCGACGCAAGCGTGCGACGCAAGCGTGTGACACTCCCATGCACAATGCCGCGGCCGGGGGCGGGCCGCGGCATTGCGGGGTTTACCTGACGCTGAGCTTGCCGGCTCCTGCATTCCGCAAGACCGATTCGCGCACTTTCGACGCATCGATCACGGCCGGGGTGTACGGCAGGGTCCAGCCGATCGCGTTGCTGAACTTGCAGCTTTCGCCGCCCATGCCCAGTGCCGCGCCGTTCAGCAGGGAACCGCTGTCGACGATGGCACCGGTTTTGCTGGACGAACCCGAAGCCTCGACCACATCGCCGCACTCCTTGGCACCGAGGACGTCGAAGGCGTTGTGCTGCGACACGATCTTGGCCTTGTAGCCCACGCCGATGCTGTAGTGGTGCGGGTACAGCTTGGCATCGCGGTCGCCCTGGAAGTAATTGTTGTAGATGTGTACCTTACCGAAACGCACGCGCGGCGAACGGCCGGTGATGTCCAGGTAATGATTGCCGTTGAAAGTCACCGTCAGGTGGCCATCGTCGGAGGTGGTGTCGTCGGACGAGCCGACCAGGGTGTTTTTCTCGTGCAGCTTGAACACATTGTTCGACACGGTCACGTAGTCGGCGCCGTTCTTGATGTCGAGCGAGCCATCGTGGCATTGCTTGAGTTTGCCATTCTCTTTCGGGAACTGGTCGTCGGTGCGCGGCGCATCGGTGAAGGTGTTGTGGTCGATCCAGACGTGGGTCGACTTGTCGACGTTCATGCCGTCGTAGCGCGAGTTCCAGTTGCCGGTACTGGTATCTTTCGGGTCCCATACCGGGGCGATGTCGCATGGGTTGGCGATGGTCAGGTTGCGCACGATGACGTTGTCCACGCCCTTGATCATGATGCGGCCGTTGACGATGCCCGCATTCGGGCCCACGCCGATCAGGGTACTGTTCGACGGCAGCGAAATCAGGCTGCGCACGCCCTGGTCGGCGACACTCTTGAACGGAGCGTCGGCGGCCATGTCGATGGTGCCGTAGACTTTGATCTGCACCGGTTTGCCGCCCTCGGTCTTGAGTGCGGCCAGCAGTTGCGATGGCGTGCTGACCAGGAAGACATCCTTCTGTGCCGCCGCCGCGCCGCCGCGGGTGCCGGTGCCGTGGCTGGCCCATCCGGTTGGCGGGGCTGCTTGCGTCACCGGATCGCTGCCGGCTGGCGGCGTGGTCGGTGGGGTCGTTGGCGGGGTGGTCGGCGGCGTGGTGCCGCCATCGAGCGGGCCTACTGCGCATTTCTTGTCGAGACCCGGATAAGGATCGCTGCCGAATGTGGCCACGGTGCAGGCAACTTTGCCGCTGAGCGATTTGACGACCCATTTGTTTTTGATGCCGAAGGACACCTTGCGCTTGCTGGCGCCGACATCACAGGTTCCGCCCTGGGCGGCGCATTTCGAGAAACCTTCCGGCCAGTCCGCGCCATGCGCGGTGGTGCTGGCGAAGAGAGTGGTGCTGATCAGTGCGACGAGGGGCAACAATTTCATTTAGTTTCCTTTTTATAAATTTTCGATATTGTAATTGTATGTATGTACGCTGGGTAACTCGGCTGCGATCACATTTTTGACAAGATTGATATTGAAATCGGTATCGGTGGCGCGGCGATGGCCGGAAACCTGGCCGCGATGGCCGCGGCGCGGTACAATGGAGGGGTGAAGCAGGCCAGACAGTCGCTGGCTGGCGCGTAATGCGTCGGCGGGAGGAAGGTCCGGACTCCATAGAGCAGGGTGACGGTTAATGGCCGTCCGCTGAAAGCCGACCGGCGCAAGCCGGGGAGTATAAGGCGAGGAATAGGGCCACAGAGACGAGCGTATTAAGTTACGGTGAAACGCGGTAACCTCCACCTGGAGCAATCCCAAATAGGCACGCGTTGAGGCGGCTCGCGGAGCGTGCGGGTAGGGAGCTTGAGCGCCGGAGTAATTCGGCGCCTAGAGGAATGGCTGTCATAGCGAATGCCTGCAAGGGTAGTCGCCGTAACAAAATCCGGCCTATCGGCCTGCTTCACATTGAATATCCGGCGCGCAATGCGCCAACGCAACCATGCCGCGCCCGTGCCAGGGCGTGCGCACGCCAGCCGCTGGCGGGCTGCAATCATTTCCCGCATATTCCGAATCCTTGCGCTACCCGAGGCGCGTTTTCGCACAGCCGCGCCCGCGCCGCGTCAAGCCGGCGCCGCGCGGGGCCGCGCTATAGCGCCCGCGCGGCCGGTCTACCACAGTCCGGCCCCCGCACAAGACAAATCAC
This sequence comes from Massilia scottii, assembly GCF_030846495.1. Classification (NCBI taxonomy): domain Bacteria; kingdom Pseudomonadati; phylum Pseudomonadota; class Betaproteobacteria; order Burkholderiales; family Oxalobacteraceae; genus Massilia; species Massilia scottii. The sequence continues at coordinate 119,613 of NZ_JAVCWM010000006.1, read as the reverse complement.
TCATTCGTTGCGTAAAAGTAAGCAGATGTAATTATTTTAAGCTTTGTTGTGTCTCGCAAACCCATGTGTATAGATGAGGTTGAACATTCACTGTCTTGTCTAAGTCTCTAATTTTTCGACATATTTTACTTTGAAGATCCTTCAAGGTAATGCGCTAAGTCCTTGACTTCATTAACAAAATTCCCATTTGGCACGATTGAAAGCGCTTGACCGTCCAGATGGCATCATCTAAAGTGGGCAACTGTGTGAAAAAGTGTAGTTTTGTGGGAGAAAAATGATGCTCCTGGCGCCAAAACACCGACTTCATAATAACTTTTCCAAGTAGGTAACTCGTGTTTCAAGGCGCGTCCGCAATCAATCTCGATGCGAAAGGCAGGATGTCCATCCCCGCCAAGCATCGCGACGCACTCGCAGTCCAGTGCGAAGGCCGCCTCACGCTCACCCGCCATCCGCACGGGTGCCTGCTGTTTTTTCCGCGTCCGGTGTGGGAATCGCACCGCGAGCAAATTGCCGCCTGGCCGATGTCGGCCCGCGCGTGGCAGCGTATTTTCCTCGGCAACGCATGCGATGTCGAGCTCGATTCCGCGGGCCGCATCCTCATTTCCCCCGAGCTGCGCAGCGCCGTCGGCCTGACCCGTGAAGTCATGCTGCTGGGCATGGGCAGCCATTTCGAGATCTGGGATGCCGCCAAGCTGGCCGAAGATGAGCAAGCCGCCGTCGCCGGTGGCATGCCCGATGTGTTGTCTAATTTTTCTTTCTAAGGCGCGCCGATGATGAATGTGGTGGCGGTGCCGGAATTTCAGCACCGGACGGTGTTGCTGGACGAAGCGGTCGATGCGCTCGATCTGACGGGTGCGCGTGCCGATGGCACTTATATAGACGGGACCTTCGGTCGCGGTGGACACAGTCGCCTGATCCTGTCGCGCCTGGGCCCGAAAGGGCGCCTGTTCGCCTTCGACAAGGATGTGCAGGCCATCGCCACGGCGGGCCAGATCATCGATGCGCGCTTCGAGATCGTGCACGACAGCTTCGCCACCATGCAGCAGGCGCTGGCCGCGCGCGGCGTGGACCAGGTCGACGGCATCCTGCTCGACCTGGGTATTTCCTCGCCGCAGGTGGACGACGCCGCGCGCGGTTTCAGCTTTCGCAACGACGGTCCGCTCGACATGCGCATGGACACCACGCGCGGCGTTTCCGCCGCCCAATGGCTGGCCAGCGAGACAGAACAACAATTGGAAAGGGTCATTCGCGATTATGGGGAAGAACGGTTTGCTTTTCAGATTGCAAAGGCGATTGTTGCTCGCCGGGCAGTCGAACCAATTTCAAGCACACGACAGCTTGCCGGCATCGTGGCAAACGCGGTCAAAACCCGGGAGAAGGGCAAGGATCCGGCAACCCGGACCTTTCAGGCTATCCGGATTTTCATCAATAAAGAGCTTGAAGACCTTGAAACAGGCCTGAGCGCCGCCTACGCCATGCTCGCGCCCGGCGCGCGCATGGCCGTGATCAGCTTCCACTCGCTGGAAGACCGCATGGTCAAGCAGTTCCTGGCCAGCAAGGTCAAGGTCGAGCAGCCCGACCGCCGCCTGCCGATCCGCGCGGTCGACCTGCCGCAGCCGCTGATGAAGCTGGTAACCAGGATGAAGCCGTCCGACCTGGAAATCGGCGGCAATCCGCGCGCCCGCTCGGCCGTGATGCGGGTGGCCGAACGCCTGCCCGCCCGGAGCGCGCCGTGAACGGCAAGATCAACATCGTGCTGGCCGCGCTGCTGGTCGGCTGCGCCCTGTCGCTGGTCAATGCCCAGTACCAGTCGCGCAACCTGTTCATCGAGCTGGGCAAGCTGGAACAGCAGGCGCGCCAGCTCGACATCGACTGGTCGCAGCTGCAGCTGGACCAGTCGACCCTGGGCACCAACGCGCGCATCGAACAGATCGCGCGCGACAAGCTCGACATGACGCCGCTGACCCCGGCGCGTACGCAGTACCTGACGGAAGGGGCGCAATGAAACGCGGTAGCAATGGTGCGGCAGGCGCGCGGGTAGCGGCCTCGAAAGGCGTATCGTTCTCGAAAAGCCCGGTCCTGGCGGTCAGCCTGCCGACCTGGCGTTCGCGCGTCGTGCTGTTCGTGCTGTTCGCGGCCTTTGTCACGCTGGCCGGCCGTGCCGTGTGGCTGCAAACCGTGACCGACGAGGTCCTGATCAGCTACGGCAAGCAGCGCTACGAGCGCACCATCGAACTGCCCGCCACGCGCGGGCGCATCCTCGACCGCAACGGCCAGGTGCTGGCATCTTCGGTGCCGGTCAAGGCGGTATGGGCCATCCCCGAAGACGTGCTGGCCTCGCCGCCGGAAAAACTGCGCGCCCTGGCCGCGCTGCTCAAGATGAGCGACGCCGAGCTGCGCAAAAAACTCGATTCCGACCGCACCTTCGTCTACCTCAAGCGCCAGGTGGAAATGCCGGTGATCGACCAGATCGCGAAACTGGACATCAAGGGCCTGGACACGCGCAAGGAATACAAGCGCTTCTACCCGCAGGGCGAAATCGCGACCCACCTGGTCGGGTTCACCAACGTCGAAGACGCCGGCCAGGAAAGCATGGAACTGGCCCAGCAAAAGACCCTGGTCGGCACCACCGGCAGCCGCCGCGTGATCAAGGACCGCCTCGGCCAGATCGTCGAAGACGTGGGCCTGTCGAAAGAGCCGCACGACGGCCGCGACCTGACCCTGTCGGTCGACAGCAAGCTGCAGTACATCGCCTTTACGCAGGTAAAGGAAGCCGTGGCCAAGTTCAAGGCCAAGGCCGGCGCCGCCGTGGTGCTGGACGTGAAAACCGGCGAAGTGCTGGCGCTGGCCAACTGGCCGACGTACGACCCGAACGACCGCAAGGGCCTGACCGGCGCGCAGCTGCGCAACCGCGTCATCACCGACACCTTCGAGCCGGGTTCGACCCTGAAACCGTTTACCGTGGCGCTGGCGCTCGACACCGGACGCGTCACGCCCAACACCCGCATCGATACCGGCGCCGGGCGCCTGGTGATCAACGGCGCGCCGATTTCCGACACCAAGCCGCACGGCGTGATCTCGGTCGCCGAAATCATCGAAATGTCGTCCAATATCGGCACCTCCAAGATTGCGCTGTCCATGCCGCCGCGCGAAATGTGGGAGATGTTTACCGAAGTCGGTTTCGGCCAGCAGCCCAGGTTCGGTTTTCCCGGCGCGGTGGCGGGGCGCGTGCGTCCGTACAAATCGTGGCGCCCGGTCGAACAGGCCACCATGAGCTACGGGAACGGCATCTCGGTCTCGCTGCTGCAGCTGGCGCGCGGCTACATGATGTTCGCACGCGATGGCGACACCATTCCGCTGTCGTTCCAGAAGGTGACCGAGCTGCCGGTGGGGCGCCAGATCATCAAGCCGAAAACCGCGCGCGACATGCGCGAAATGCTCGAACGCGCGGTCTCGGGCCAGCACGGTACCGCCAAGCAGGCGCAGATCGCCGGCTACCGCGTGGGCGGCAAGACCGGCACCGCCTACAAGGTCGAAAACGGCAAGTACGCCATGCCGCGCAAGTACATCGGCAGTTTCGTGGGCATGGTGCCGATGTCGAATCCGCGCTTCATCATCGCCGTCATGATCGACGAACCGACCGCGCTCGGCCACTTCGGCGGCATCGTGGCGGCGCCCACCTTCGCCGCGCTGGCCGCCAACGCGCTGCGCGCGCTTAACATTCCGCCCGACTCGGACGTGACCGAAATCGTCGCGCCGTACGATGGCTCCGGGGAGGTCATGTAATGGGTCATGCAATGCCGTCTATGAATCCGCAGGAAATCTGCGCCTGGATCGCCCAGGCGGCGCCGGGCGCCAGGGTGGTCTCCGACTCGCGCCGCGTCAAGGCGGGCGATGTGTTCTTCGCCTATCCGGGCGACGCCGCCGACGGCCGTGCCTACATCGGCAAGGCCATCGCGCAGGGTGCCGCCGCCGTCGTCTACGACGAGCACGATTTCGCCTGGACCCCGGCCTGGAATGTGCCGCACCTGGCCGTGGCCGACCTGAAGGCGAACGCCGGTCCGATCGCCCACGCTTGCTACCAGATGCCCGACGCCGCCATGTTCACCGTCGGCGTGACCGGCACCAACGGCAAGACCTCGTGCGCGGTCTGGCTCGGCCAGGCCTTTGCGCGCCTGGGCCAGAGCGCCGCCGTCATCGGCACCCTGGGCGTGGGCCTGTTCAACGGCCGCGGCGAGGTCGAGTACGACGTCACCGGCTACACCACCCCGGACGCGGTGCTGCTGGCCGAAAAACTCGCTGCCGTGCGCGACGCGGGCGCCACTGCGCTGGCGATTGAGGTAAGCTCCATCGGGCTCGGGCAAGGCCGTACCCTGGGCATGCATTTTGACGTTGCGCTGTTCACCAACCTGACGCGCGACCACCTCGATTATCACGGCACCATGGATTGCTACGAAGCGGCGAAGGCCAAGCTGTTCGCGTGGCCAGGATTGAAAACAGCAGTGCTTAACCTCGACGACCCGGCTGGACAGCGCCTGGTCAACCAACTGATCTCCCAGCCTGGCGGTGCTCCTTCCGTGACCGGCTACACCCTGCGCGACGTTGCGGCCCAGCCCGACATCGCCGGCGTCACCATGCTGCGCGCCTCGCAGTTCCGCAGCCGCCATGCGGGCACCGAATTCCATCTCGATTCGCCGCTCGGCAGCGCCCAGGTCAAGACGCGCCTGGTGGGCCACTTCAACATCAGCAACGCGCTGGCGGTACTGGGCGCGCTGCTGGCCAAGGGCGTGGCCCTGCGCCCCGCGCTCGACGCCATCGAAGCACTGACCCCGGCCCCGGGCCGCATGCAGCAGATCGGCGGCCAGGACGCGCCGATGGTGGTCATCGATTACGCCCACACGCCGGACGCGCTCGAGCAAACGCTGGGCGCGCTGCGCCAGGTCGCGCACGAACGCGGCGGCCAGCTGTGGTGCGTGTTCGGCTGCGGCGGCGACCGCGATCCGGGCAAGCGCCCGCAGATGGGCGCCATCGCCCAGATCGCCGAACACGTGCTGGTCACCAGCGACAACCCGCGCAGCGAGGAACCGGCCGCCATCATCGCCCAGATCGTCGCGGGCATGGATGCGGCCCATCCGACATCGCGCTTCCAGGCGATCGAAGACCGCGCCGCCGCGATCCTGTCGGCGATCAAGCACGCGGCCAAGCCCGATGTGATCCTGCTGGCCGGTAAAGGCCACGAGCCGTACCAGGAAATCAAGGGCCGCAAGATGCCGTTTTCCGACGCCGACCACGCCGCGCTGGCGCTGGCCGCGCGCGTGACCATGATGAGGACTAACTGATGCGCGGCTCGCTCGCGCAACTGGTCGCCGCCATTCCGGGCGCGCGCATGACGGCCGACGCTTGCTTCGAGAGCGTCTCGACCGACAGCCGCAGCGCCGGCGCCGGCGCGTTGTTCGTCGCCCTGCGCGGCGAGACCTTCGACGCCCACGATTTCCTGGAGCAGGTGGCCGCCAGCGGCGCCGCCGCGGTGGTGGTGGAGAGTCTGCCGGACGGCTGGACCCTGCCGGCCATCGTGGTGCCCGATACGCTGGCCGCATTGGGCCGCATCGCCCATCACTGGCGCGCGCAATACGCCATTCCCGTGATCGGCGTCACCGGCAGCAACGGCAAGACCACGGTCAAGGAAATGATCGCCGCGATCCTGGCGGCCGGCCTGTCCGACGAGACGCGCCTGGCCACGCGCGGCAACCTGAATAACGAAATCGGCGTGCCGCTCACGCTCATGCGCCTGACCGCCGCACACAAGGCGGCCGTGGTCGAACTGGGGATGAACCACCCGGGCGAAATCGCGCGCCTGACCGCCATCGCCGCGCCGACCATTGGCCTGGTCAACAACGCCCAGCGCGAGCACCAGGAATTCATGCACACGGTCGAAGCGGTCGCGCGCGAAAACGGCGCCGTGCTGGCCGGCCTGGCGCAAGACGGCGTGGCCGTGTTCCCGGGCGACGACGAATACACGCCGCTGTGGCAGGGCATCGCCGCCGGCCGCCGCACGGTCACCTTTGGCCTTGACGCCGCATCGAACGTGAGCTGCGTGCACCGCGCCGCCGATTTCGGCAGCGAACTCGATGTGACCGTGCGCCTTGACGGCGCACCGCTGCGCATGTTCGTCGTCAGGCTGGCCGCGGCCGGGCTGCACAATGTGCGCAATGCGCTCGCCGCGATCGCCTGCACCATGGCCGCCGGCGTCAGCCCCGACATCGTGGCGCGCGGCCTGGCCGCGTTCGAGCCGGTCAGCGGCCGCCTGCAGCGCAAGCAGGCCGCCGGCGGCGCCACCGTCATCGACGACACCTACAACGCCAATCCGGATTCGGTGCGCGCCGCCATCGACGTGCTGGCGCAGGCGCATGCGCCGCGCATCCTGGTGCTGGGCGACATGGGCGAAGTGGGCACGCAGGGGCGCGAGTTTCACGAAGAAATCGGCGCCTACGCGGCCGCGCGCGGCATCGACACGGTGCTCGTCACCGGCGAACTGACGCGCCACATGGCCGCCGCGGGCGCACGGCATTACACGCAGTTCGACGAATTATTGGCAGCACTCGATACTCTATTGGGCAGCACATCTGACGCAACTGTACTGGTGAAGGGCTCGCGTTTCATGAAGATGGAACGCGTCGTCGCTCACCTTGTCGGATCAATCAACACAAGTAAGGAAGCCCACTAACATGCTGCTCTGGCTCGCACAAATGTTCCAGGACGAACTCGGTCCTCTGCGAATCTTCAACTTCATCACGTTCCGCGCGGTGTTCGCCACCATCACGGCGGTGCTGATCGGCCTTGTCGCCGGCCCCGCCGTGATCCGCAAACTCACCTCGCTCAAGGTCGGCCAGGCAGTGCGCCAGGACGGTCCGCAGACGCACCTGAAAAAACACGGCACCCCGACCATGGGCGGAGTGCTGATCCTGATCGCCATCGGGGTTTCGACCCTGCTGTGGTGCGACCTGTCGAACCGCCTGGTGTGGCCGGTGCTGGTCGTGACCCTCGGGTTTGGCGCCATCGGCTGGGCCGACGACTACCGCAAGGTGGTGTACCAGGACCCGGAAGGCATGCGCTCCGGCGAAAAATACTTCTGGATGTCCCTGATCGGCGTCGCCGCGTCGCTGTACCTGGCGTTCTCGGTGTCGGCGCCGACCCCGGGCAAGGTCTGGGAACTGTTCTATGCGTGGGTGCAGTCCGGCTTTTCGCTCGACCTGCCGCCCAAGGCCGACCTGATCGTGCCGTTCGTGAAAACCATCAGCTATCCGCTCGGCGTGTGGGGCTTCATCGCGCTGACCTACTGCGTCATCGTCGGCACCAGCAACGCGGTCAACTTCACCGACGGCCTCGATGGCCTGGCAATCATGCCGACCGTGATGGTCGGCTCGGCCCTGGGCCTGTTCGCCTACCTGACCGGCAGCGCCACCTACTCGAAATACCTGCTGATTCCGCACATTCCGGGCGCGGGCGAACTGCTGATCTTCTGCGGCGCGATGGCCGGCGCGGGCCTGGCCTTCCTCTGGTATAACGCGCATCCGGCCCAGATGTTCATGGGCGACGTCGGCGCGCTGGCGCTGGGCGGCGCGCTCGGCACCATCGCCGTCATCGTGCGCCAGGAGATTGTCCTGTTCATCATGGGCGGCGTGTTCGTGGCCGAAACGGTCTCGGTGATCATCCAGGTCAGCTGGTTCAAGTACACCAAGAAGCGTTACGGCACCGGGCGCCGCGTATTCCTGATGGCGCCCTTGCACCACCACTTTGAACAAAAAGGCTGGAAAGAGACCCAGGTCGTCGTGCGTTTCTGGATTATCACGATGATGCTGGTGCTGGTCGGCCTGTCCACCCTGAAGCTGCGCTGATGAACCACCTCGAACAATACGCCGGCAAGCACGCCCTGGTCCTCGGGCTGGGCGAATCCGGCCTGGCGATGGCCCAGTGGCTGGCGCGCTGCGGCGCGCGCGTGCGCGTGGCCGACACGCGCGAAGCGCCGCAGCGCCTGCAGGCGCTGCGCGAGGCGCTGCCGGGCGCCGAATTCATCGGCGGCGGACTCAATGCGGAATTTAGCGAGACGCTGCTCGACACCATCGACTTCGTCGCCGTCAGCCCGGGCCTGGCGCCCACGCGCGAACTGGCCGCCATCGTGCCGGCCGCCGCCACGCGCGCCATTCCGGTGTGGGGCGAGATCGAACTGTTCGCCCAGGGCCTGGCCGCGCTCAAGGAAGAACGCGCCTATGCGCCGAAAGTCATCGCCATTACCGGCACCAACGGCAAGACCACCGTCACCAGCCTGACCGGCTTGCTGTGCCAGCGCGCCGGCCTGTCGACCCGCGTGGCCGGCAATATCAGCCCGGCGGCGCTCGACGTGCTGCGCGAAGTGCTGGACCAGGCCGGGGGCGCAGACGACGTGTTCGATCAGACCCTGCTGCCGCAAGCCTGGATCCTGGAGCTGTCGAGCTTCCAGCTGCATTCGACCTTCAGCCTGCGCGCCGATGCCGCCACGGTACTGAACATCACCCAGGATCACCTGGACTGGCATGGCGACATGGCCGCCTACGGCGCCGACAAGGAACGCATCTTCGGGCCATCGACGGTGCGCGTGCTCAATCGCGACGACGCGCTGGTCGCGCGCATGGCCGCGCCGGGCGCCGACGTGCGCACCTTCGGCACGGGCGAGCCGAAAGAAGCCGACAGCTTCGGCCTGCACAACGAACGCGGCGTGCTGTGGCTGACCGTGGCCGTGGCCGGCGAAGAGAGCGAGAAGAAGCGCAAGAAAAATGAACCGGCCGAAGTCGTGCCGTGCACGATCAGCCGCCTGATGCCGGCCGACGCGCTGCGCATCCGCGGCCTGCACAACGCCGCCAACGCGCTGGCCGCGCTGGCCCTGTGCCGCGCCATCGGCCTGCCGTTCGCGCCGCTGCTGCACGGCCTGCGCGACTATCAGGGCGAGCCGCACCGGGTCGAACTGGTGGCCGCCATCGACGCCATCGATTACTACGACGACAGCAAGGGCACCAATGTGGGCGCCACCGTGGCCGCTTTGACCGGCCTGGGCAAGGCCTTCGGCGGCGAATCGCAGAAAATCGTGCTCATCGCCGGCGGCGACGGCAAGGGCCAGGAGTTCGAACCGCTGGCCGAACCGTGCTCGCGCTACGTGCGCGCGGTGGTCCTGATCGGGCGCGACGCGCCGCTGCTGCGCGCGGCCATCGAGCCGTCCGGCGTCGAGATGATCGATTGCGCGACCTTGCCTGAAGCGGTGCGGCGCGCAGCTTCCATGGCGCAGGGCGGCGATTGCGTGCTGCTTTCGCCGGCCTGCGCCAGCTTCGACATGTTCACCGGCTATGCGCAGCGCGCCCAGGTGTTCGTCGACGCCGTGCGCGAACTGGCGCTGGAAAAAGGACAGGATCTCTGATGGCCTTCCAGTTTCCATTCAAATTCGCCGGTTCGGCTTCGGACGCTCTGTCCGGGGACCGCACACGCCCGTCGAAAATGATGGAATACGACCAGCTGCTGGTCTGGGTCACCGTGCTGCTGATGCTGTTCGGGATGGTGATGGTGTACTCGGCCTCGATCGCGCTGCCCGATTCGCCCAAGTACGCCAACTACAAGACAAGCTACTTCCTGCAGCGCCAGGCCATTTTCATCATGGTCTCGATGCTGGCCGGGTACTTCGTGTTCCGCATCCGGATCGCGCTCTGGCAGCGCTACGCGTCCGTCATGTTCGTCGGCAGCCTGGCGCTGCTGGTGCTGGTGCTGGTGCCGCACATCGGCTTTTCGGTCAATGGCGCGCAGCGCTGGCTGGACCTGAAACTGTTCAAGCTGCAGCCGTCCGAAGTGATGAAGATCGCGGCCGTGCTGTACGCGGCCGACTACACGGTGCGCAAGCAGGAATACATGCACAAGCTGACCAAGGGCTTCCTGCCGATGGCCGGCGCCATCGGCCTGGTGGGCCTGCTGCTGCTGCTCGAACCCGACCTGGGCGCGTTCGGCGTGATCGTCTGCATCGCCATGGGCATCCTGTTCCTGGGCGGGATCAACGCGGTCTGGTTCGGCGGCATCGGTGCGCTGCTGGTGACCATTTTCGGCGCCATCATCTTCTTTTCTCCATTCCGGCGCGCGCGCATTTTCGCCTACCTGGACCCGTGGAAGGAAGGCAATGCGCTCGACAAGGCTTACCAGCTGACCCACTCGCTGATCGCCTTCGGGCGCGGCGAATGGTTCGGCGTGGGCCTGGGCGCCAGCGTCGAAAAACTGCACTACCTGCCCGAAGCGCATACCGATTTCCTGATGGCCGTCATCGGCGAAGAACTCGGCCTGGTTGGCGTGCTGGTGGTTATCGCCATGTTCTACTGGCTGGTCAAGCGCGCCTTCGATATCGGCCGCCAGGCCATCGCCATCGACCAGATCTTCGCCGGCCTGGCCGCCAAAGGCATCGGCATCTGGCTCGGGGCGCAGACCTTTATCAACATGGGCGTGAACCTGGGCATCCTGCCGACCAAGGGATTGACCTTGCCGTTGATGAGTTACGGCGGTTCGGGCGTCCTGATCAACTGCGTCGGACTGGCGATTTTGCTGCGTATCGATTATGAAAACCGTGTGTTGATGAGAGGTGGACGGCCATGAAGCGTTTGATGATCATGGCAGCCGGCACCGGCGGGCATATCTTCCCGGGGATCGCGATCGCGCAGACCATGCGCCAGCGCGGCTGGGACGTGAGCTGGCTGGGCACCTCGCACGGCATGGAGCAGGACCTGGTGCCGAAGAACGGCATCGCCATCGACAGCATCGATTTTTCGGGCATGCGCGGCAAGGGCCTGAAGCACAGCGTGACGGGCGCGTTCAAGATGGCCGCCAGTTTCGTGGCTTGCCGCCGCTTCATCAGGCAGCGCAAGCCCGACGTGGTGCTCGGCATGGGCGGCTACGTGTGCGTCCCGGGCGGCATGATGGCGCGCTTGGCCGGCGTGCCGCTGGCGCTGGTCAATGCCGACGCGGCGCTGCTGTTGTCGAACAAGACGCTCGCGCCCCTGGCCAGCAAGGTGATGTTCGGCTTTCCCGCCGATTTCGGCAGCGCCGCCGCCAAGGCCATCGTCACCGGTAACCCGGTGCGCAAGGAAATCCTGGCCATGACGGCGCCGTCGCAGCGCTTCGAGGGCCGCAGCGGCGCGCTGCGTATCCTGGTGGTCGGCGGCAGTCTGGGCGCCAAGGTATTGAACGACAGCGTGCCGGCCGCACTGGCGCTGCTGCCCGAAGAGCAGCGCCCGCACGTGACGCACCAGTCGGGCAAGAAGAATATCGATGCGCTGCGCGAATCGTACGCCAAGGCCGGCGTGACGGCCGACGTGGTCGACTTCATCGACGATATGGCCGGCGCCTACGCCGCGGCCGACGTGGTGATCTGCCGCGCCGGGGCGATCACCGTGTCGGAACTGACGGCCGCCGGCGTGGCCAGCGTGCTGGTGCCGTTCGTGGCCAGCACCACCAGCCACCAGCGCGACAACGCGCAGTGGATGGACAAACAGAAGGCGGCAATCCATTTGCCGCAAACGGAACTGAGCGCGCAGCGCGTGGCGCAGCTGCTGCAAGGCCTTGGCCGCGATGCCTGCCGCGCCATGGCGCAGGCCGCGCTCGCGGTCGGCAAGCGCAACGCCAATGAAGCAATCGCGGATGTACTCGAACAACTGGCAGGATCGACAGACAGAATTGAAACAAGAACATGAAACATAAAATCAAGAACATTCACTTCGTCGGCATCGGCGGCAGCGGCATGAGCGGCATCGCCGAAGTGCTGCTCAATCTGGGCTACAGCGTGTCCGGCTCGGACCTGGGCAGCAACGCGGCCAGCCAGCGCCTGGCCAGCCTGGGCGCGCAGGTCATGCTCGGCCACGCCGCCGACAATATCCTCGGCGCCGACGCCGTGGTCACCTCGACCGCGGTCAAGGAAGACAATCCGGAAGTGGTGGCGGCGCGCGCAGCGCAGATTCCCATTGTGCCGCGCGCGATTATGCTCGGTGAATTGATGCGCTTAAAGCGCGGCATCGCCATTGCCGGCACCCACGGCAAGACCACCACCACCAGCCTGGTAGCCTCGGTGCTGGCCCAGGGCGGGCTCGATCCGACGTTCGTCATCGGCGGACGCCTGAACAGCGCCGGCGCCAACGCCAAGCTGGGAACGGGCGAGTACATCGTGGCCGAAGCCGACGAATCGGACGCCTCGTTCCTGAACCTGACGCCGATGATCGAAGTGATCACCAATATCGACGCCGATCACATGGAAACCTACGAGCACGATTTCGAAAAGCTCAAGCAGGCGTTCGTGCATTTCACGCACCGCCTGCCGTTCTACGGCCGCGTGATGCTGTGCATCGACGACCAGCATGTGCGCGACATCATTCCCTTCGTGACCAAGCCGATCACCACCTACGGTTTTTCGGAAGCTGCCCAGGTGCGCGCGGTCAATGCCAGCGCCATCGGCCTGCAGATGCATTTCACGGTGGTCCAGGAAGGCTATCCGGATACACAGTTCATCCTCAACCAGCCCGGCATGCATAATGTGCAGAATGCCTGTTCGGCGATTGCCATCGCGCGCGAAATCGGCATCGACGACAGTGCGACACAGCAGGGCCTGGCGGAGTTTCACGGCGTGGGCCGGCGCTTCACGCGCTACGGCGACGTTGCCATTCCGGGCGGCGGCAGCTTCGCGCTGGTGGACGACTTCGGCCACCACCCGGTCGAGACGGAAGTGACGTTGGCCGCCGCGCGCGGCGCCTACCCGGGCCGGCGCCTGGTGCTGGCGTTCCAGCCGCACCGCTATTCGCGCACGCGCGACCTGTTTGAAGACTTCGTCAAGGTGCTGGCCACGCCCGACGTGCTGCTGCTGGCCGAAGTGTATGCCGCCGGCGAAGCGCATGTGGTGGCCGCCGATGGCCGTGCGCTGGCGCATGCGCTGCGCGTGGGCGGGAAAATCGAGCCGATTTTTGTCGAGGCGATCGCCGACATGCCGGCCGCCATCATGAACGTGGTGCGCGACGGCGACGTTGTCATCACCATGGGCGCCGGTTCGATCAGCGGCATTCCGAATAAACTGCTTACCCCTGTGGAGGCTTGAAGATGAGTGTATTTAATTCCGGCGACGCGGCCGCACTGGGCAAAGTCGGCGTGCTGTTCGGCGGCCGCTCGGCCGAACGCGACGTGTCGATCATGTCCGGCACCGGCGTGCTCGCGGCGCTGCGCAGCAAGGGCATCGACGCCCATCCGTTCGACACCGGCCAGCGCAGCATCACCGAACTGGCGGCCGAGGAATTCGACCGCGTGTTCATCGCGCTGCACGGCCGCTACGGTGAAGACGGCACCCTGCAGGGCGCGCTCGAGCAGCTCGGCATTCCCTACACCGGCAGCGGCGTGATGGCGTGCGCGATCGCCATGGACAAGATCTACACCAAGATGATCTGGCTGATGCGCGGCCTGCCGACGCCGCGCTACGCCACGCTGGCAGCCGATACCGACCTGGCGCAGGTGGTGCAGCAGCTTGGCCTGCCGCTGATCGTCAAGCCGCCGCACGAAGGTTCGAGCGTGGGCATCACCAAGGTGCGCGCCGCCGCCGACTTCAAGGTGGCCTATGAGGTGGCGGCCGGTTTCGACGAAGTGGTGCTGGCCGAGGAATTCGTCACCGGGCGCGAGCTGACGGTCGCGGTGCTCGGGCGCGGCGCGACTGCGCGCGCGCTGCCGATCGTCGAAATCGTGGCGCCGGACGGCAATTACGATTACCAGAACAAGTACTTCACCGACGACACCAAGTATGTTTGCCCGGCCGAGCTGGACGAAGCGACCAGTGCGGAAGTGGCGCGCCTGGCGGTGGAAGCCTACCGCGCCGTCGATTGCGAAGGCTGGGGCAGGGTCGACGTGCTGCTGCGCGCCAGCGACAACAAGCCGTTCCTGATCGAGGTCAATACCTCGCCGGGGATGACCACTCACTCGCTCGTGCCGATGGGCGCGCGCGCGCTGGGCATCAGTTATGAAGACCTGTGCGTCGAGATTGTGCGTTCGGCACGCTTGAAAATGGCCCAGGGCCAGGGTTAATACAGTAATGTGGCATGACGTAAGAGCTTTGAACGCAAGCGCGAGCGGCCTGATGGCCGTGGTGGTGATCGCCTGCCTCGCGTCTGCCGTGTGGTGGTTGTCGCAGCTGCCGATGTTCACTCTGCGCACGGTGCGGGTCGACAGCGTGCATGGGATGGAACTGAAGCACGTGAACAAGCTGACCTTGCGCGCCGGCGTGGTGGGCCGCATCAAGGGAAATTTTTTCACGACCAACCTGGAACAGGTGCGCACCGCCTTCGAAGCGGTACCCTGGGTCAGGCGGGCCACGGTGCGGCGCGAATGGCCGGACCAGCTGATCGTGGAAGTCGAGGAACACGAGGCGCTCGGCACCTGGGGCGAGGATGGGCGCCTGTTGTCGATGAAGGGTGATGTATTTACCGCCAACCTGGCCGAGGCGGACGAGGATCATCCGCTGCCGGCGCTGGACGGACCGGAAGGCAGCGAGAAGGAAGTACTGGCGCGGTTCCTGGAGTTGCGCGCGCTGTTTTCGCCGATCGCGCTGGTGCCGGAAAAGCTGGACCTGTCGAGCCGTTACGCGTGGACCGTGAAACTCGATAACGGCATGAGCGTGGCGCTGGGACGGGAGCAGGACAAGACGACGCTGAAGAAGCGGGTGCAGCGGCTGGTGGGGATTTATCCGCAACTGGCCAGCCGCCTGCAGGACGGCATCGACACGATCGACATGCGGTATCAGAACGGCCTGGCGCTTTCCGCCGCCGCCCTGGTGCTGCCGAGCGATCCGCACAAGCCTGTGAAGGCGGCAGTAAAAAAAGAAGTGAAACCGAACAGCAGATCAACCAGCAGCAAGACAAAGCAAAGACAGTAGGCGACAGCACATGACAAAAGACGCGAAAAACCTGATCGTCGGCCTCGATATCGGTACCTCGAAAGTGGTGGCCGTGGTGGCCGAAGTGATGTCCGACGGGCGCCACGAGGTGATCGGACTGGGTCAGCACGAGTCGCGCGGACTGAAAAAAGGGGTGGTCGTCAATATCGAGGCGACCGTCGAATCGATCCAGCGCGCGCTCGAAGAAGCCGAGCTGATGGCCGACTGCAAGATCCGCAATGTGTACGCGGGCATCGCCGGCAGCCATATCCGCTCGTTCAATTCGAGCGGCATGGTCGCGATCAAGGACAAGGAAGTCACGGCCACCGACGTGGCGCGCGTGATCGAAACGGCCAAGGCGGTCAACATCCCGACCGACCAGCAGTTGCTGCACACGGTGCCGCAGGAATTCATCGTCGACAGCCAGGAAGACGTGCGCGAGCCGATCGGCATGAGCGGCATCCGCCTGGAAGTGCGGGTGCATATTGTCACCGGTGCGGTATCGGCGGTACAAAACATTGTAAAGTGCGTGCGCCGCTGCGGCCTTGAAGTGTCGGACCTGATCCTGCAGCCGATGGCATCGGCCGATGCGGTGCTCACGCTCGACGAAAAGGAACTGGGCGTGGTGCTGATCGACATTGGCGGCGGCACCACCGACATCGCGGTGTTCTCCGACGGCGCGATCCGGCATACGGCGGTCATTCCGATCGCCGGCGACCAGATCACCAACGACATCGCCATGGCGCTGCGCACGCCCACTTCCGAAGCCGAAGAGATCAAGATCCGCTATGGTGTAGCCAAGCAGGTGCTGGCCGATCCGCACGAGTCGCTCGAAGTGCCGGGACTGGGCGACCGCGGTCCGCGCAACCTGTCGCGCCAGGCGCTGGCGGCGGTGATCGAGCCACGCGTTGAAGAATTGTTCGCAATGGTGCACCAGGTGGTGCGCGAGTCGGGTTACGAAGGCGTGCTCTCGTCGGGCATCGTGCTCACCGGCGGTACCGCGATCATGCCCGGCATGGTCGAGATGGCGGAAGATATTTTCCTCAAGCCGGCGCGCCTCGGCACGCCGGATTACCGCGGCCAGCTGGCCGACGTGGTGCGCAGCCCGCGCTACGCGACCGTGCTCGGGCTGCTGCTCGAAGCGAAGAAGCAGTATCTGCGCGGGCATATCGTGACGCGCCAGGACGGCTCGGTGAAAGCGGTCTGGCAGCGCATGAAGGAATGGTTTTTAGGGAATTTTTAAGTCGGCACAATTTGGAATACTACGCACACGGGTTCTTGTTATTTAACGGTTAACGCAGTTTTCAACCTCCAGGTTTCATACGACTATGAGTCCTGGCGCTTGGAAACCGCACTTTGATTAGGAGTTCATCATGGAGTTTGATATGGTCGATAACGCAGCACTAGGAACCGTCATCAAGGTCGTCGGCGTCGGCGGAGCAGGTGGCAATGCGGTTCAGCACATGATCAACAAGGGCGTGTCGGGCGTTGAATTCATCGCGGCCAATACCGATTCGCAGGCACTGGCCGCGTCGAGCGCCCACAACATCATCCAGATCGGCGAGTCGGGCCTGGGCGCCGGCATGAAGCCGACCGTCGGCCGCCAGCTGGCCGAAGAGTCGCGCGCGCGCATCGAAGACGCGCTGCGCGGCGCGCACATGGTCTTTATCGCAGCCGGCATGGGCGGCGGCACCGGTACCGGCGCAGCGCCCATCGTGGCCGAAATCGCCAAGTCGCTCGGCGCGCTGACGGTGGCCGTGGTGTCGAAGCCATTCTCGTACGAAGGCCAGAAGTGCATGGACGTGGCCGAGAGCGGACTCGAAGAACTGTCGCAGCACGTCGATTCGCTGATCATCATCCTGAACGAAAAACTGGAAGAGATCTACGAAGACGAAAGCATGATCGAGTGGATGCGCCATGCCGATGATGTGCTCAACAACGCAGTGGCCGGCATCGCCGAGATCATCAACGTGCCGGGCCACATCAACGTCGACTTCAACGACGTCAAGACCATCATGGGCGAGCAGGGCAAGGCCATGATGGGCACCGCGACCGCCAGCGGCGTCGACCGCGCGCGCATCGCGGCCGAGCAGGCAGTCGCGTCGCCGCTGCTCGACGGGATCGACCTGTCGGGTGCGCGCGGCGTGCTGGTCAACGTGACCGCCAGCCGTGGCCTCAAGGGTAAGGAAATCAAGGAAGTCATGGCTGCCGTGCGCGCGTTTGCGGCGCCCGATGCGTCGATCGCGCAGGGTATCGCGTACGACGACGACATGGGCGACGACATCCGCGTGACCGTGGTGGCGACGGGCCTGGGCAAGGCCAAGAAGGCCATGCAGCTGGTGCAGCAGCCGATGCTGCGTACCGGTACCCACAATGGTCCGATGATGGCCGGCGGCGGCGCTGGCGCCACCGTGGGCGTGTCGATGGGTGCCGGCTCGGCCAGCGGCCACGCGATGGAAGGCATGAAGCAGCCAGCCGTGTGGCGCCGCGAGCAGGCTTCCGAGCAGGTGCAGGCGATGCAGCGCAATGGCGTGGAAACCTACGACATTCCGGCGTTCCTGCGCAAGCAAGCCGATTGATCGGATCGCAGTGCTGACGAAGCCGGGGTTCGCCCCGGCTTTTTTTACGCCGTTTTTTCCGGACGCGGACAGTGCGGCGGCGCGCCAGGGAGGCGCCGGCCTGCAAGGTCGGCGAGGATCAGGCATACTAGCCGTCTTATCAATCCCATATTATGGAGCCTCGAATGACTATTAAAATCGGCGACCGCCTGCCGGAAGGCACCCTCTCTGAATTCGTCGAGACCGAAACCGAAGGCTGCTCGCTCGGCCCGAACACCTTCCAGGTAGCTGATCTGGTCAAGGGCAAGAAGATCGCCATTTTCGGCCTGCCGGGCGCCTACACCCCGACCTGCTCCGCACAGCACGTGCCGGGCTACGTCAAGCTGGCCGACGAACTCAAAGCCAAGGGCGTCGATGAAATCTGGTGCATCTCGGTCAATGACGCTTTCGTCATGGGCGCCTGGGGCCGCGACCAGAAAGCCACCGGTATCGTGCGCATGATGGCCGACGGTAACGCCGCCTACAGCAAGGCACTGGGCCTGGACGCGGACTTCTCGAAGTTCGGCATGGGCACGCGCTCGCAGCGCTACTCGCTGCTGGTCGACGACGGCGTCGTCAAGCAGCTCAACGTGGAGCAGGGCGGCGCGTTCGACGTATCGAACGCCGAAACGCTGCTCAAGCAAGTCGCTTAACTACCCACCCGGAACCACTTCCGCAAAGACGGCGCCGCGGCGCCGTTTTTTACATCGCCATGCATATTCGAACCGAAACCCCGCGCCAGAGCGACATCATCGCCATGCTCGAACGGCTGGACGCCTATTTTGCCGGCCTCTATCCGGCCGAGAGCAACCACCTGATGGATGTCGACTCGCTGACCCGGCCCGGCGTGGTGTTCCTGGTCGCGCGCGACCTTGACGGCCGCGCGCTCGGCTGCGGCGCCTATGTCGACCGTGGCGGCTACGGCGAAGTCAAACGCATGTACGTCGATCCGGCCCGGCGCGGCAAGGGCGTGGGCGGCAAGCTGCTGGCCGAGATCGCGCAGCGCGCCGCCGCCGCCGGATTGCCGGCGCTGATGCTCGAAACCGGCATCAGCCAGCCCGAAGCCATCGGCCTGTATGAGCGCGACGGCTTTATCCGCTGCGCGCCGTTCGGCGACTATCAGGCCGATCCCCTCAGCCTGTTCATGGTCAAGCGCCTGTGACGCAGGGCAAAGGCAACCTGCGCGCGATCTACGCGATGCTGATCGCGGTGGCCATGTTCTCGCTGATGGACACGGTGATGAAGCTGCTGTCGGCGCATTATCCGGCGCTGCAGGTGGCCGCCCTGCGCGGCCTGTCGTCGCTGCCGCTGGTGTTTGCCTACGTGGGCTGGCGCGGCGCCTTCGGCACTGCCCTGCAGGTGCGCTGGCCGCTGCACCTGCTGCGCGCGGGCCTGAGCATCACCATGCTCGGGCTATTCGCCTTTGGCCTGCGCAAGCTGTCGCTGGCCGAAGCGTATGCAATCTTCTTCATCGCGCCCGCGCTCATCACCGCCTTGTCGGTGGTGTTCCTGAAAGAGAGCGTCAACCTGGCGCGCTGGATCGCCATCGCGGTCGGCCTGGGCGGGGTGCTGGTGGTACTGCGTCCGAGCGGAACCGGCATGCTGACCCTGGGCGGACTGGCGGTGCTGGGCGCGGCCGGCTGCTACGCGGTGTCGGCCATTACCACCCGCATCGTCGGGCGCACCGACCGCGCCGAACACATGGTGCTGTGGCTGATGGTGTTTTTGGCCATCGGCGCAACCACCCTGGCCGCGCCCAACTGGGTGCCCGTGCGCGGTGCCGATGTCTGGCTATTGTGCGCGCTGTCGCTCTCGGGCTTCCTGGGCCAGCTGGCGGTCACGGAAGCGTTCAATTCGGGCGAAGCGTCGCGCGTGGCGCCGTTCGAGTATTCGGGCCTGGCCTGGGGCGTGGCGCTGGACTGGATCCTGTGGCATACCTTGCCCGACCGGTACACGCTGATCGGCGCGGCCATCATCATCGGCAGCGGCATCTACCTGGTGCGGCACGAGCGCTCGCATGCGCAGGCCGAGCACCCCTAGACGCCCGGCAGCGCCGGCCCATCAAGTTCGCTATAATCGGCGGATGTTAAAACAAAGAACCGTCAAACAGCTGGTGCGCACCGTCGGCGTCGGGCTGCACTCCGGGACCAAGGTCGAACTGACCCTGCGTCCGGCCGCGATCGATACCGGCATCGTGTTTCGCCGCGTGGACCTGAACCCGGTGGTGGAGTTTCCCGCCAGCGCAGGCGTGGTGGGCGACACCCGCATGGCCTCGGTGCTGGTCAAGGACGATGCGCGCGTGTCCACGGTCGAGCACCTGATGTCGGCCTGCGCCGGGCTCGGGATCGATAATCTGTACGTGGACGTGTCGGCCGAAGAGATTCCGATCATGGATGGCTCGGCCTCGTCGTTTGTCTTTTTGCTGCAACAGGCGGGCGTGCAGGAGCAGGACGCGGCGAAGAAATTCATCCGCGTGCTGAAAGACGTGGAAGTACGCCAGGGTAGCGGCGCCAACGAAAAATGGGCGCGCCTGACCCCGTACGATGGCTTCAAGCTCGATTTTTTCATCGAATTCAACCATCCGGCGGTGGACGGCACGACCCAGCGCGCGTTTGTCGACTTCGGCGACGTATCGTACGTGCACGACGTGGCGCGCGCGCGCACCTTCGGCTTCATGCAGGATGTGGAAAGCCTGCGCGGCATGGGCCTGGCGCGCGGCGGATCGCTCGAAAACGCGATCGTGATGGACGAGTACCGGATTCTCAATTCCGATGGCCTGCGCTACGACGACGAGTTCGTGCGCCACAAGATCCTCGACGCGATCGGCGACTTGTACCTGGTCGGGCACCCGCTGCTGGCCGGCTACGAAGCGCACAAGTCGGGCCATGCGCTCAATAACCTGCTGCTGCTCGAACTGCTCAAGCATCCGGATGCCTACGAGATCGTGGGGTTCGAGAAGCCCGGCAGCGCGCCGCCGTCGTACGTGCGCCAGATGGCGCGCGAGTGGGCGCTTACCTAAGTACCTTCAGGCTTGTGGTCACGATATTCAAACGCAAAGCGCTCTAGCGCTGGCGCGCCGCCATTGCCTTGACGGCAGCGATCAAGGTGGCGTTGGCCGCCGTTTTCGGCAGCGCGTCGCCGAGCGCTTCAAAGGCCGACAAGGCCGTGCCGGGCAAAATCAGCTGATGCGTGTGCACCACCGGCGCGATGCTGCGCGTGACCTGCACTTTCAATTTGATCTCGTCGATATGCCAGCCGCGCTTTTGCAAGGCGCCCTGCAGCTTGGGCAGTTGCTGTTTGAGCTTGGCCGCCACGGCCGAACTGGGCGTGGCCAGCACCAGGCGCGCGTCTTCGAACGAGAGCACGTCGCAGTTGCCGAACATCGGCGGCAGCGCCTTGGCGCAGTCGCTCTGCAGGCTGGCCATGCGCATCGCCGTCGGCAGCAGGGCCGCGATCTTGTCATTGCGCTTGAGAAAATCGGTGGCGACAATCGAGGTGCGGCGCGTCTTGGTTCCGTAGATATGCATAAGGCGCAACATAGCACAGCGCGCGCCGCCCCGCCATAGCGCCCGGAACGCGTTGTCGGAGTCATTTTATTAACTTTGTTTTGCCCTCGCCCCTTGAGTTCCGGGCCAATATCCCCAAGTGTGGCGAGATCGCATGATAAAATCACAGTCTTTTTGCCATAGTCGGCCGTTGGGTGATATGTTTTTGCTATCATTACGGCTTCTTTTTGCGGCGTCTTTTTCAAGAATTCAAGCATGTCATTACTGACCCAGATTTTCGGTAGCCGCAACCAGCGGCTGCTTAAGCAATATCAAAAAACCGTGCGCGAGATTAACGCGCTCGAGCCACAGATCGAAAAGCTGTCGGACGCTGAACTTCAAGCGAAGACGCCGCAGTTCAAGGAGCGCGTCGCCAAAGGCGAAACGCTCGACCAGCTGCTGCCGGAAGCGTTTGCGGTCTGCCGCGAGGCGGCCAGGCGGGTGCTCAAGATGCGCCATTTCGATGTCCAGATGATCGGCGGCATGGTGCTCCACTACGGCAAAATCGCCGAAATGGGCACCGGCGAGGGCAAGACGCTGATGGCGACTTTGCCGACCTATCTGAACGCGCTGTCCGGCAAGGGCGTGCACGTCATCACGGTCAACGATTACCTGGCCCAGCGCGATGCCGAGTGGATGGGACGCCTGTACAGCTGGCTCGGCCTGACGACCGGCATCAACCTGTCGCAGATGGACCACAGCGTCAAGCAATCGGCTTACGCGTCGGATATCACCTACGGCACCAACAACGAATTCGGTTTCGACTACCTGCGCGACAACATGGTGTTCGAGGCGGGCGAGCGGGTCCAGCGCGGCCTCAATTTCGCCGTGGTCGATGAAGTCGACTCGATCCTGATCGATGAAGCGCGTACGCCGCTGATCATTTCGGGCCAGGCTGAAAACCATACCGAGCTGTATCACCAGATCAATTCGCTGCCGGCCAAGCTGACCTTGCAGGTCGGCGAAGAAACCCCGGACGGCAAGGGCGTGATCTCGGTCCCGGGCGACTATACCAAGGACGAGAAGGCGCACTCGGTGCTGCTGACCGAACGCGGTCACGAGAACGCCGAGGCGATGCTGACCCAAATGGGCTTGCTGCCGGAAGGCGCCTCGCTCTACGACGCCGCCCACATCACCCTGATTCACCACCTGTACGCGGCCCTGCGCGCGCACGCGCTGTACCACAAGGACCAGCATTACGTGGTGCAGAACGATGAAGTGGTGATCGTCGATGAATTCACCGGCCGCCTGATGACCGGGCGCCGCTGGTCCGACGGCCTGCACCAGGCAGTCGAAGCGAAGGAAGGCGTGCGTATCCAGAACGAGAACCAGACCCTGGCCTCGATCACGTTCCAGAACTACTTCCGCATGTACACCAAGCTGTCCGGCATGACCGGCACGGCCGATACCGAAGCGTACGAATTCCAGGAAATCTACGGCCTCGAGACCGTGGTCATTCCGCCCAACCGTCCGTCGCAGCGCAAGGACCGCCAGGACCAGGTGTACAAGTCTTCGGACGAAAAATACAACGCCATGCTGATCGATATCCGCGATTGCTACGAGCGCGGCCAGCCGGTCCTGGTGGGTACCACCTCGATCGAAAACTCCGAGATGCTCTCGGCGATCCTCGACAAGGCCAAGCTGGCGCACAACGTCCTCAATGCGAAGCAGCATGCGCGCGAGGCTGAAATCATCGCCCAGGCAGGCCGTCCGAAGATGATCACCATCGCCACCAACATGGCCGGCCGTGGTACCGACATCGTTTTGGGCGGTAACGTCGAAAAGCAGATCCAGATCATCGAAGCCAATGCGGCCTTATCAAGCGACGACAAGGCCGCCCAGGCCGAAAAGCTGCGCAGCGAGTGGAAGTCGCTCAACGAGCACGTGGTGACCGCCGGCGGCCTGCACATCATCGGCACCGAACGCCACGAATCGCGCCGCGTCGACAACCAGCTGCGTGGCCGTTCCGGCCGCCAGGGCGATCCGGGTTCGTCGCGCTTCTACCTCTCGCTCGACGACGCGCTGCTGCGCATCTTCGCGGGCGACCGCGTGCGCGCCATCATGGACCGCCTGAAAATGCCGGAAGGCGAACCGATTGAAGCGGGCATCGTCTCGCGCTCGATCGAGTCGGCCCAGCGCAAGGTCGAGGCGCGCAACTTCGACATTCGCAAGCAGCTGCTCGAGTACGACGACGTGTCCAACGACCAGCGCAAGGTGATCTACACCCAGCGTAACGAACTGCTCGAGACGACCGACATCAGTGAACTGATCGCATCGCTGCGCGCCGGCGTGTTCACCGACGTGGTGCATGCGTACGTGCCGGAAGAATCGGTCGAAGAGCAATGGGACATCGCCGGCCTGGAAGCGACCCTGGCCAGCGAATGGCAGCTCAGCGTGCCGCTGGCGCAGATGCTGGCGACCGATACCAGCATGACCGACGACGACATCCTGGCGCGCGTGCTGGCCGCGGCCGACGCTTCGTACGAGAGCAAGATCGCCATCGTCGGCAAGGAATCGTTCGGCGGCTTCGAGCGCAACGTCATGCTGCAAAGCGTGGACAGCCACTGGCGCGAACACCTGGCGGCGCTGGACCACCTGCGCCAGGGTATCCACCTGCGCGGCTATGCGCAGAAGAACCCGAAGCAGGAGTACAAGCGCGAAGCGTTCGAGCTGTTCGGATCGATGCTGGACATGATCAAGAACGAAGTGATCCGCATGGTGATGACGGTGCGCATCCAGTCGCGCGAAGAAATCGACGCCGAAGCGGCGATGCACCAGTCGCACGTGGAAAACGTCAGCTACCAGCACGCGGACTTCAACCCCGACGCGGCGCCGGAAGATTTGCTGGCGCCGCTCGGCAATCCGGGCGAAGACGAGATGCCCGGACCGAAGGTCGGCCGCAACGATCCATGCCCTTGCGGCAGCGGCAAGAAGTTCAAGGCATGCCACGGCAAGCTCGCATAAAGCGCCCGGCATGACCAAAAGGGGAGGCAGAACGTGATGTTCGGCCTCCCTTTTTTTACGCCCACATCAGATTACATTCCTATCCAATCAAGGAGCCTCTCATGACCTCTCCGGTTCACCGCAGCGCCCTGGCGGCGTGCGCGCTCGCACTCGTCATTTCTTCGCCGCTGGCGCACGCGGGAAAATACGATGCCGACCGCCCCGGCAGCGCCGATCATCCGCTGGTGTCGCGCTATGCCGGCTCCACCTTGTACCTGCATGGCGAAGAAAACTACGCCGGTGCGCGCACGCTCGTTGCCGGTAAAAACGGCCCGGTCGAGAAAACGGTCGAAGGCAAGATCTCGAACCGGATCTATTTCGGACCGAAGGGACGCGGGTCGCTCGAGATCTTCCGCAATTACCAGGCCGCGCTGCGCAGCGCCGGCTTCGACACCCTGTACGAATGCGAGGCGGCGCAGTGCGAGAAAGACCGCACCCAGTCGAAGATCGTGCGCTGGGCCCAGGGCGCGCAGTGGGTCGACAATGGCAATAGCGATGCCTATGTGATCCGCCTGTTCGAATACAAGCCGGGCTTCCACTACATCCACGCGCGCAAGGATGCGCCGGCGGGCCCGGTGGAGGTGCAGATTGCGCTGCGCACGGGCGAGGAGAGCGACGCCAACGTCCAGGGCCGCGCCCAGCAATTCATGCAGGTGATCGAGTCGGCCAGGGTAGAACAGGGCAATGTGACGGTCGACGCCAGCGCCATCGGCTCGGCCCTCAAGAAGGATGGCCGCATCGCCTTGTACGGCATTCTGTTCGATACCAGCAAGGCGGTGATCAAGCCGGAATCGAAGGACACGCTGGAACAAATGGCCAAGTCGCTCAAGAACGACCCGGGCGTGAACGTGTTCATCGTCGGGCACACCGATAACCAGGGCGCGGTCGATGCCAACCTTGCGCTGTCGCGCAAGCGCGCGCAGGCGGTGGTGGACGCATTAAGTGGGCAGTATGGGATTGCGGCGGCGCGCTTGCAGCCGCACGGCGTGGCCAACCTGGCGCCGGCGGCAAACAATGCCGGCGACGATGGGCGCGCGCGTAACCGCCGCGTTGAAATGGTGGTGCGTTGATGCGCATCCCATTGACGCTGCTGGGCGCCCTGCTGGCCGGGGGCGCGGTCGCCGCCGCTCCGGCGATCGAGCAGATCCTGCCGCCGGCCGGCTTGTACCGGCTCGATTCGGCATCCACCAGCAGCATTCCGGCGCCGGCGCCGGCCAACCGGGTCGACACCAGGGTCAATGGCGCGAACGGCGACATCGTGCGGCGCGAACGCGTCGCCGGGGCCGACTCGGGCGAGAAGCTGTATGAAGGCAAGGGGCCGGTTACGCATTGCATCCGGCCGCGCCGCATCTCGGACGCGCTGTATTCGTCGGCGCTGGCGCTGGCGTCCTGCCCGGACCAGTCCAGCCAGGTCGGCGCGGATGGGGTGGTGGTGCATACGGCGAACTGTCCGGCGGCGGTGGTCACGCTGACCATCCGCCGCATCGACAAGGTCACGTGGGAATACGATACCGTCAGCGCCACCCGCGCCGGCGATCCCGCGGCGGACCTGGCATGGATGCGTCCCGTGCTTGAACGCGAAGCGGCCGAAGGCAAGACGCCCGAGGCGCGCGCCAGGGCGGCGCAGCAGTTGCTTGACTTGCCACGCCTGCAGCGCGAACTGGCGGAAAAGCAGGTGGCGGTCAATGTGCAGTACGCAAAAGCCCTGCGCGAGGCGAAGACGCCCGCGCAAGCGGCAGCGGTGCGCGCAACGATGGCGCAATCGGGCAAATCGGTGGCTACCGAGGCGCGCCAGCGGGTGCGCTGGACCCGTATCGGCAGCAACTGTGCCGCCGGCGCAGGCAAGTGAGGCGGACGGCCGGCGTCGTGCCGGCGCCACGCTCGTGTCATTGCTGATAGGTAAGATTGGTTTTAGTTGATGACACACAACAATAGCAAGCGCGCTTCCTGCAATGGTTAGGTTTCATTGCCAACCAGGAGGACGTTATGAAAGCCATTTTCGCCGCTGTCGCTGTTTCGGCATGCTTGCTGCTCGCGGTGCTGGGAGGAGTGCTCCCGTTGCGATCCGCACCAACCGACGCGGGTGCGGACGCTCGGCAGAGCGGCCTGCGGTGCCCGGCTAACAGCATGTTGGAAGGAAACCGGTGCGCGTGCCCGGAAGCGACCAGCTGGACCGGGTCGGAATGCATGCAGGTGTGGTCCAGTTCCGGCCGCAAGGTGGCCGCCGTGGCGCCACCGCAGCCGGCGCAGCAGTAGCGTGCTGGCGCGCTGACGTAAAGAGATTGAGGCGGCCATCGGACGATGGCCGCCGCTTGATGCTTATTGCTTACTTGACGCGGCGCTTGGCCGGCTTTTTGGCGCCAGCCGCCGGCTTCTTGCTGTCCGTCGGCAGGGCGATCGCCTTGCCGTTGACGGTCAGCTTGCCCGCCTTGAATTCAACCATCGATACCAGCACGCCATCTTCCAGGCGCGCATAGCCGTCGGCGGTTGCCTTGTCCACTGCCATGTCGGCCAGGCTCTTGGCGGTCGAGTCCAGCAGCTCCGTCGATGGCGTTTCGCCCTTTTTGGTGGCCTGGGCCTGCGCCACATTGCGCGCGATCGCGGTGACCAGCGCCACCGGCACGCGCATTTCAAAGCGCCCGTCCAGCTTTTTCATCAGGGCCGCGGTCGAGTTGAAGTCCTTGTCGGCCATCTTGCCCAGGGCCAGGCGGCCCTTCATCAGCGCGCGGTGACCGCGGTAGCCGGCACTCATCTCGGTGATTTCGATCGCCGTGCCGCGTGCCGCCATGCCCTTGGCGAAGGCCTTGAGCTGCGGACCGATAGCGGCCAGGTCCGGCTCGGCGCCGGGCTTGGTCGTCCTTTGCATGGCTTTGCTCAACTGCTCCAAGGACATCATGTCGAGTTTGGTCATCCGGAACGACATGCGCATGTCGTCGATCTTTTCATCCATGACCGTGATCAGCCTGATGCCGAAGTCGCTCCCGACGTCGTAATCCTTGCCGTTCTCGGACACCTCGGAGGTGACCGACAGGCCTTCCATTTTCATGACCACCGGCTTGTCCTTGCCGGTTACGTCGATCGACTTGACGTCCGCCCGCGCCGTGCCGAGCCATACATCGTCGCTGTTGCGGCGCTGGCTGGTTTGCATGGTCATGTCGTTGACGATGACGTCGGCGCTTTTCGCGTTGACCGTGAGGCTTGGCCAGGTGCCGGTGCCCGTCATGGTGCGGCCGGCCTCGTCGGTCACCACGTTCATCTTGAGCGCGTCCCACGACCAGTTCTGCTCGTTCAAATCGGCGTAGCTGTGCGCCGGAAGCGCAATATCGAAGCCGACCATGCCAGCCGCCGCCGGCGCGCGCGTCACGCTGTACGGCCGTGCCGAGCCAAAGACCGTTTTCAGTTTCGCGGCGGTCGGCGCGGAGAACTCGAACACCGCCAGCTTGTCGAAAATGGGAATCGGATTGCCCTTGGCCCAATAGAAATTGCGTTCAAGTTCGTCCGCTGCCGCCGCAACGGCCTCGGCCATGTTCGATTCGATCCTGGCCACGGGCGCCTTGGCGGTGTCGGGACGTTGCGCGGCGAAGGCGGGGAAGGAGGTCAGCAGGGCTGTGCAGAGGAGAAGTTTTTTCACTGGGTTCATTGGTAAATAGTTAATGTTTAACATTATCAAGCAAATGACTTTACTTGTCATCAAGCATTTTTACGGTTGTGATTAAGCAACAAGCCAATTGCCCGGCCTCAGTCCGCGGGGAAAGTCGGGGTCTCGAAGCCGTATTCCAGGAACTTGCGTTGCATTTCCGCGACATTGGCGCGCTGGCTTGCGTTCAGTCCGGCCCACGCTCCCGGCAGTACCTTGCGCAGGTAGCGCGCCCCCTTGTCGAAATCCTCGCGCGCCTCATCCTTGCGCCCCAGCGCTTCGAGCGCCTGGCCGCGCATCCAGTACGCATCCGTATAGTCGGCTTGGGCGGGCAGACCGGCGGTGATGGCGCTGACGGTTTCCTCGTAGCGTTTCAGCGTGAAGAAGGCGCGCGCGAGCTTGTATTGCACCGGCATGCTGACCCAGCCCATGGCACGGTCCAGCTCCTCGGCCTTGTGCAGCGTTTCCAGTTCTTCCCTGTATTCCTTGCGGCCGCGCTGGGCCGCGGCGTGCTGCATCGTCTCGGTGAGCAGGCGCCGCAGCCGCACCTTGCGCGCGGCCGCCTGCTTGCTGTCGAACTGCGGATCGGCCAGCGTGCTGGTGGCGCAGCGGGCATGGGTCGCCGCGCCATTCTCGCCCCACGCGCGCAGGTCGATCTGCTGGCCGAGGCGCGCGAGCACGGGCGCCATGGCGCCGACATCGTTGGCCAGGCAGGCGAAATAGGCGTACGCGTTCAGGTTCCACGGGTCCGGATACTGCGCGACCAGGGCCTCGAAGCTGGCGCGCATGGTCGGCCAGTCGGCCTGGCTGACCTCGAAGATTTTTCCCTTGTAGGCCGATTGGTCCATGTACCAGTACAGGCGCGCATACATGGCGCCCTGTTCCTTGCCGCCGACATTGTTCAGGTCTTGCGCGAGCTGCTCGACCGCGTCCGGCGCGCCGCCCCAGTGGGCCATCGAGTATCCGGCGGCCGTGAAATACGCTTCGTGGTAGTTGGGATGGCGCGCCATCGCCGCGCCAATCTTCTTCTGGTAGCGCTCTTGCGTGAACTGGCTCGTCAATGGCAACACCTTGAGCATGGCGCGATGCCATTCCGGGTCATCGGCTTTGGCGGCCAGCGCCTGCGTTTCTTCCAGCACCCGCATGGCCGCCGCCGAACCCTGGCTCAGATCGCGCCGCTGCTTTTCCGTGAGCGTGTCGTAGTAACCCGAACCGCGGTTCGCTTCGGCGCGCTTGATCAGCATATAGGCCTCGAACAGCCGCGCCGGCACCGACTTGGGATATTGTTTCTGCCACGCCTTGGCCTGACCCTGCACCGTGTCCCAATAAGCCGCATCGGTGCTCCACTGGCCGAATCCGCGCAGCTGGTTGTAGAACTGCGCCTGTTTCCAGATGCCGCTGGGGGTGCGCTGGCCGGACCCCCGGATCTTCTGATACAGCGCTTCGAGGCCCTTGTAATCGCGCGCCTGCAGATAGCGCAGCGTTTCGCTGGCCAGCGCTTCGCGCGCATGCATGTCGGCGCTGCCTTGCACTGCCGTGGCGGCTGGCGGCTGCGGTGCGGCTTGGCTGAGCGAAGGCGCGGCGAGGCAGGCCAGCAGGATGGCAAGGCGGGCCGGCCGGCGCGCGCGTGAAAACAGGGTCGGAAGAATCAAGGCAGTCCTTTGGATCGATGATGTTCGGGCGGCGCCCGGCGGCGTGGCGCCGGCGCTGACGGTGATGCCAGATGGATATTGTTACACATCAGCACAGCGGCGCCCCGGTATCGCGTTCCGGCCGCCCCGCCACCGGCCGCACGCTGCGCCGTGGCAGTTGCATCCCGCATATCGTTTCAAGCGTTACAATAGCGCCTTCCCACTTCACTGCTAGAGAATCCGCCATGGCCGTTAATTCCCCTCTCCCCGTCGCCGCCGACCTGAAGCCCGTCAACGGGATCGAGATCGGTTTTGCCGAAGCCGGCATCAAGAAGCCGAACCGCAAGGATATCCTGGTGATGAAGCTGGCCGACACGGCCACCGTGGCCGGCGTGTTCACCACCAACCGCTTCTGCGCCGCGCCGGTGCAGGTCAGCAAAGCCAACCTGGCGGCCGTGGCCGCGGGCGGCGCGCCGATCCGCGCGCTGGTGGTCAACACCGGCAACGCCAACGCGGGCACCGGCGAGACGGGCCTGGACAGCGCCAACGCCACCTGCGCCGCGCTGGCGCGCCTGCTCGACTGCGAGCCGCACCAGATCCTGCCGTTTTCGACCGGCGTGATTCTCGAACCGCTGCCGGTTGCCAAAGTCGTCGGCGCGCTGCCGGCCGCCATCGCCAACCTGAAGGCCGACAACTGGTTCAGCGCCGCCGAGGCGATCATGACCACCGACACCCAGCCGAAGGCGGCGTCGCGCACGGTCGACATCTGCGGCCACAGCGTCACCATGACCGGCATCAGCAAGGGCGCCGGCATGATCCGGCCGAACATGGCGACCATGCTGGGCTACCTGGCGATCGACGCCAAGGTTTCGCAAGACGTGCTCGATGAACTGGTCAAGCATGCGGCCGACCATTCGTTCAACTGCATCACCATCGACGGCGACACCTCGACCAACGATTCGTTCATGCTGATCGCCACCGGCACCGGCAGCCTGGCCATTGCCAACACCGATTCGACCGAATACGCCGAACTGAAAACCGCCGTGACCGACATCGCCCGTTCGCTGGCGCAGATGATCATCCGCGACGGCGAAGGCGCCACCAAGTTCATCACCGTCACGGTGGAAGAGGGCGGCAACATGGAAGAGTGCCGCAAGATCGCCTACTCGATCGCCCACTCGCCGCTGGTGAAAACCGCGTTCTTCGCGTCCGATCCGAACCTGGGCCGCATCCTGTGCGCGATCGGCTATGCCGGCGTGGACGACCTGGACGTGACCAAGCTCGATCTGTATCTCGACGACGTGCTGGTGGCGAAAAGCGGCGGGCGCAATCCCGCCTACCAGGAAGCCGACGGCCAGCGCGTGATGCAAAAGAGCGAAATCACGGTGCGCGTGCGCCTCGGGCGCGGCGCCCACAGCGCCACCGTCTGGACCTGCGACCTGTCGCACGAGTACGTGACCATCAACGCCGACTACCGTTCCTGAGCCGCGCCTTGACCACGCCACTCGAACAGTTCCTGCTGCGCGCCGAAGCGCTGCTGCAGCGGGTCGAGGCGGTGCTGCCGCCCGCGTATCCGCGCGAGCCGGACTGGCGCCTCTCGACCGCATTCCGCTGGCGCAAGCGCGCCGGCAGCGGCGTGAGCTACCTGCAGCCGGTGCTGCATGCCTCAGGCATCGCGCTGTCGGACCTGCACAACGTGGCGCCGCAAAAGCTGCAGATCGAGCGCAACACGCGCCAGTTCGTGCAGGGACGCCCGGCCAACAACGTGCTGCTGACCGGCGCGCGCGGCACCGGCAAG
Source organism: Massilia scottii (assembly GCF_030846495.1). Classification (NCBI taxonomy): domain Bacteria; kingdom Pseudomonadati; phylum Pseudomonadota; class Betaproteobacteria; order Burkholderiales; family Oxalobacteraceae; genus Massilia; species Massilia scottii. Next base: position 88,446 of record NZ_JAVCWM010000006.1, on the reverse strand, counting down.
TCCTCGCTGATCAAGGCTTGCCTGAACCAGTTCGCCGCCGATGGCCTGCGCCTGATCGAAGTCGACAAGGCCGACCTGGCCGAACTGCCCGACATCGTCGACCTGGTGGCCGGGCGTCCGGAGCGCTTCATCATCTTTTGCGACGACCTCTCGTTCGAGGAAGGCGAGGGCGGCTACAAGGCGCTCAAGGTGGCGCTCGACGGCTCCATCGCGGCCCAGTCGGACAATGTGCTGATCTACGCCACCTCGAACCGGCGCCACCTGCTGCCCGAGCGCATGAGCGACAACGCCAGCTACAGGCATGACGGCGACGGCGACCTGCATCCGGGCGAAACGGTGGAAGAGAAGATATCGCTGTCCGAGCGCTTCGGCCTGTGGCTGTCGTTCTATCCGTTCAAGCAGGACGACTACCTCGGCATCGCCGCGCACTGGCTGGCCAGCTACGGCTGCAGCGCGCAGCAGATCGAGCAAAGCCGCCCGGAGGCCCTGCAATGGGCCCTGCAGCGCGGTTCGCGTTCGGGCCGGGTGGCGTGGCAGTTCGCCAGGGATTACGCTGGAAAGCTGCCTCAATGAGCGATAAGACTGGAAAGAAGCCGATCGATGTCGCGGTCGGCATTTTAATGAAACCCAATGGCGACGTGCTGCTTGGCCAGCGTCCCGCCGGCAAACCGTACGACGGCTATTGGGAATTCCCGGGTGGGAAAGTAGAAACCGGCGAAGCCATACTCGACGCGCTCAAACGCGAATTCGTCGAGGAGCTTGGCGTTCATATCCTGAGCGCGAGCCAATGGTGCGGGGTGGAGCACGTGTACGAACACGCGCATGTACGCCTGCACTTCTTTATCAGCCGCGAATGGCGCGGCGAGCCGCAAAGCCTGGAAGGCCAGGCCTTTGCGTGGCAGGGCGTGGTCGGCGTGTCGCCGCTGCTGCCGGCCACCATTCCGCTGCTCGAATGGCTCGACCAGCTGCGCTATCCGTAGCGACGTTCTTTTTCCGCCCTTACGCAATAACGCACCGCAAGGAAGTCCGTGAAAATTATCGTCTTGGGCAGTGGCGTGGTGGGTACCACGTCGGCCTATTTTCTGGCCAAAGCCGGGCATGAAGTGACCGTCATCGAGCGCCAGGGCGGCGCCGCGCTGGAAACGAGTTTCGCCAACGCAGGCGAAGTCTCGTCGGGCATGGCCGCGCCGTGGGCGGCGCCGGGCATTCCGATGAAGGCGCTGCGCTGGCTGGCCATGAAACACAGCCCGCTGGTGATCCGTCCCTCGTTCGATCCGCGCATGTGGCGCTGGCTGTTCCAGATGCTGGGCAACTGCAATCCGGCCAGCTATGCCGTCAACAAGAGCCGCATGGTGCGCCTGGCCGAGTACAGCCGCGATTCCCTGATCGCGCTGCGCAAGGAAACCGGCATCGCCTACGACCACCGCAGCAAGGGCACCTTGCAGGTATTTCGCAATCCGCGCCAGCTCGATGAAGCACTGGAAGACATCGCGGTGCTCAAGCGCTATGGCGTGCCGTACGCGCTGCTCGATCCCGCCGGCTGCGAAGCGGTTGAGCCGGCGCTGGCGCGGGTGCGCGGCAAGATCGTCGGCGGCCTGCACCTGCCCGGCGACGAGACCGGCGACTGCTTCAAGTTCACCCAGGCGCTGGCGCAGATGGCGGCCGGCGCGGGCGTCGTTTTCCGCAATAACGTGGAGATCCGGCGCCTCGTGACCGACGGCGGCGCGGTCAGCGCCGTCGACACCTCGCAAGGGGAGCTCAGGGCCGATGCCTTCGTGATGGCGATGGGGAGCTATTCGCCGCTGATGCTGGCGCCCCTGGGGATCAGGATACCGGTGTATCCGGTCAAGGGATATTCGATCACGCTGCCGATCGTCGATGCGGCCAGCGCGCCCGAGTCGACCATCATGGAAGAGACGTACAAGGTCGGCATCACGCGCCTGGGCGATCGCATCCGGGTTGGCGGCACCGCCGAAATCGCCGGTTACGACCTGCGCCTGCATGCCGCGCGCCGCGCCACGCTGGTGCACGCGGTAAGCGAGTTGTTTCCGGGCGGGGGCGATGTGGACAAGGCCACCTTCTGGTGCGGCTTGCGGCCGATGACGCCGGACGGCACGCCGGTGATCGGGCCGACACCGTATCGCAACCTGTTTCTCAATACCGGGCATGGGACGCTGGGGTGGACCATGTCGTGCGGTTCGGCGCGGGTGCTGGCCGATATGGTGTCGGGCCGCGCGCCGGACATCGATACCGAAGGCTTGCTGATGACGCGCTACGGGCGCTGACGACGCTGACTTTGAAACCGGGGCCGTGGCAATTGCCAGCGCCGCATTTGCGCCACCATCGTCGCCCCGGCGCGGAGAATCAGCCCTCGGCGCTTTTCGGCGCGCGCGGCAAGTGCGCCGTAAAGGTCGTGCCGCACTCCGCGCTGGACGTCACCGTCAGGGTGCCGCCATGCGCCGCGGCGATCTCGCGCGCGACGAACAAACCCAGTCCCAGGCTGGTGCGCGGCCGTTCCTCGGCTTCACCGTCGCCCGGCAGCTGGATCAGCGGACTGAAAATGCTTTCGAGCGACGCTGGCGGAATCACCGGGCCGTCATTCGTCACGGCCACCGTCACCGCATCCGGATGGGCGCGCGCCTCGATGCGCACGGCGGTGCCGCGCGTGCCGTACTGGGCGGCGTTGACCATCAGGTTGGTCAGCAGCTGGTGCAGGCGCACGGCGTCGTACTGGCCGCTGAGCGCTTCATCGGCATCCATCTCGAACCGGGTGGCCGGATGGGTGGCGTGGGCGTCGGCCAGCGCCGCGCGGCACACATCGCCCAGGTTGACCTCGCGCAGCTGGGTCGGCATGCCGCCGCCGAGCTGGGTGCGGGTGTATCCGATCAGGTCGTCCACCATGCTGCTCATCAGGCGCGCACCGCGCTTGACCCGGGCGCCGATCTCGCCAGCCTGGGTGGCATCGACCTGCGTGCGGGTGAGCAGGTCGCCCGCCATCGACATGCTCGACAGCGGCGCGCGCAGGTCGTGTCCGAGGATGGCCAAAAACAGCTCGCGCATATGGTCGGCGCGCGCCGAATAGGTCACCACCGATTCGGCCAGGGCCTGGTCGATGGCTTCGTTAAAACGCACCATTTCGTCGGCGGCGTCGGACGTCATGCGGCTCACCTGCGGCAGCCACAGGCGCAGCACGGTGGCGCGCAGGGCGCGAAATTCCGCACTGAGCTGGAGCAGGGAAAAATTGCTGGCCTGGCGCAGCGCGCCGTGGATCGAGGCCGCGCTTTCGCCCTCGACGGTGTCGGGTGCGAGGCCCTGCGACTTGGCGATCTGCTGTTCCGGATTCTGGAACGTTTCGATGTCGAGCGCGATGGCCTGCAGGATCTGGCGCGCGTGGTCGCGCAGCGCCAGATCGGTCATCTGGCTCGCGGCCGGCAGCAGGGTCTGGGCGAATGCCTGCCACTCAGTCAGGATTTCTTCCATGCGCTCATTGATGAAACGGTCGAGTCTCATCGCACTGCCCTTGGCATTGACATCTGGTTGCATCCTTTGCATGATGAGCGGTCAGTCATTGTAAGCTGTTTGCGCCGCTCCGGCAAAAGATGGACGCAGCGCTACTGGGGCAGGTTGTCGTCGTCGAGCAGGGGATCGGAAGGGGCGGCGCCGGGAATGGTGTATTTTTCTTCGGCCCAGGCGCCCAGGTCGATCTGTTTGCAGCGTTCCGAACAAAACGGGCGGAACTTGTTCGCCTCGATCCATTCGACTTTCTTGGCGCAGGTGGGGCAGGTAACGACGGTCATGGCAACATGGGATCTAAAAATTACAGAGCGTGAGCTCGAACGGGACATCTTCTTCCAGCGGCTTGGGCTTCAAGTCCCCGCCCTGCGTGGTAAAGCGTACCCACAACATGTATTTGTTGGCGGAAATCTCGGGAATCGCCCCCATCGCTTCATCCATGGTCAGGCGCAGCATCTGGTAGACCTTGCCTTGCAGCATTTGCTGGTAGCTGCCGGCGATGGCGATCATCTTGACCGGGCCGCCCGAATCGCGCAGCAGGCGCAGCACCAGGGCCAGGGCGTCGAACAGGGGCGCCAGCGGGGCGAACCAGTTGACGATATCGTTGAAGCGCTGCTCGGCCGGGCGCTTTTGCCAGGCGTAGTAGGACGGCAGGTCGAATTCGCAGGCGCCGCCGGGAATGATGGTACGGCCGCGGATGCTCATCAGCCATTCATTGTCGCGCACGTTCTGGCCGGTCTTGCCCTGGGCCGCGACCAGCGCGCTGCTGACCGTTTCGACTTCAAGCAGGACGGCGTCGAGCATGTCGGCGGCGACGTTTGGATTGGACCGGTAACTCAGCAAGCTTTGCTTCTGGCGTTCGAGTTCCTGCAGCAGGTCGGACTTGAGATCGGCGCGGCCGGCCACTTCGAGCATGTCGAAGATGGTGGCCAGGGCGACGTGATGCTGCATTGCATGTTCCTGGTGCACAAAGAACTTGAACTTCTCATACAGGTCTTCCAGCCGCAACAACGTGCGTATGCGCTCGTTGAAAGGGTATTCGTAGACGATCAAAATGACATCCCTTTACATGGCAGGAGAAGAATCCCGTGATTCTGAACCAAGCGAAGCAAAATTACAAACGCTGCACCGGGAATAGTGCCATTCTCTCGGAAAATGCCATATATTTAGCATGCATTAGAGCAATTTGACGGTCCAGCGCCTCCAGGCCGCCATCGTTGGTGATCACATCGTCGGCCGCTGCCAGCCGCTCGGCGCGGCTGGCCTGGTTGGCCATGATGGCGCGCACCTGGGCTTCGCTCATGGCGTTGCGGCGCATCACGCGCGCAATTTGCAGTTCTTCAGGGCAATCGATGACCAGCACGCGCGCCACCCGCTCGCGCCAGCCGCCGGACTCGATCAGCAGCGGCACCACGTAGATCAGGTAGGCGCCGCTGGCCACAGCGGCGGCGGCAGCGGTGGCGGCGCGGATGCGCGGGTGCAGGATCGCTTCCAGGCGCGCCTTGGCGGCCGGGTCGGAGAACACCAGTTCGCGCATGCGCACGCGCTCGAGCGCGCCGTCGGCGGTGACGAACTCCGGGCCGAACTCGTGCAGGATGGCCTCCATGGCGGCACCGCCGGGAACGGTCAGCGCATGGGCGATGAGGTCGGTATCGATGATGCTCGCGCCCAGCGCGGCAAAGCGGTCCGAAACGGCCGTCTTGCCGCAGCCGATGCCGCCGGTCAGGCCGACGCTGAACTTGCCGGCATCAGGGATGGGCGTGCTGTTCACTCAGCTCGCCAACTGCTTGAGGATGATCTCGGTCATGACGCCGATCGGTTTGCCCCACACCATCACGATGAAGCCGGCCGCGGCCAGGTAAGGGCCGAAGGGAATCTTGACATTGCGCGCGCGCCCGCCGAACACGATCAGGCAGATGCCGACCACCGAGCCGACCGCCGACGAAATCAGGATGACGCTCGGCAGCACGGTCCAGCCCATCCAGGCGCCCAGCCCGGCCAGCAGCTTGAAGTCGCCATGGCCCATGCCGACTTGCCCGCGCACCTTCTCGTACAGCGTGGCCACCGACCACAGCGACAGGTAGCCGACCGCCGCGCCGATGACGGCGTCCTGCAGCGGCACGAAGCTGGCGTTGACATTCATCAGCAGGCCGATCCACAGCAGCGGATAGGTCAGTTCGTCGGGCAGCAGCTGGGTATCGGCGTCGATGAAGGTCATCGACAGCAGCAGGTAGCCGAACACCAGGGTGGCCAGACCCGCATAGCCGCTGCCGAAGGTCCATATCAGCAGGGCCGACATCAGCCCGGTCACCAGTTCGATGATCGGATAGCGCGGCGAAATCTTGGCCTTGCAGCCTTTGCACTTGCCGCCCAAGACCAGATAGCTGATGACGGGGATGTTTTCCAGCGCGCCGATCTTGTGGCCGCAGTGCGGGCAGGCCGAGCGCGGCGCCCACAGGCTGAATTTGTCGGTGTGCACCTTGCGGGTGCCGCAGCCGCAGCCGTACTCGCCGGCCAGGTAGTCGTTGTATTCGCGATCCATGATCTTGGGAAGGCGGTAGATGACGACATTCAGAAAGCTGCCGATCAGCAGGCCGAACAGGCCGGCGGCGAGGGCCGGGCCCAGGGAGCCGGGGGCGGCGAACAAGAGTGTTTCCGGTAGCATGATGCTCCACGTTAAGAATTGATCAAAGCAGTTCTGTACAACAAGGTATTTTAGGGCGTTTCGCGCACTTTGGGGGAGGCCGATCGACGCTTGGCCCGGCGCAAGGCCGATGTTGTGGCATTTGGACCGCCGAAGGCGTGAGCGCGCCAAACTGGACGCCTGACCGTTCGATGCGCCAAGGTTGCGATGATTGCTAAGGAGAACTACTTTTATCTGCTCGACGGTATTCGGGGCGTGGCGGCGCTGGTGGTGATGGTGCGCCACACCGGATATTTCTGGGGCAGCTGGACCATTCCGCAAAGCTATCTGGCGGTCGATCTCTTCTTCGTCCTGAGCGGCGTGGTGGTGGCGAATGCCTATGAGTCGCGCTTGCACGGCGGCATGTCGGTGGGCCGCTTCGCCATGGCCAGGCTGATCCGCATGTATCCGCTGTATTTCCTGGGCAGCGCCGTCGGCCTGCTTCCCGTCATTGCCGCCATGCTGGGGCTGGTGCCGTCATCGATCACGGCTCCCCTGCCGCTGGTGCTGCTGGCGGCCGGGCTGATGCTGCCCCTGGTATCCGAACCGAACCTGTTTCCGCTCAATTCGCCGTCCTGGTCGCTGTTCTTCGAGCTGGCCGCCAACCTGGCGTACGCGGCCTTGCTGCGCCATCTGAACGGCATGCTGCCCGCCGCGCTCATGCTGGCCTGCGCATGCGGCCTGGCGCTGGCCTTGCAGGCCGATCCGGGCGCCGGCCTGCACGGGGGCTTTTCCCCCGAGACCATGGCGGTCGGCCTGTACCGGGTGGGGTATGGATTTTTTGCCGGCGTCGTGCTGTTGCGCCAATTCAGGCGCGCCACGCGCGCACCGGTGGCGGGCGGCGGCCTGCGCGCAGGGCTGTGCGGCGCGCTGTTGCTGGCCTTGCTGCTGGCACGGCCGTCGCCGGCCCTGCGTCCCTGGTTCGACTTCATGGCCGTGACCATGGCCTTTCCGGTGCTCGTTTACGTGGCGATGGGCTGCCGCATGACGGGCCGCGCGGCGCGCGCCTGCGCGCTGCTGGGCGCCATCTCGTATCCGCTGTATGTCCTGCATGTGCCGCTGGGCAGGCTGGTCAACGGCGTGCTGGGCAAGCTGCCCATGGCGCCGTTGCCGGTGCCGTGGGCCGGGCTGGCGTTCGTCGCCGTGCTGCTGCCGCTGTGCTGGCTGCTCGACCGGCGCGGGCCGCGAACAACCGCCGTAGCGGGAGGGGCGCGCAGCACCCATGATGTTCGATCGTACGGCATCCGGCGCGGCGCGAACCGCGCCATGTAAAAGGCAGCAGGTTTGCGCGGCAATCCGTGCAAAACTGCTGCCAATGAGATGCGAAGCACTGCAATGGTTCCAAGATGCCGCGAGGCATCTTGAAAACCCGCAGGTGTGTCTTACACCACCGCGCCCAGTTTGAAGATCGGCAGGTACATGGCGACGACCAGGCCGCCGATGATCACGCCCAAAATCACCATGATCAGCGGTTCCATCAGCGACGCCAGGGTGGCGACGGCCTCGTCGACTTCATCTTCGAAGAAGCCGGCGACCTTGCCCAGCATCGAATCGAGCGCGCCCGATTCTTCGCCGATGGCGACCATCTGGGTCACGATCGGCGGGAACACATTGGCGTTCTGCATGGCGGCGGTCAGGCTGGTACCGGTGCTCACCTCGTTCTGGATGCGCTTGGTCGCTTCCAGGTACAGGGCATTGCCGGCCGCGCCGCCGACCGAGTCGAGCGCTTCGACCAGCGGCACGCCGGCCGCGAACATGGTGGCCAGGGTCCGGGTCCAGCGCGCAATGGCCGCCTTGCGGATCACGCTGCCGAAAATCGGCGCCTTGAGCAGGGCCAGGTCCATGAAGCGCTGCATCTTGGCCGAACGCTGCCAGGTCTGGAAGAAGAAATACAGGCCGGCAAACAGGCCGCCGAAAATCGCCCACCAGTACGAGACGAAGAAGTCGGAAATGTCCATCACGATCACGGTCGGCGTCGGCAGGTTGGCGCCGAAGCTGGAAAACACCGATTTGAACGCCGGTACCACCCAGATCATGATCACGGCGGTGACGATGAAGGCGATGCCCAGGATCGACACCGGATACATCAGCGCCGACTTGATCTTGGCCTTGATGGCCAGGGTTTTTTCCTTGTAGATCGCCAGACGGGTGAGCAAGTCTTCCAGAATACCGGCCTGTTCGCCGGCGCCGACCAGATTACAGAACAGCGGGTCGAAGTAGAGCGGGTACTTGCGGAAAGCATTGTTCAGGCTGGTACCGGTTTCGATGTCCGAGCGCAGCTCGAGAATCAGCTTGGCCATCGAGGGATTCGAGTGGCCCTTGCTGACGATGTCGAACGATTGCAGCAGCGGCACGCCGGCCTTCATCATCGTGGCCAGCTGGCGCGTGAACAGGGAAATATCCTTGTCCGTGATCTTCTTGCCGCTGCGATAAGTCTTTTTCTTTACCTTGGTCACCATGACACCCTGGCGCCGCAAGGTCACATTGACCACGGCTTCGCCGCCGGCGCGCAGTTCGCCGCGCACGGTCTTGCCGGTCTTGTCCTTGCCTTCCCAGGCGTAGACCGACTCCTTGACGGCGGCGGCGGTTTTAGATTGAGCGAGTGCCATACTGTATTTTCCTATTCGTTGGTGCAGCCAAGAACTTCTTCAAGGCTGGTCAAGCCTTGCTTTACTTTCATCAGGCCGGAACGGCGCAGGGATTTGACGCCTTCCAGCTCTGATTGCGCGGCAATTTCCATCGAATTGCCGTGCGCCAGAATGATTTTTTCGATCGCCGAGGTGATCGGCATGATCTGGTAGATGCCGACCCGGCCCTTGTAACCGCCGCCCAGGCAACGGTCGCAGCCGACCGGACCGTAAGGCTTCCAGCCGCCTTCCAGTTCCTCTTCCCGAAAGCCCGCCGCGAGCATGATTTCGCGGCTGGTTTCAACCGGTTTCTTGCAGGTGCACAAGCGCCGCGCCAGGCGCTGCGCCGTGATCATGATCACCGACGAGGCGATGTTAAACGGCGCCACGCCCATGTTCATCAGGCGCGTCAGGGTCGACGGCGCATCGTTGGTGTGCAGGGTCGAGAACACCATGTGGCCGGTCTGGGCGGCCTTGATGGCGATGTCGGCCGTTTCCAGGTCGCGAATCTCGCCGACCATGATGATGTCCGGATCCTGGCGCAGGAAGGACTTGAGCGCGACCGGAAAGGTCAGGCCGGAGCGTTCGTTGATGTTGACCTGGTTCACGCCCGGCAAGTTAATCTCGGCCGGGTCTTCCGCCGTCGAAATGTTAATGCCCGGCTTGTTGATCACGTTCAGGCAGGTGTACAGCGACACCGTCTTGCCGGAACCGGTCGGGCCGGTCACCAGCACCATGCCGTACGGGCGCTGGATGGCTTCGAGCAGCAATTCCTTCTGGTCCGGATCGTAGCCGAGCGCATCGATGCCCATCTGGGCCTGCGTGGCGTCCAGAATCCGCATGACGGTCTTTTCGCCGAACAGGGTGGGGCAGGTGCTGACCCGGAAGTCGATCGCCTTGGTGGGCGAGAGGATCAGGCGCATGCGGCCATCCTGCGGCACGCGCTTTTCGGAAATGTCGAGCTTGGAGAGCACCTTGATGCGCGAGACCAGCTTGTCGCGGATCGTGATCGGCGGCTGGGCATGTTCTTTCAGCATGCCATCGACGCGCAGGCGGATGCGGTAGAATTTTTCGAACGGTTCGAAGTGGATATCGGACGCGCCGAGGTTGATCGCGTCCATCAGGATCTTGTTGAGGAACTTGACGATCGGCGCATCTTCGATATCGGCGGCTGCGGCCTGGTCGACCACCGTCGGCGCATCGTCCTCGCCGAACTGGATGTCTTCCTGGTCGCCGACCATGTCGTTCAGATTCTGTTCGGCGTTGCGGCCCAGGCTGGCCAGCAGGGTCAGCAGGGCGTCGTGCAGCACGATCACCGGCTCGACCGACGCTTCGCTCTGGAACTTGATCTGGTCGAGCGCCTGGATATTGGTGGGGTCCGAAATGGCGACCGACATCTTGTTGCCGCGCTTGGCCAGGGCGATCACGCGCTGGGTCTGCATCAGCTTGCCGTCGATGGCGTTCGGCGGCAGGGCGTCGATATTAAAGCTTTGCAAATCCATCAGCGGGTAGCCGAAGGTTTCCGCGCAAAAGGCGGCCAGGGTGCGCGCATCGAAGGTACCCGTGAGCAGCAGGGTATCGATGAACGGACTCTTGTCGGTCAGCGACTTCTTGTGCAGCGTATCGGCTTGCTGCGCGCTGAGGCGGCCAGCCTGCATCAGGGCGCGGGCCAGGCCCGGCATGGGCGTTCCGGGGGTCGTGTTGGGGAGGACTGCAGCCATATGCGCGCTTGGTTTAAATAGTACGGAGAACGACAAAGCGCCGTCCAGTGGTGACTGTTGCGGCGAACTGCCTTGGATCATGCCTCCGAGCATCACATTTGTAAAGTGTTTGCTGCATGGGGGAGGCAACCATACCACGTAGCCAAAATGGAACGTTCAGTTGCTACTTGGAACTTCTATGGCTGAACTGAAATTGTTAGTGACAGTCTGATTAGTGCGCCGGCGGGCGAGTCAGCTTGACGACCTTGATTGCCTGGTCTTTGACCTGGATGACTTCGATCACAACATTGCCGATTTTCAGGCTGATCGGGGCGTCGGGAATCTCCTGCAATTGCTCCAGCATCAGGCCGTTGACGGTCTTGGGGCCGTCCAGCGGAAAGGCCAGGCCGAGCCGTTTATTGATCTCGCGCAAGGGCGCCGTGCCTTCGAGCAGGCATTCGCCGCGCGCATCCCAGCAAACGCTGTCGCCGCGCGCCGCGCCGGGCACCGAGGTGGTGAAATCGCCAATCATTTCCTCGATGATATCGTCGAGGGTGACCAGGCCTTGCACTTCACCATACTCGTCGACAATGATCCCCAGGCGCTCCTTGTTTTCCTGAAAATATTGTAACTGAGTAAAGACGCTCGTATCCTGGGGAATGAAATAGGGTGTTGTTAATAGTTCACGAAAATGAGCGATGCTCAGTTCGTCTTCCTCGTTGAGCAGGGCCACCGCGTGGCGCACGTGCAGGATGCCGATGATGCGGTTGATCTCGCCTTCATACACCGGCAGCTTGTTGTGGTAGCAAGTCGTCAGCTGGGCCTTGAGCTCGGCCACCGGCACGGCCAGGTTGAGGGCCTCGATCTGGGAACGCGGGGTCATGATGTCTTCGATCGAGACGGTTTCCAGGTCGAACAGGTTGAGCAGGATGCTTTTGTGCTTCTGCGGAATGAAATTGCCGCTTTCGAGCACGATGGCGCGCAATTCTTCCGGCGAGACGCGGTGCTGCGCCGCGCCGTCGACCGGCTTGACGCGCAGGATCGCCAAAAACAGGCGCACGAACAGGTTGACGAACCAGATCAGCGGCTTGGACACGGCCATCATCGGCCTGAGCAGGGTGCTGGCCACCAGCGAAATGGTTTCCGGATAGGTGGCGCCGATGAACTTGGGCGCGATTTCCGCGAACACGATCAGCACGAACACCAGGAGCGCGATGGCGATCGCGATGACGCTCTCTTCATAGCCGAACAGCAAAATCGCAATTGCGGTCGCCAGCACCGTCGCCATGGCGTTGACCAGGGTATTGGCGATCAGGATCAGCGAGAGCAGCTTGTCGGTGCGCTCGAGCAGCCACAGGGTGGTGATGGCGCCGCGGTGGCCGCGCTTGGCCAGGCTGCGCAGGCGGAATTTGTTGGCGGCCATGAGCGCCGTTTCCGCCATGGCGAAAAAGGCTGAACACAGAATCAGGAAGACAAGCGCGGCGACGAGCACCCAGGGCGACACGGTATCCAAGGGTCAGCGTACCGCGGTGGTGGAAAAACAGGGGAGCATGAAAAGCGGGCCAAGCCCAGAATGGTGCGCTCGCCGGAACGGCAACCGCAGAGCTGCTGATTTTAAGTCAAGCCCCGTCTCCATGCAAGTTTGACCATGATTTGTGTGTCACGTAGTGCGGCAACTTTTTACCGCCGCGCTATCTCCCCCTTAGCCGTTCCACCAGTGCGAGGTGGTGCCGGCGCCCGGCAGGCGCGCCTGCGTCGCCTTGTGGATGATGCCGGCCGTCACGGCCTGCTCGGCGTCGTAGATGCGCGCATTGCCGAACAGATTGGTGCGGATATCGTCCTGGGCGCCGGCCTCCCTGGTCGCTTCCTCGAAAATGCAGGCATAGCGTTCGGCGTCGAAGTCGAGGCAGTCGCGCCATTCGCTCACGCGCGAGTGGTCGGCCGCGACCAGGCTGCCGAAGCCCCAGTGCAGGGGATGGACCAGGAAACGCGTGCCGGGACAGGCGTAGCGCTTGCCGCCGGCGAGGAAAATCACCACGCCCACCGATTCGACGCTGCCGATATTGTGGGTCGTCAGCGGCAGGGGCAGCGACTTGAGGAAGAAATACAACGCGAAGCCGGCCGTCATGTTGCCGCCTTCGGTCGACATGTGCAGCTCGATCTCGCTGGCGCCGCTCTGCAGTGCCTGCAGGCAGAGGTTGCGGATGGTGCATACCGCGCTATGATTGATGGGGCCGATAAAGTGAACGATGTGCAGCGACATTATCTCTCCTGAAGCTTTCTGCCCAAGAATAGCAAGTTTTTGCCCGCTGCACGGTTTCCTTGGTATTTCAGCTACCGCGATACGTGGAATACGACCACGGCGTCACCACCAGCGGCACGTGATAATTCTGGGCCGGATCGGCAATCCCGAAGGCCAGTGTCACCTGGTCGATGAAGCGCGGCTCCGGCAGGTTCACGCCCTGGGCGGCGAAATAGTCGCCGGCGGCGAACACCAGCTCGTAGCGTCCGGCCCGCATGGCGTCGCCTTCGAGCAGGGGCGTATCGACGCGGCCGTCGCGGTTGGTGGTGACGGTCTTGATCAGGGTGCGCGCGCCCGAAGCGACGGCGTACAGTTCAACTACCACCCCGTCCCCGGGTTTGCCTTGCGTTGTGTCAAGCACGTGCGTACTAAGTTTTCCCATGGTTCTTCCTATATGACAATAATGACGCTTGTTATCTGGCAGATCATATACTGAGGTGTGAACACCAATATATGATGCGAACTATACCCTCCATGCATTACCTTCCATCCCGAGCTTGCCCATGACGACTTATGACAACTACCCACGCGACCTGACCGGCTACGGGCGCACGCCGCCCCATCCGCAATGGCCGGGCCAGGCGCGGGTGGCGCTGCAGTTCGTGCTCAACTATGAAGAGGGCGGCGAAAACAATGTGCTGCACGGCGACGCCGCCTCCGAAACTTTTTTGTCGGAAATTATCGGCGCGGCTGCGTTCCCCATGCGCCACATGAGCATGGAGTCGTTGTACGAATACGGCTCGCGCGCGGGCCTGTGGCGCCTGCTGCGCATGTTCGAACAGCGCAAGCTGCCCCTGACCGTGTTCGGCGTGGCGATGGCGCTCAAGCGCAATCCGGAGGCGGTGGCCGCGTTTCAGGAGCTGGGCCACGAAATCGCCTGCCATGGCCTGAAGTGGATTTCCTACCAAAACGTGGATGAAGCGACCGAGCGCGCCCACATGCTTGAGGCCGTGCAAATCATGCGCGAACTGACCGGCTCGGCCCCGCAGGGCTGGTACACCGGACGCGACTCGCCCAGCACGCGCCGCCTCGTGGTCGAGCACGGCGGCTTTGCCTACGATGCCGATCATTACGGCGACGACTTGCCGTTCTGGCAACACGTCGAGCACGCGGGCGGCGTGACCCCCCATCTGGTGGTGCCCTACACGCTCGACACCAACGACATGCGCTTCGCCGCCATGCAGGGCTTCAACTCCGGCACCCAGTTCTTCGATTATCTGAAAGATGCCTTCGACGTGCTGTACGCGGAAGGCGACCCGGATGGCCTGAACCAGCCGAAAATGCTCTCCATCGGCCTGCACTGCCGCATCGTGGGACGTCCGGCACGCGCGGCGGCGCTGGCGCGCTTTCTCGATTACGTGCAAAGTCACGACAAGGTATGGATCACCCGGCGCATCGATATCGCCGAGCACTGGAAGGCCGTGCACCCGGCATAGTGCTTTTTGCTGATAAGCGACATCTGCAAATAGATATAATTGCGGATGCCCCGGGTGTTAGCCTTGCAGACTGGGATAAAGCCGAGGCAACAATGTCAGAACCGATTCGTTTTTACTATCAGGGCGCCGTGCGTGTAGTGACGCAGGCCGCGCCGACGCAGACCATCCTCCAGCATTTGCGCGAGGACCTGCACTGCACCGGCACCAAGGAAGGCTGCGCCGAAGGCGACTGCGGCGCCTGCACGGTTGTCATCGGATCCCTGGGCGCGGACGGCCAGGTCGAGATGAAGGCCGTCAATTCCTGCATCCAGCTCACCCCCACGCTCGACGGCAAGGCCCTGTTCTCGGTCGAAGACCTGGAGCAGCCCAACGGCTTGCTGCACCCGGTGCAGCAGGCCATGGTCGAATGCCACGGCTCCCAGTGCGGCTTTTGCACGCCCGGTTTCGTCATGTCCCTGTGGGGCATGTACCTCAAGCAGGAAGGACGAACGCCCGCCCGCTGCCAGATCGACGACGCCCTCTCGGGCAATCTGTGCCGCTGCACCGGCTACCGGCCCATCATCGAGGCGGCCAAACGCATGGGCGAACTGCCCGCCGTGCACTTCGACCGCGCCGCGCTGGCGGCACAGCTGGCACCCCTGCAGCGCGGCGCCATGGCCACCTACAGCGCCGCCGGCGCGCACTTTCACGCCCCGCGCACGCTCGATGAACTGGTGCGCATCCGCGCCGGCAAGCCCGATGCCGTGCTGCTGGCCGGATCCACCGACATCGGCCTGTGGGTCACCAAGCAGATGCGCGAGCTGGGCGACATCATCTACCTCGGCCACGTCGACGCGCTCAAGCGGGTATCGCAGCAGGACGGCATGATCGACATCGGCGCCGGCGTGACGCTGGAAGAGGCCTACAAGGCGCTGGCCGCGCACTATCCGGCCGAACTGTCGGCCATGTGGCAGCGCTTCGCCTCGCTCCCGATCCGCAACGCCGGCACCCTGGGCGGCAACGTCGCCAACGGCTCGCCCATCGGCGACTCGATGCCGTGGCTGATCGCCCTCGGTGCGCGCGTCGTGCTGCGCGGCGCCGCCGGCGAACGCGAGATGGCGCTGGAAGACCTGTACCTCGGCTACCAGAAAAAGGACATGCAGGCGGGCGAATTCGTCCAGTCCGTGCGCGTGCCGCTGCCGCGCGCCGGCGTGCAGTTCCGCACCTACAAACTGGCCAAGCGCTTCGACCAGGACATCTCCGCCGTGTGCGCCGCCTTTGCGCTGCGCGTCGACGGCGATGTGGTGGCCGAGGCCCGCATCGCCTTCGGCGGCATGGCCGCCACCCCCAAGCGCGCCGCGCAGACCGAAGCCATGCTGGTGGGCCAGCCGTGGAGCGAAGCCACGGTGGATGCCGCCATGGCCATGCTGGCGCAGGATTACGCGCCGCTGTCGGACATGCGCGCGTCGAGCGAATACCGCATGAAGGCGGCGCAGAACCTGCTGCGCCGCTTCTGGTTCGAGACCCGTCAACACAACCCGCTGGCGGCCGATGCCGTCAACGCCTTTGCCGTGCGCGCGTAAGGAGAACACCATGAACGACGCAGCTACCCCAGCGCTCAAAGCGGCGGCGTGGACCGGCGTGGGCGTCTCGCGCGCGCACGAATCGGCCGCGCTGCACGTGCTCGGCCAGGCCACCTACACCGACGACATCCCGGAAGTGCAGGGCACCCTGCACGCGGCGCTCGGCTTGTCGAGCAAGGCGCATGCCAATATCACCGCCATCGATCTCGCCGCCGTGCGCGCCAGCGTGGGCGTGGTGGCCGTGCTGACGGTCGACGACATCCCAGGCACCAACGACTGCGGCCCCATCATCCACGACGACCCGATCCTGGCCGATGGCCTGGTCATGTACGTGGGCCAGCCGATCTTCATCGTTGTCGCCGACACGCACGACCATGCGC
The DNA here is from genome assembly GCF_030846495.1 of Massilia scottii. Classification (NCBI taxonomy): domain Bacteria; kingdom Pseudomonadati; phylum Pseudomonadota; class Betaproteobacteria; order Burkholderiales; family Oxalobacteraceae; genus Massilia; species Massilia scottii. The sequence goes on along the minus strand of NZ_JAVCWM010000006.1, from coordinate 72,243 downwards.
GCCGCGCCGCGCGCTTAGGCCACGTCACGTACGAGGAACTGCCCGCCATCCTGACGCCGCAAGCCGCGCGCGCCGCGCAATCGTACGTGCTGCCGCCGATGCGCCTGGCACGCGGCGACTACCAGGCCGCCTTCGAGAAGGCGCCGCGCACGGTCAAGGGCGAGCTGTATGTGGGAGGGCAGGAGCAGTTCTACCTGGAAGGGCAGATTTCGTACGCCATTCCGAAGGAAGACAAGGGCATGCTGGTGCTCTGCTCGACCCAGCACCCTAGCGAAATGCAGCACGTGGTGGCGCATGCGCTCGGGGTGCACTCGCATAACATCGTGGTCGAATGCCGGCGCATGGGCGGCGGTTTCGGCGGCAAGGAGTCGCAATCGGCGCTGTGGGCGGCCGCTTCCGCGATCGCCGCGTCCAAACTCAAGCGCCCGGTCAAGCTGCGCGCCGACCGCGACGACGACATGCTCGTCACCGGCAAGCGCCACTGCTTCCACTACGAATACGAAGTCGGCTACGACAACGACGGCCGCATTGTCGCCGCCAAGGTCGACATGGTCACCCGCGCCGGCTATTCGGCCGACCTGTCGGGGCCAGTGGCCACGCGCGCGGTCTGCCACTTCGACAACACCTATTATTTGTCCGACGTCGACATCCGCGCCGCCTGCGGCAAGACCAACACGCAGTCCAATACCGCCTTTCGCGGCTTCGGCGGCCCGCAGGGGGCGATTGCCATCGAATACATCATCGATGAAATCGCGCGTACCCTCGGACGCGATGCGCTCGACATCCGGCGCATCAATTTCTATGGCCGCGACGAGCGCAACGTCACGCCGTACGGCCAGGTCGTGGTCGACAACGTGATCCACGCACTCTCCGCCGAACTGGAAGAGACGAGCGAATACCGCGCACGCCGCGCGGCGATTGCCGCTTTTAACGCCACCAGCCCGGTGCTCAAGAAAGGACTGGCGCTCACGCCCGTCAAATTCGGCATCGCCTTCAACGTCACGCACCTGAACCAGGCCGGCGCACTGGTGCACGTGTACGTCGATGGGTCCATCATCGTCAATCACGGCGGCACCGAAATGGGGCAGGGCATCAACACCAAGGTCATGCAGGTTGTCGCCCATGAACTGGGTGTGGACATCGTGAACGTGCGCGCCACCGCCACCGACACGAGCAAGGTATCGAACACCTCGGCCACGGCCGCATCGACCGGCGCCGATTTGAACGGCAAGGCGGCCCAGGACGCGGCGCGCCAGATCCGCGAACGCCTGGCCGCCTACGCGGTCAAGCTGTATGGCGGCGAGGCGGGCGAGGTGGTGTTCGCCGGTGACACGGTGTTCGTCAACGGCCACGAAGTTGCCTTCCCGGTGCTGGTGCAAAAAGCCTACCTGGCGCGTGTGCAGCTCTGGTCCGACGGGTTTTACGCCACGCCCGGCCTGCACTGGGACCCGAAGACCATGAATGGCCGCCCATTCTCGTACTACGCTTACGGCGCCGCCGTGGCCGAAGTGGTGGTCGATACGCTCACCGGCGAATGGAAACTGCTGCGCGCCGATGCGCTGTACGACGCCGGCAAGTCGCTCAACCCGGCTATCGATATCGGCCAGGTCGAAGGCGCCTTCATCCAGGGCATGGGCTGGCTCACCACAGAGGAACTGTGGTGGAACCCGGCCGGCAAGCTGATGACGCACGCGCCGTCGACCTACAAGATTCCGGGCGTGTCCGACTGTCCGGAGGATTTCCGGGTGCGCCTGTTCGACAACCGTAACGTCGAAGACAGCATCCACCGCTCCAAGGCCGTGGGCGAGCCGCCGCTGCTGCTGCCGTTCTCGGTGTTCTTTGCGATCCGCGATGCGATTTCCAGCGTCGGCGGGCACAAGGTCAATCCTCCGCTGAACGCCCCGGCCACCAGCGAAGAAATCCTCAAATCCATTTCCGCTGTCGAGGCGGCGCTCAAGGCGGCGTGATGGACGACTGGCTCAGCGCCACCGGTCCAGCCGTGCTGGTGACCGTGGCCATCGTCGAAGGCTCCGGGCCGCGCGAGTGCGGCGCCAAAATGCTGGTCGGCGCGACCCGTGTATTTGACACGATCGGCGGCGGCCATCTGGAGCATCGCGCCATCGAGACCGCACGCGCCATGCTGGCAGGCGCCCGCACGCGCCACTTCGAACGCTATGCGCTCGGCCCAAGTCTCGGCCAGTGCTGCGGCGGCGTGGTGCACCTGGCGTTCGAACTGGTCGATGCGGCGCAGCTTGCAGTGCTCGGGCAGCGCCGCCAGGACGATAGCTGGCGCGTGGCCGCCATCGACGGCGCGCCGGACAGCGCGCTGTTCGATGGCGATGGGCGCTGGCTGCTTGGAGCCCGCCCGCCCGTGTTCGCGCGCGACCGCGGCGCCTACGTCATGCAGGAGCCGGACGGGCGGCGCTGGCTGGTCGATCCCGTGTTCGCTCCGCGCGCGCACCTGGTGCTGTTCGGCGCCGGCCACGTGGGCACGGCCATCGTGCGCGCACTGGCGCACCTGCCGTGCCACGTCACCTGGGTCGACGAACGCGACGACATGTTCCCCCAACAGGTGCCGGCCAACGTCACCATCGAAGCGTCCGACGTGCCCGAAGCACTGGTCGCCGCGGCGCCAGCCGGTGCCAGTTACCTTGTCATGACGCACAGCCACGCGCTCGACCAGCGCCTGACCGAAGCGATCATGGCGCGCCCGGATGTGGGCTGGTTCGGCCTGATCGGATCGAAAACCAAGCGCCGCCAGTTCGAGCATCGCCTGCGCGCGCGTGGCGTGGACGCGGCGCGCATCGACGCCATGGTCTGCCCGATCGGGCTGGCCGGCATCACCAACAAAGCGCCGGCGGTCATCGCCGCTTCCGTCTGCGCGCAATTACTGACCGTGTGGGAAGCCATGCAAAGGACGCCCACAGCGTCCCGGCAAGCCACGGCCGCAATCACCGAAAGAGTCTGATGTCTACCGTACCGCCAACCACCGTGCAAGCCTACCGAGCCAGCTTGCTGCATTTTCACGCCGACCCGGCCTTCAACCCGGATGCCTGCCTGTGGCATGAAGATGGGCTGCTGATCGTCGCCGACGGTAAAGTCAGCGCGGCCGGCGACTACGCGCAGCTGTTTCCGACGCTGCCGGCCGGCGCGCTGGTGATCGATTACCGCGGCAAGGTGATCATGCCGGGCTTTATCGACACCCACCTGCATTTTCCGCAGACCGACATGATCGCCTCGCCGGCGCCTGGTCTGTTGCCATGGCTGGAGACGTACACCTTCCCGACCGAGCGCCAGTTCGGCGACCCGGCGCACGCGCGCGAAGTGGCCGACTTCTTCCTCGACGAGCTGCTGCGCTGCGGGACCACCACAGCCATGGTGTACTGCACCGTGCACCGCGAATCGGTCGACGCGTTTTTCGAGGCCAGCGCAGCGCGCAACCTGCGCATGGCGGCGGGGAAGGTGCTGATGGACCGCAACTGCCCCGAATTTTTGCGCGATACGGCCGAAAGCGGGGCGCGCGACAGCGAAGACCTGATCAAAAAATGGCACAACAAGGGCCGCGCGATGTACGCGATCACCCCGCGCTTTGCGCCCACCTCCACCGAGGCGCAACTGCGGATGACGGGCGAGCTGGCGGCGGCCTATCCGGACACGTTCATCCAGACCCACGTGTCGGAGAACGCGGACGAGTGCAGCTGGGTCAAGTCGCTGTTTCCGGACGCGCGCAGCTATCTGGACGTGTACGACCACTATGGGCTGATGCGCGAGCGCGCCATGTTCGGCCACTGCATCTGGCTCGACGACCGCGATTTCGCGCGCATGGCCGACACCGGGTCGGCGGCGGCGATCTGCCCGACCTCCAATTTCTTCCTCGGCAGCGGCTTGTTCGATTTTGAAAAGGCCGACGCGGCGCGGGTATCGCTGTCGCTGGCGACCGACGTGGGGGCGGGGACTTCCTTCTCCATGTTGCAAACTATGAATGAAGCCTATAAAGTAGCGCGACTGAAAGGCAGCTACCTGCCGGCCGCGCGCATGTTTTACCTGGCGACGCTGGGCGCGGCGCGCAGCATGCAACTCGAAGGGACCATCGGCAGTTTCGTGGCCGGGGCGGAGGCCGATTTCATCGTGCTCGACCCGAAAGCGACGCCGTTGCTGGCGCGCCGCACGGAGCGCTGCAATAATCTCGAGGAGCTGCTGTTCGCGCTGGCGCTGCTGGGCGATGACCGGTGCGTGGGTGCGACCTACGCGGCCGGGCGAAAGGTGCATGAGCGCGCGAGTACAACGCAAGCGTAAATACCGCTCCGTCGCTCCCGCCGAGTGCCGCCTTGGCGCGGGAGCGACGTTATTAATTGAGAGAAGAAACCCATGATCCGTAAAACGAGCAGCCTGTTGATCGCCCTGGCCGCCAGCGCGTATGCCGCCAACGCGCACGCCGCCGCGCCGACCGCCAAATCGAAGGCCAACGAAGCGGCCACCGCGCGCCATCTGGCGGGCCTGATCGCCGGCGCCGAGCCGAAACTGTCCGAACTGACCCTGTTCTTCTCGCAGATGCCCAAGGGCGCCGACCTGCACCACCACTACTCCGGCGCCCTCTACGCCGAACAGTACGTCGACTTCCTCGACAAGCAGGGCCTGTGCGTCAACAAGCAGACCTACCGCATCGAGACCAGCAAGGCCGTGATCGACGCCCAGCGTGCGCTCCCCGCCGCCGAGCGCACCTGCCTGTCTTCGGCCGAGGTGCTGGCCGACGACTTCACCTACCGCGAGCTGCTGCAGCGCTGGTCGAGCAAGGACTTCGACAACCACGGCGCGATCCAGCCGCCGCCGGACCGCCAGTTCTTCCAGACCTTCGGCTTCTTTGGCCCGGTCTCGAACGCCAATTACAACGAAGGCTTGCTGGAGCTGAAAAAGCGCGCCATCGCCGAAAACGTCGGCTACATCGAAACCATGTTCAAGCTCGCGCCCATGACGGGCAACGCCGATGCCGACAGCGCCATGTGGAAAGCCGGCGACGACGCCGCGCTCACCGCCGCCATGCGCGGCTGGATGGAGACGCTGGAAAAAGACCCCACCTTCAACCAGAACCTGGCCGAGTACGTCGAGCGCATCAAGGCCAACCACGCCAACATCGACGACGAGCAGTTCACGATGCGCTACCAGGCGTATGTACTGCGCCTGCTCAATCCCTCGCTGGTGTTCTCGTCGATGCTGGCCGGCTTCAAGGCCGCCAGCCAGAGCGAGCTGGTTGTCGGCGTCAATATCGTCGGCCAGGAAAGCCTGGCGCCGTCGATGCGCGACTACGCGCTGCACATGAAGATGTTCCGCTTCCTGAAAACCCGGTATCCGAAGGTGAAGCTGTCGCTGCACGCGGGCGAGCTGGCGCTGGGCGACGTGCCGCCGGAAGGGCTCAAGTTCCACATCGACCAGGCCCTGAACGTGGCCGGCGCCGACCGCATCGGCCACGGCATCGACCTGGCGCACGAGACGAATGCGACCGGGATCATGAAGACGATGCGTGAAAAGGACATTCCGGTCGAGATCAACCTGACCAGCAATGCCTTCATCTCCGGCATCAAGGGCGCTAACCATCCGGTGACCTTGTATCGCAAATTCGGCGTGCCGTACGTGATTTCGACCGACGACGCCGGCGTCACGCGTCACAACCTGTCGCAGGAATACACGCTGTTCGCCAGCCGCTACCAGCCTTCGTACGCCGAAATCAAGAAGGTTTCGTACAACGGCGTGCGCTACGCCTTCCTGCCGGAGCAGGAAAAGCAGCGCCTGACGCGCCAGCTCGACGAGCGCTTCGCGCGCTTCGAGGCACAGGTGGCCTCCTGGCCAGCCGCCGCCAGCGCCACGCCACGCGCGCGCTGAGCTGTTTCGCCCCGTCGTTTCCGCCGCTGGCAGGAACGACGGGGGCACCGCCCCGGCTCGCCGGGTCTGCCGCGCCCCCAATTCTGCCGTTTCCCCGCTCCGACCTCCCAAACGCTGCACAACTTCAGCCGCGCACCTTGCGCGGCACCAGACATCCCTTCGTTTGTTGTGAAAAATGATTTACGGAATGGAAAGTTTGTGGCCGTCCCGCTACACATTTGCGCGTCCGGGCAAACGTTTGTCGAAAATCCATATGAAAGGATTTCACCTTGGAAGGGACGATTTATAATCCGCCAAGGCAAGAAGCCCGGAAAAATGCCTGCCTCAGTCGATCTAGCACTACTTTATGCATGAATTTATATGATCGATATATAAATGCATAAACGAAATGGTATTTGTCAGCCGCGCGGGCGCTGCTGCATAGTTGGCTGAGGATGTTTCGGGAAACAGGAATATTGGCTGTTGCCCCATGGTCATGGTGGTGACACATTCGGCAAGTAGACTTGCGCGCTGCGCAGGAACACGCCACGGCCGGGCGCTCTCGCTCGACGGGCACGACGGATGACAATCAAGACGGCTTCGCTTTATTTGACAGGCTTTTTCGTGGTGGCGCCACAAGCGCCGCCAGCGCAGATTTGCAACAAAGTACAGAGGGAAGGCTCCACGGCTTTCCACCATAACATGTCTTTTTTTGGGATTACACAATGATCAAACATAATCGGATGCAGGTCACCAAGCTGGCTCTGGCGCTATCGATCGCGCTGGCGACCTTGCCGGCCATGGCGCAGAACACCACGTCGGCCATCGGCGGACGCATTTCCGCTGCCGACGGCAAGCCTGCCAGCGGCGCGACCGTGTCCATCGTCCACGCAGAATCCGGTTCCGTCAGCAATGTCGTCACCGACGGCGAGGGACGCTACGTTGCGCGCGGCCTGCGTTCGGGCGGTCCGTACACGATCATCGTCACCAAAGACGGCATCACCGAAAAACGCGAAGGCGTGTTCATTCAGCTGGCCGAGACCGCTTCGGTCGATGCCACCCTGGGCGCGCCAATGCAGTCCGTGACCATCGCCGGTTCGGTTGCCCGCTCCGACAAGTTCTCGAAATCGAGCATGGGCGCCGGCACCAACATCGGTTCGGCCGAGATCGCCACCCAGGCATCGATCCAGCGCAACCTGCAAGACTACGCCCGTGCCGACCCGCGCGTGGCCCAGACCGACAAGGAACGCGGCGAAATCTCCGTGGCCGGCCAGAACTCGCGCTACAACTCGCTGACCATCGACGGCGTGGCCGTCAACGATACCTTCGGCCTGGAATCGAACGGCAGCCCGACCGCCAAGCAGCCGATCTCGATCGAAGCGATCCAGACCGTGCAGGTCAACGTCGCCAACTACGACGTCACGCAAAAGGGCTATACCGGCGGCAACATCAACGCCGTCACCAAGTCCGGCACGAACACGGTCAAGGGCAGCCTCTACTACGTGTTCCGTAACGACAAGATGTCCGGCGACCGCTTCAACAACGCCAACAGCAGCTACTACGCGCCGCCATCGTCGAAGGACACCACCGCCGGCTTCACCCTGGGCGGCCCGCTGATCCAGGACAAGCTGTTCATTTTCGCTAACTACGAGAAGCTCGAATCGAGCCGTTCGGCGCCGGCCTTCGGCCCGCTGGGCAGCTCGCTGACCAACGTCGGCATCACCCCGTCGCTCATTTCCGCGGCCCAGGGCATCGCCAAGAACCAGTACGGCTTCGATGCCGGCACCACCGATGTGCCGAGCGGCGCCAAGCTGAACGTGGAAGATGCACTGGTCAAGGTCGACTGGAACATCAACGACGACCACCGCGCGATGTTCCGCTACGCGAAGACGTCGCAGTCCGAGCCGCAATTTGCCGGCATTTCCGCCACCGGCCTGTCGCTCAACTCGCAGTGGTACGCGCAGGACAAGACGATCGAAACCTTCGTCGCCCAGCTGACGTCGGACTGGAGCCCGAACTTCTCGACCGAATTCAAACTGTCGCAGCGCGACTATGACAGCGTGCCGACCCTGAACTCGCGCCTGCCGGCGATCAGCCTGTCGATGACCGGGCGTAATCCGGATGGCACGCCGGCAACCGTGCCGACCACCAACCGTTCGCTGAGCTTCGGTACCGACAGCAGCCGTCACCGCAACATTCTCGCTACCAAGACCGACGACGTCTATCTGGGCGCGAACTGGGGCCTGGGCGACCACGAAGTCAAGTTCGGCACCGACTACAGCAACAACACCATTTTCAACGCTTTCCAGCAAAACATCTACGGCAACTATTCGTTCAACTGCCAGAACAGCAGCGCGGCCTGGACCTACAGCTTCGGCGCGATCACTTGCGCCAGCGCGACGCCGGCCCAGGTTGAACAAGCCATCCTGGAAAACTTCGCCAAAGGCCGTCCAAACTCGTACCAGGTGCAGGTCGCCGCTCCGGGCGTGAACCTGAACAATGCCGTCGCCAACTTCTCGCTGAAGAACTACGGCGCCTTTGTGCAGGATACCTGGACCATCAGCCCGCGCCTGACGGTCAGCGCCGGCGTGCGTCTTGATGCCGCCCGCATCAGCGACCGTCCGCTGCGCAACAATGCCGTCGCCGCACCTAAGATCGAAGGCAATGTTGCCACCGGCCTGCGCGAAAAGGGTGGCTATGGCATGGACAACACCAACACCTTCGACGGCCAGAATCTGATACAGCCGCGTTTCGGCATCAACTACAACTTCGACACCGCCCGCAAGATGCAAATCCGCGGTGGCGCCGGCCTGTTCCAGGGTAACGCTGCCGCGGTATGGCTGTCGAACCCGTTCTCGAACCCTGGCGTGGCAACGACGACCGTCGGTTGCGGCACCGGTAACTTCGCAGCGTGCGGCGGCGCCAGCATCTTCAACGCCGATCCGGACCAGCAAAAAACCAGCTTCGGCGGCAGCGCTGCCATGCCGGCGGCCAACGTCGACATCCTGGCGCAAGGCTTGCGCCAGCCGTCGGTCTGGAAAGCCAATATCGCGTTCGACATGGAACTGCCATGGTACGGCCTGGTCTTCGGCGCCGAGTACCTGCACGTCAAGTCCAAGGACGCCATCTTCTATCAGAACCTGAACCTCGGTGCCGCAACGCGCCAGGGCAGCGATGGCCGTTCCCTGTACTACACCAGCCAGGGTTACAACTCCGCGTGCTGGAGCGCGACCGGCAATGCCATCACCAGCGGCACCGGCTGCGCTGGTTTCCGTTCGAAAGCACTGAGCAACGAATCGTTCGCCAACGTGCTGCTGGCGCAAAAAACCGACCAGGGCGGCAGCGGCATGGCTACCCTGTCGCTGAGCCGTCCGATGACGGCGGGCCTGGGCTGGTCGATGGCGTACACCTACACCGACGCCAAGGAAGTGTCGCCACTGACCTCGTCGACCTCGAACTCGAACTTCACCGGCCGTTCGATCTTCAATCCGAATGAAGAAGTCAACGCCAATTCGAGCTACCTGGTCAAGAACCGCGTCAACGCGATCGTCAACTTCCAGAAGAGTTTCTTCGGTGCGTACAAGACCCGCTTCGGCATGTTCTACGAAGGCCGTTCGGGCAAGCCATACAGCTGGACCGTCAACAACGACTTGAACGGCGACGGTTCCGGTGGTAACGACCTGATGTACATCCCGTCGGCGCCAGGTTCGGGCCAGGTGGTGTTCGCAGGCGACACGGCAACGAGCCACGCCAACGAAGACAAGTTCTGGGGCGTCGTCAACAGCAACAGCGTGCTGAAAAATGCCGCCGGCGGCGTGGTTGGCCGTAACTCGGACTTCTCGCCATGGAGCAATAGCTTCGACATGCGTATCGCCCAGGAACTGCCAGGTCTGTTCGCCAAGAACAAGGCCGTGTTCAGCCTCGACTTCTTCAACTTCGGCAACTTGCTGAACAAGAAATGGGGCCGTATCAATGAAGTCGCCTTCCAGGGCGCGGGCGCCCAGGCGCGCAGCTTCGTCGACTACGTCGGTCTCGATGCGAACGGCAAGTACATCTACAAAGTACGCGACAACGTCGAATCGCTCGACGTTCGCCAGACCAAGGGCGAGTCGCAGTGGGCCATTCAAGCGACCGTCAAGTACGAATTCTGATGCGGCGCTAGCGTAGTTTGAAGAACGGCCGGTGGCGACACTGGCCGTTTTTTTTCGTCCCGCCTGTGCGTGATTTTTTGCCTTGATCGATACATACCCGATACATATTGGAGGGCGTGGCGTCCGCTGCGGCGCGCGCTCTTCGGTTATCCTATACCCTATGACACTATTCTCAAGGCCCCTCTGCGCCGCGCTCGCCGCGGCCTTCCTGTCGGCGGGCTGCGCCACGCGCCCGACGGCCCCGATCGAGATCAACCTGGTTGCCCTGAACGACTTCCACGGCCACCTCGACTCCACCAAATTCCAGTACCACAGCATCCATGCCAGCGGCCAGCAGACCGCGCAGGCCGGCGGCATCGATACCATCGCCGCCGCCGTCCAGGCCTGGCGCAAGGAAGACAAGGACTTGCTGTTCGTCGGCGCCGGCGACCTGATTGGCGCTTCCCCCGCCATGTCGTCGATGTGGGCCGATGAGCCGGCGCTTGAAGCGCTGACCCTGGCCGGCATGCGCATCTCCTCGGTCGGCAATCACGAATTCGACAACGGCCGCGCCGAACTGCTGCGCCAGCAGCGGGGCGGCTGCGACTCGGTGCGTCCCGAAAAAGCCTGCCAGTTCACCAAAGACTTCCGCGGCGCCGGCTTCACTTACCTGGCCGCCAACGTGATCGACGACGCCACCGGCAAGCCGTTCCTGCCGGCTTACCGGATCGAAGACGTCAAGGGCGTCAAGGTTGGCCTGATCGGCGCCGTGCTGCGCAACACTGCATCGGTGGTGCTGGCATCGGGCATCGTGGGCTTGACGTTCGAGGACGAGGCGACGGCGATCAACCGCGTCATCCCCGCCATGCGCGCGCAGGGCGCACAGGTGTTCGTGGTGCTGATTCACGAGGGCGGACACACGCCGGAACCGTTCGACAAGCCCGATTGCAGCGACCTGAAAGGCCCGATCGTCGATATCGTCAAAAAGCTCGATCCGGCGATTCGCGTGATCGTCAGCGGCCACTCGCACACGGGCTTCCAGTGCAAGGTCGATGGCCGCGTGGTGACCCAGGGCGAGATGGGCGGCCATGTGCTGTCGCGCATCAAGATGATGGTGGACCCGGCCAGCGGCGCGGTGGGCGACATCGGGGTGCGCAACGTGGTGATGAAAGCGGGCCAGTATCCGCCGGATGCGCGCGTGTCGGCCTACCTCAAGCAAGCCAGGGAGCGCAGCGAGGCGGCGCTGGCGCGGCCGGTGGCGCGCGTGGCCACCCGTTCGATCAACCGCAAGGAAAGCGCGGGCGGCGAAACCGTGCTCGGTGGCCTGATCGCCGATGCCGTGCTGGCGGCCACCAAATCGCTGGGCGTGCAGATCGGCTTCATGAACATGGGCGGCATGCGCCAGGACCTCGATGTGGGCGCCAGTCTTACCGCCACCTACGGCGACGTGCAGATCGTGCTCCCGTTCGGGAATACGATCGTGGCGATGGACATGACCGGCGCCCAGATCCGCGCGCTGCTCGAGCAGCAGTGGGCGCGTCCGGGTGCGAGCAGCGTCTCGGTGCTGCAGGTATCGGACGGCTTCAGCTACCGCTGGAACCCGGCCGCGCCGCCCGGCCGGCGCATCATCCGCGACAGCGTCACCTTGAACGGCAAGGTGCTGGACGATGGCGCCGTGGTGCGCGTGGCGGGCAACAACTTCCTGGCCGAAGGCGGCGACAGCTTCCCGGCATTCGCCGCCGCGACCAACAAGCGCGATACGCAGATCCGCGATATCGACGCCGTGGTCCAGTTCATGATCAGGCAGGACAAGGCGGGCAAGCCGGTGGGCGCGGCCACGCCGGCAGGGCGCATCGGGACGGTGCAATGACGCCGCTTCGCCGTGCGCTGGCCGCGCTGCTGGCGCTGGTCCTGGGGCCGCAGGCGCAGGCCGGGTTTTCCATTCCCGGCTATGAACTGGTGCACACCGCGCCGGTGGAGACCACGCTCGTCAACGCCGACCTGCGCAGCAGCGCGGCAGTCTGGTCGCAGCTGTTCGACGAGGCGCGCAGCGAGATCGTGATCGGCCAGTTCTATGCCATCAGCAAGGCCGGCACGCCGTTCGAGAAAGTGGTGGAGCGGCTGGAGGCGGCCGGCGCGCGTGGCGTGAAGATCCGCTTTTTGCTCGACAAGAAGGGCATCGGCCTGTCCGATCCGGCTACCCTGGAGCGGCTGCGCAAGATCCCCAACCTGGACATGCGCGTGCTCGATTACGCGCAGCTGACCGGCACCGGCATCATCCACGCCAAGTACATCGCGGTGGACAAAAAATCGGCCTTTATCGGCAGCCAGAACTTCGACTGGCGCGCCTTTACCCATATCCAGGAGACAGGCCTGTTGATCACCGATGCCGCCATGGTGGCGCAGGTGCGGGCCGTGTTCGAGCGTGACTGGCAGGCGCAGTCGCTGCTGGCGTCCAACCTGGCGGTGCCGCGCGCAGCACTTGTGGCCATGGCGGCGCCCGGGGCCGCCCAGCTGGTCGCCAGCCCGGCCGCTTTCAATCCGCCCGGCGTGGCCGATTCCGAAGTGGTGCTGCCGGCGTTGCTGGCCGACGCCAGGACCGAGGTGCGCATCCAGCTGCTCGACTACGCGCCGCTGGGCTACGGGCCTGACAGCACGCGCCCGTACTACGGCGTGATCGACAACGCGGTGCGCGCGGCGGCCGGGCGCGGGGTGAAGATCAAGCTGATGGTCTCGAACTGGAGCACCGGCCAGCCGGGCATCGCCTACCTGAAAAGCCTGGCGCTGCTGCCGAATGTGGAGGTGCGCATCGTCACCTTGCCGCTTGCCGCGAGCGGACCGATTCCGTTCGCGCGCGTCATCCACAGCAAGACCATGTCGATCGACGGCAAGCTGGCCTGGATCGGCACCAGCAACTGGGCCGGCGGCTACTTCGACAAGTCGCGCAACCTCGAAGTCGTGCTGCGCAACGAGAAGATGGCGCAGCGCCTCGGCGCGCTGCACGAGCAGACGTGGAGTTCCTCGTACGCCCAGCCGATCGAGATCGGCAAAGACTATCCAAAACCGAACAAGGGAAACGAATAATGAAAAAACTGGCTTGTGTACTGGCGCTGTCCGGCGCCTTCGTCTCGGTGGACGCGCTGGCGTGGGGCGCCGAAGGGCACCGCGCGGTCGGCGCCATCGCGGAAAAACTGATCAAGGGCAGCAACGCCGAAAAGCAGGTCGCGGCCTTGCTGCTGCCGGGCGAAAGCCTCGAATCGATCACGGTGTGGGCCGACAGCGCCAAGGGCGGCGCCGGCTACACGCCGCCGACGCCGGAGATGAACGCCTATACGGCGGTCAATCCGCGCCACAACGAATACCACTACACCGACATCCCGTTCCAGAACGAGCACTATCACGATGGCGCGGTGGGCACGGCCGATGTGGACATCGTGCAAACGCTCAAGCAGGCTATCGCTGTCTTGCAGGGCAAGACCGATCCGGCGCTCAACCCGCACAAGCTGACCAAGCGCCAGGCGCTGCTGCTGGTGGCGCACATGACCGGCGACATCCACCAGCCGCTGCACGTGGGTGCGGCGTTTGTCGGCAAGGACGGCAAGTTCGTGGTGCCGAAGAAGCACGAGGATATCGATAGCCTCAACATCTACGATTCGCGCGGCGGCAACAGCCTGCTGCTCGACGACGACAAGCTGACATCGCTGAGCGCGGGCCTGATTCCGGGCGAAGCCAAGCCGCTGCCGCCTGGCGCGCAAAAGTGGACGACCAGGCCGTTCCACGCGTACTGGGACAGCACCGTGGTCGATTACGCGATGCGCCGCATCAGCACCAAGACGCCGGAGCAGTTCGCGCAGAAGGTCATCGACGGCAAACCGGTGGTGGCGATGAACACGGGCGACGCCACCAGCTGGCCGTACCAGTGGGCGAACGACGCGCTGGCTGCGTCCAAGCTGGCCTATTCGGACGTTACGCCGGGCGCGATCGGCAAGCAGGTGAACCGCAAGGGCGAGACGTATTACACATTCGGGCTGGAGATGGGATCGAACTACCCGGTGCCGAGTTCCGCGCTGGCCAAGACGCAGCTGATCAAAGGCGGGTACCATCTGGCGTCGCTGCTGCAAACGATCTGGCCGTAACTGCAAATGCCGGGACATCGCTGTGCAGTCCCGCGCATTGGCCAGTACGGCCGGCCGCCTCCCCACGTCATCCCCGCGCCAAGGCGTCACTCGGCGGGGATCCAGGTTCGTCGATCCACCCGTGAGCATCCGCATGAAACCAGCCCCACAATTGGCCGCCATCCTTCTGGCCCTCCCCATTGCCGCTTCCGCTGTGCCGGCCGAAGACAAACCGCTTCCGCTGTGGGAAGCCGGCGTCCTTGGCGGCGTCGCCTCCACGCCCGCCTATCCCGGCTCGGCCGACCGCTCGACGCGCGGCTTGCTGCTGCCGTTCCTGATCTACCGCGGCAAGGTATTTCGCGCCGATCAATCCGGCATCGGCGCGCGCCTGGTCAAGCGCGAGGCGGTCGAACTCGATGTTGGCCTGGCGGCTTCGCTGCCGGCCCGCTCCGACGACGTGGCTGCGCGCTCCGGCATGCCCAACCTGGGCACCTTGCTCGAATTCGGGCCGCGCCTGAAGGTGCGCATCGCCGAGCCGAGCGCGTCGAGCCGCGTGCGCCTCGACATCCCGCTGCGCGCCGTGATCGAAGCGCGCGCCGGCGTGCGCACGCAGGGCTTCACGTTCGAGCCGAAGGTGGTATACGAGATGCGCAGCGCCGACGGCCTGTGGACCTTCGATGCCAACGCCGGCGTGGTCATCGGCGACAAGAAGGTGAACCGCTATTTTTACGAAGTGCAGCCGCACTATGCCACCTCCACGCGGCCTGGCTATCGGGCCGACGCGGGGCTGATGCTGACACGGGTGGGCGCAAGCGCGTCGCGCATGATCAATCAGGACGTGCGCGTGTTCGGCTTCATGCGGCTTGAGAGTTATGCGGGTGCCGCCAACGAAGACAGTCCGCTGATGAAGAAGAAATCCGGCGCGTCGGCCGGCGTGGCGTTTGCCTGGACCCTGGGCCGTTCGACGCGCCTTGCCGGCGACTGACCCGTTTTGCAAGCGCTGCCGCTCCTCAGTGGCAGCGCGATGACGGTGCGATGTTGCAACCACCGTTTTGTTCTACCGCAAGCTGACATGCATTAAATAGATTGTCGGGAAAACTTACGTTAAGTCATTAGCTAAGATTTCATGTTCGATAGGCTGTGAGACTCCGTTTCTTCACGCAAACCGCGTCGCTGAAAGGCGACGCGCGCTGCCTACCGTGAAATGAGACCTTGCCCAATGTCGAACCTATGTCAGAACACGCTCAATAGCGCCTCGCCAGAGGCAACGCAGGCCGCCGCAGCCGAACATCCATCCGCCGTTAACGACACGTTCTTCCGCAAGGAGGTGGCGCAAGCGCACGCCAGTCAATGGATGGGTGCGATCCGGCTTGCCCAGCCGATGTCGGTCAGAATCGTTGCGTGCGTTGCTTTGCTTATTGCGCTGTGTGTTCTTGCATACATTTTCTTCGGTACCGTGACCAGAAAAGCGCGGGTGACAGGCATGACCTTGCCTGCCGGCGGAAGCTTGACGATCTCCGCGATGACCCCGGGAATTCTGACCCGCAGTTTCGTGACCGAAGGTCAAGCTGTTACCGCCGGGCAACCGCTATTCGAGGTATCGACCGAACGCCAGGGAAGCAGTGGCGAAATTTCCATGCTGGTGGCTCAACAGTTAACGATCCAGAAAAACACGCTGGCGTCCGAGCGCCGCACCCGGATGGCTCAGCATCGCGATAAGACAAGCGCAATCGATGAACGTTTGTTGAACGTCAATGCGGAGACGCTTGAGTTGGAGCAGGAAATCGCGTTGGCGCAGCGGCGCCTCGAACTCGCCAAGTCGAGCCTTGCCAAGTACGAAACCTTGCAGGGAAGCGGGTTCGTCTCCGCGGCACAGACGCAGCAAAAGCAAGAGGAGCTGATCGATCTTGGCTCACGGGTGAGCACGCTCACCAGAGCAAAGCTGCAGCTGCAAGCCAGCCGGCTGAACCTGGCCGCGGAACGCACCGCCAGTGTGAGCGAGCTGGACAACACGATGAGCCAGTTGCAGCGCTCGGAGGCCAGCATCGACAAGGAAATCGCCGAAAATCACAGTCGGAAAACCAGTCTGATACTCGCACCGCAGGCAGGGGTGGTGGCGACGATTACTTACCGCTCCGGGCAAGCGGTCGCTGCCGCTCAATCCCTGGCGCTGCTGATACCTCAGGCGAACGGAAAGGAGCACGGTGAACCATTCGAGGTCCAGTTGTATGCGCCCAGCCGGATGATGGGTTTTGTCGCCGCCGGGCAGACGGTCTTGATACGTTACCAGGCCTATCCCTATCAGAAATTCGGCCTGCATCACGGGCGCATTGTCGATATCAGCAAGGCGCCGTTTGCGCCCAATGATCTTCCCCCTCATCTGGCCAGCACGATTCTCAGTCATGCCCAGCAAAGCGCCCCGGGCGGGAACAGCAGCGAGGCCTTGTTCCGAATCCGGGTGCAGTTGTCGCGCCAGAGCGTCGATGTCTACGGCGTGGCGCAACCGCTGCGGGCCGGCATGACGCTGGAAGCGGACATCGTGCAAGACCGGCGCCGCATCTGGGAATGGATCGCCGCGCCTTTGCTGGCGGCTGCGCAGCGTTAAATCAATCTGAGGGAGCCGGAGATGAAAGCCATTCTACAGACCGAGTCGAGCGAATGCGGCCTGGCTTGCCTTGCCATGGTGGCCAGCCATTTCGGCAGTCATATGGACCTTGCGGATTTACGCCGGCGCTTTTCGATCAGTCTCAAGGGCGCGAGCCTGGCTCAATTGATGCGTCACGCGGGCTCGATGCATCTTGGGTCGCGGCCGCTA
The DNA here is from genome assembly GCF_030846495.1 of Massilia scottii. Lineage (NCBI taxonomy): Bacteria > Pseudomonadati > Pseudomonadota > Betaproteobacteria > Burkholderiales > Oxalobacteraceae > Massilia > Massilia scottii. The sequence continues at coordinate 55,327 of NZ_JAVCWM010000006.1, read as the reverse complement.
AGACTGGCGCTGGACGAGTTGGGCGCCTTGAAGTGCCCGTGCATATTGCATTGGAATCTGAATCACTTCGTCGTCCTGAAGAAAATCAAGCGCAGCTTGCGCGGCGCCACGACCGTCGTTATCCTCGATCCGGCTGTCGGTGAACGACTCCTCACGATGGCCGAGGTGTCGGACCATTTTACCGGCGTCGCACTGGAACTGATGCCGACGGCGGAATTCGAGCAGAAGGACGCCACCCGGAGGATGTCGATCAAACAGCTGACCGGACCGGTTGTCGGATTGCGCCGGGCGTTATTGCAGGTGTTTGCGCTGGCACTTGCGCTGGAAGTGTTTGCGCTTGTTTCGCCGCTGTTCAATCAATACGTGATCGATGAGGTGATCGTCAGCGGCGATCACCAGTTGCTGCAGATATTGGTGATCGGCTTTGCTCTCCTGCTGGTGACGCAAACGCTGATCGGTATTGCGCGCAGCATGGTGTTGATGAGATGGAGTATCGACGTTGGCCTGCAATGGTCGGCCCGTGTGTTTTCCCATCTGATCAGCCTGCCCACGGTGTTTTTTGAAAAACGTCACCTGGGTGACGTGCTGTCCCGTTTCGGCAGCATTACCGCGATCCAGCAGACATTGACCAGCGTCTTTGTGGAAAGCGTGCTGGATGGTTTGATGGCGCTGCTGGCGTTGGGGATGATGTTGATGTACAGCGCGGAGCTCACGCTGATCGTCGCCATCAGCGTCGCGTTGTATGCGGCATTGCGGTGGATTTTTTACCAGCCGCTCAGAATCGCATCGCAGGAACGCCTGATCCTCGCCGCAAAGGAAAATACGCATTTCGTGGAAACCGTGCGGGCCATCGTTCCCCTCAAATTGTTCGGACGGGATGCCGAGCGCAAGGCGCGCTGGCAAAACCTCAAGCAGGATGTCGTCAACCGCGATGCCAGGACCGAAAAACTCACCATCCTGATCAAGGCGGCGAACAGTACGATCATCGGCTTGCAAGGTCTGATCGTATTCTACATCGGTGCGGGGCTGGTGCTGCGAAACGCGCTGACGGTGGGAATGCTGATGGCATTCATCAGTTACGCGGCGACATTCGCCGGCCGCATGGTCAGCCTCGTGGACATGCTGATCAGCCTGAAGATGCTCGGGCTGCATGCAGAGCGGCTGTCCGATATCGTTCTGGAGCCGGCGGAGCCCACGAGCATGTGGGAAAGCGATTTAAGTCGGATTACTCCCAGCATCACCTTGCGCGACGTGAAGTTTCGCTATGCAGACGGTGAGCCGTGGATTCTGGACGGCGTGAATCTGCACATACCGGCGGGGCAGAGCGTCGCGTTGGTCGGTCCAAGCGGATGCGGCAAGACCACGATGTGCAAGATCCTTCTCGGCTTACTCGCGCCCACCGAAGGGGAGGTGATGATCGATGGAATTCCGATTCAGCAGCTTGGTCTGCAGGCGTATCGGCAACTGGTCGGTACGGTAATGCAGGATGACGTGCTGCTGGCAGGTTCAATCATCGACAACATCAGTTTCTTCGACAGCAAATGCGCGTATGCCGATGTGGAGAGGTGCGCGCGGCTGGCGGCGGTGCATGACGAAATTGTCGCAATGCCGATGGGGTATCAAACCTTGGTGGGCGATATGGGCAGCAGTTTGTCGGGCGGGCAGAAACAGCGTATTTTACTGGCCCGGGCGCTTTACAAATCTCCCAAAGTGCTGACATTGGATGAAGCGACCAGCCATCTTGATATTCAAAACGAACAGCTTGTGAATGCGGCGTTGAGCGAAATGGCGCTGACGCGCATCATGGTGGCGCATCGGCCGGAAACGATTAATTCGGCGGATCGGGTTGTTGGTCTGAAAGCGGGTAAAGCTGTTGAGTTGAGTAACCATAGCTCGACCCCTCAAGTTCGTTGAAACACGGTTGGGACTTGATTGTTTTGTGACAATGGCGACTTGCGAAACCATGTGAAAATATAAATATGCAAATCGATTGAAAATTTTTGTGATGGCGAGTCAGCATCAACACATGAAATTTTCAAGCAGCGTTTATTAATCAGTTTGTTGACAGATTTTCTAGTCTTTTTTAGTGGCATGAAATCGATCTCGCAATCCGGCGAGATTGATAACTAATGAGGAATTGTTATGCAAGTAATCGATAATGTTTCTATTCTCAATGCAATCGGTGGTGGTGAACTCTCTTGCTCAGTCTCCACAAAAGAGGTCGGCTGTACTGGTAGTCCGGCCGACTTCGCCAACGCAATTTCCTCAGGTTTTAATCAGCTACAGAGTTGGGGTGGAAGTTTGGGACGTTGGTTCTACGACATGATTCACGAGTAAAAATAGCGGATAGGCGTATCCGCGATTAAAAACTGGGTGGTGGAGCTGGCTGGAACTGCGCTTCGCCACTCTTAAAAACGTTAAGAGTTTGCTTTGGGGGGGAGATGCTGAAAATAGAAACTTCAGTTGTGCCTGCGGTTTCACACGCGGCTCCTGTTAAGGTATACGAGATTCTTATCGTATGGATGGTTGTGACTACTGCATGGCACGAGGCTTGTGTTTACATCGGAAGTGGAATAACTAATTTCATATACTTGCAGTGGGTCGGCATTGTGATAACAATGATTATTGTAAGCAAAAATTTGTTAAGTAGAGAAAATCTTACTTTTCCAAAAATGATGGGAAACGAAATATCACGTACAGCCTTTATTGAGCTGGCGATCGTGATCCTGGCAACTGTATTGTCTGGCATTGGATGCTGGGCGTTGCTTGTTCTTTTTAGCGCGCAGATAAATGTTGAATGGGCCTACCGGCATTGGAACCTTGCTTCGGCTTCGGCATTTGAGGAGGCGAAATGGTTGCGCAGTTGGCTAGTTCTCGAAGCCATGACAATTGTGGTCATCGGTCCGATTATTGAGGAAATTATTTTTCGCGGTTTTATACTGCGACGTTTGCGCGAAAAATGCCAATTAAGCTACGCTATCCTTGTCTCATCGATTTTGTTCGGCGCTTTTCATATTGACCAAAGTTTTCTGGGTAGTTTTGTTCACGGAATTATTTATGCAATTTTAGCTGTGCGGTTCGCTTCGTTATATGCTCCCATCTTCGTTCACGGTGCCTACAACGCGATCATTTTTTTTATTGGGCGAGGGTACGGCATATCTTTAGTCGCCGAAAAATCGCAGATTGATTCAATCGGCTATTGGCTGCCAGAACTAGCGCTACTGCCGTTCTGTATGATCGCCTTGGTTTGGTACTGGAAAATGTTTTTTCGTACCCATGAAGTAGCATCGCCAGCGCTGGTACAGCGTGGCTGAGCTATTTGATGCCTCTGAGGTGCAGCGCCATGAACTGGCCGATGCGCGATTCGTACTCCCTCATCGCGACGCCATGAAAGTCGGTATGCGCTGCTCCGGGCACGATCCAAAGCTGCTTCGGTTCGGGCACGGCGGCGTAAATCCGGCGCGACTCAAGCTCGCTGGTGTGATGATCTTTCTCGCCGCCCACGACGAGGGTAGGGCAGGCCAGCGCGCTTACCGCATCAATCGGCCGTAGCTGATCCAAAGTCAGGTCCAGCCGCAGCGGCACCTGCCATAGCAACAGCGGCGCCAGGCCGGCGCCCGCGCGTCCCAGATGCAGGCGCAGGCGATTCTCGATGGCTTCTTCAATGGTCGGATACATCGCCTCGATCACCAGCGCATCGATTCCACGTCCGGGTTTCGACAGCACCACGGCAGCGGCGCCGAGCGACACGCCAATCACGCCGATCCGTTCACCGGGCTGTTCGCGCTTGAGGTAAGCCAGCGCGGCGCGCACGCCGTCGGCCTCGCGCACGCCAAAGCTGATGCGCGCACCGGCGCTTTCGCCGTGCGCCTGCTGGTCGATCAGCAGCACGCCATACCCCAGTCGCGACAGAAATCGCGCGCGCCCCAGCATATGCAGGCGGTTGCCGCGCACGCCGTGCAGCAGCAGGACCGCACCAGCGCCCGAGGTGCCACGCGCCATCCAGCCCTGGAGCGGGCCGGCGGCGGTAGAAATCGTCACGGAGGAGGCGGGGAAGTCGGGCGGCGCGGCACCGATCTGGCGCCGCGCGGGAGCACTGAGATATTCGCCGGCGCCGAACAGCGCGCCCAATCCCGGCAAAAGCAGACAGGCGAAGGCGATCAGGCCGCGCTTCGCCATCGCGGGTTTAACGCGACTTGACGAAGGGCTTGCCGATCGCTTTCGGCGCCACCGATTTGGCCATCAGACCGGCCAGCACGATCACGGTCACCACGTACGGCACCATCTGGATCAGCGAGCCTGGAATGCGCCCGATGCCCGGCAGGTCGACGCCTTCGATCTGGATCTGCACGGCGCTGAAGAAGCCGAACATCATGCAGCCGAGCGCCGTGTACATCGGCCGCCAGTTACCGAACACCAGCGCGGTCAGCGCCAGATAGCCTGCCCCGGCCGACATGTCGCGCAGGAAGAAGCCACTCTGCACGATTGCCAGGTAAGCACCCGAGAACGAGCACAGGATACCTGCCACCAGCATCGCCATGTAGCGCGTGGTGGCGACACTGATGCCGGCCGCATCGGCCGCGTGCGGGTTCTCGCCACAGGCGCGCAGGCGCAGGCCGAAGCGGCTGTGGTAAATCACCCAATGCACCAGCGGGATCAGCGCGAACGCCAGGTACACCAGCGCCGAATGGCCGCCGATCACGTGCCCATAGAACCAGCCGATAAAGGGAATGCCCGCCAGCGCTTCGGTACCCGGCAAAACGATGTCGAACAGGCGCGCCTGGCCCAGGTCCGGCGTACGGCCGCCCTGCTGGTAGAAGAACTGGGCCAGCACGAAGGTCAGGCCGCTCATGGCGATGTTGATCGCAATGCCGCCCACCAGCTGGTTGCCCTTCTGGGTGATGCTGACGTAACCCTGCAGCAGCGCCAGTGCGGCCGATACGGCCACGCCGGCGGCCACGCCGTACCAGGCGTTCTGCGTGGTGAAGGCGACAGCGGCCGAGACGAACGCGCTGGCGAGGATTTTGCCCTCTAACGCGATATCGACCACGCCGCTGCGTTCGGCGAACAGGCCGGCCATGGCGGCAAAAATCAGAACGGGCGCATTGCGGATCGTGGAGACGACAATGCTCGACAAATGGAGGTCTTCAAACATGGCTTATCCTTTGCGAATGTTAAGCAGCTTCAGGACAGCGGGCGCATACAGATTTTCCATCGCGCCGCAGAACAAAATGATCAGCCCCTGGATGAAAATGAAGGTCTCCTGCGGGATGTTCGGTTTTTCCAGCGACAGGTCGAAACCGCCCTGGATCAGTGCGCCGAACAGGACGCTCGACAGGAAAATACCGACCGGGTGCTGGCGCCCCATCAGCGCAATCGCGATGCCGATAAAGCCCGCGCCGGCCGGGAAGTTCAGGCTCAGGTAGTGGGTCGAGCCCATGATCGAATTGACCGCGCCCAGACCCGCCAGCGCGCCCGAAATGAGCATCGCCACGATGATCATGCGGCTGATCGACACGCCCGCATAATGGGCCGCGCTTTGATTCAGACCGGTGGCGCGCAGCTTGTAGCCCCACGAGGAACGCCACACCATCACGCCGTAGATGGCCAGGGCGGCAATCGCAATCAGGAAGCTGACGTTGAGCGGCGTGTCGCCCAGGATCGGGAACCATTCGTTCAGGCGCGGCATGGCGCCTGCTTCCGAGAACACGCGGCTGGCCGGGTTTTGCTGGCCTTCCGGGATCAGGTACTTGACGATGATGAAGTTCATCAGGCTGGCGGCGATGAAGTTGAACATGATCGTCGTCACCACCACGTGGCTGCCGCGCTTGGCCTGCAGGTAGCCGGGCAGCCATGCCCAGGCCGCGCCGAATACCGCGCTGCCCAGCATCGCGGCCGGAATCAGCAGCCAGGCAGGCAGCGAGTGGTCGAGCGTGAGCATGACCACGGTCAGCCCCAGGCCGCCGACGTACATCTGGCCTTCGCTGCCGATGTTGAACAGCCCGGCCTTCATGGCGATCGATACCGACAGGCCGGTAAAGATGAAGGTACTGGCGTAGAACAGCGTGTAGCTCAACCCCTCGGGATTGATCACGGCGCTGTCGATCAGGATGCGCAGCGACTCGGTCGGGCTTTCGCCCAGCAGATGGATCACCAGCGCGGCCACCAGCAGGGCCGAGAGCAGGTTCAGTACAGGCAGGACAAACGCGCTTGCCCAGCGTGGGAGTTCGGTCGTTTTCATGTTTTGTGCATCCCGCCCATCAGCAGCCCGATGCGGGTTGTGTCGAAATCTTCAATCTTGAGTTCTCCGGTAATGCGTCCGCCGGACATGACGATGATGCGGTCGGCCAGCGCCCGCACTTCTTCCAGTTCCACCGACACCAGCAGGATCGCCACGCCTTCGTCGCGCATCTTGAGCAGCTGCGTGTGGATGCTTTCGATGGTGCCGATGTCGACCCCGCGGGTCGGCTGGCCGACCAGCATCAGCTTCGGTTTGGCCGACACTTCGCGCGCGATCACCACTTTTTGCTGGTTGCCGCCCGAGAGCAGGCCGATACGCAGCTCCGGATTGGCCGGACGCACGTCGAAAGCCTTGAGCAGGCCGCCGCAGCGCGCCGCGATGGCCTTGAAGTCGAACAGGCCCCAGCGGTTGCAGACCCGGTCCTGGTAGCCGAACACGGTGTTCTGCATGACCGAAAAATCCTTGATCACGCCGTCGCGCAGGCGGTCTTCCGGCACGTGGCCGATGCCCAGCTTGCGGAACGTGGCCGGCAAGCCGTCGGCGTCCGAGCGCTTGGCGTAGGGCAGTTCGGTGCCGAGGAAGGCGACCTTGCCGCCGCTCGGCAGGCGCATGCCCGACAGGATTTGCAACAATTCGCTCTGGCCGTTGCCCGACACGCCGGCAATCGCCACGATTTCGCCCGCGCGCAAGGTGAAGTCGATGTCGGCCAGCAGGCGCACGCCCGCGGCGTCCTGCAACTGCAGGCCGGCCACTTCCAGCACGGCGGGGCCGGGGTTGTACGGTGCGCGCGGCAGTTCGCCCTGGATCGGGCGGCCCACCATCATGTTGGCCAGTTCTTCCTTCGACGTCGTCGCGGTCTGCACCGCGCCCGCCACGCGCCCGGCGCGCATCACGGTCACCTGGTCGGTGATCTCCATGATTTCGCCCAGCTTGTGGGTGATCAAAACGATGGTCTTGCCCTGTTCCTTGAACAACCGCAGGATTTCGAACAGCGACGCGGTTTCCTGCGCCGTCAGCACGGCGGTCGGCTCGTCCAGGATCAGGATGTTGGCGCTGCGGTAGATCTGCTTGAGGATCTCGACGCGCTGCTGCGCGCCGACCGACAGGTCTTCGATCTTGGCCAGCGGGTCGACATCGAGCCGGTAGCGCGTGCAGATCTCGCGCAGCTTCGCTTCCGTCGCGGCGCGGTGCGAGGCGAGCTTGAAGCCGCCTTCGGTGCCCAGCATGACGTTGTCGAGCACCGTGAAATTCTCGACCAGCATGAAGTGCTGGTGCACCATGCCGATACCGAGGGCGATCGCCTGTTGGCTGGTGCGGATGTCCTGCGCCTGGCCGTCGATCAGCAGCGCACCGCTGTCGGCATTGTAGTAGCCGTACAGGATGCTCATGAGGGTCGACTTGCCGGCGCCGTTTTCGCCGATCACGCCATGGATCGAGCCCTTGGCGATGGAGAAGCTGACGTCGGCGTTCGCCTGCACGGCCCCGAAGGCTTTGCAGATATTGCGAAATTCTACAGCTGGCTGCATAGCGGTCAGTGGTGAGTAGTAAAGGTAAATGAGTTCAAAAGCGCGCCGGGCCGATCAAAACCGGCGCGGCGCGCTTTTCTGGAGTGCGGGGAGAATCTAGACCGGGCAGCTGCTGCCAACGCGGTAGTCGACCACTTTGACCTTGCCGCTGATGATATTGGCCTTGGCTTCGTTGACCTTTTTTTCGATCTCCGGCGTGACGACCGCGCGGTTATCCTTGTCCAGCGCCCAATCGACGCCGCCTTCTTTCAGGCCCCGGTAGGTGACGCCGGCTTTCCAGCTGCCGTTCTTCATCTGCATGAACGAGTCGTAGATGGCCAGGTCGACCCGCTTGACCATGGAGGTCAGCATGGTGCCCGGATGGAGGTAGTTCTGGTTCGAGTCGACGCCGATGGCCAGCTTGCCTTTTTCCTTGGCTGTCTGCAGGGTGCCCATGCCGCTGCCGCCGGCAACGGCGAACACCACGTCCACGCCGCGGTCGAACTGCGCGCGCGCCAGCTCACCGCCCTTGGCCGGGTCGTTCCAGGCCGCGCTGGTGGTGCCGACCATGTTCTGCAAGGTCTCGATTTTGGGATTGGTCGCTTTCGCGCCCTGGGCGTAGCCGCAGGCGAAGGTGCGGATCAGCGGAATGTCCATGCCGCCGACAAAACCGATTTTCTTCGACTTCGATGCGATGGCGGCGGCCACGCCGACCAGGTACGAGCCTTCTTCTTCCTTGAACAGGATCGAGTTGACGTTGTTACCCTTGGCGACAGCGTCGATCAGCACGAAACGCACGTTGGGGAATTCCTGCGCGACCTTCTGCACGGCCTGGGTCTGCGAGAAACCGACGGCGGCGATCAGGTCCAGCTTCTTGCGCGCCAGGCCGCGCAGCACTTGCTCGGCCTGGGTATCGCTGCTGGCCTGCACCTCGATGTATTTGATGTTGGTCTCTTTTTTGAAGCGCTCGGCGCCTTCAAACGCGGACTGGTTGAACGACTTGTCGAACTTGCCGCCGGCGTCGTACACGATGCCCAGTTTTGGGTCGGCAGCCGTGGCGCTCGCCGCGACGCACAGCGCCGCGATCGTGATACTAAGTTGCTTAAATTTCATGAGTTCACTCCTGGAAAGCGATATTGTACCCGGCACACCGGCTGCGATGGGGCGAAAGGAATGCGTAAGCTTAACGACACTAAGCAAGCAAAGCCAGCAAATTGGCGTGTGCTTGCTCGAATTGTGTCAGGCCGGAGCGCAAGAGGTCGTTACCAATTGTATCGAGTCCGATGCCGTGCCGGCCCAGCTGCGTCAATACGGCGCGCGCGCCGTCCACGTCATCGACCAGCGACAGGCGCGCTTCGCCATGGTCGCGGAAGGCGGCCAGGGTCGCATCGGGCACGGTGTTCACGGTCGCTTCGCCGATCAGTTCTTCCACGTAGGTGACGTCGCGCATGGCCGGATTTTTTACGCCGGTGCTGGCCCACAGCAGCCATTGCGGGGTGGCGCCGAAGGCGGTGAAGATGGCAAAGCCGCTGTCGTTCTGGAACTCGTGGTAGGCCACGCGTGCGGCGGCGATGGCCGCCTTGCCGCGCAGGGCGCTGGCTGCCGGCGGCAGCAGCGCGTCGACGGCGGCATCGACGCGGCTGATAAAGACGCTGGCCACGCTGGCGATGCGCTGCACCGACAGCATCGCTTCCAGGCGGCGCGCCAGGCCACGGCGGTGCGCCGCGCGCACGGCGGCCAGCTGGGTGGCGCTGAAAATGAGGGTGACGTTGACGTTGATGCCGGCGTAGATCACTTCTTCGACTGCGGCGATGCCCGCATCGGTAGCCGGAATCTTGATCATCGCATTGGGCCGGTCGATCGCGGCCCACAGGCGGCGCGCCTCGGCCACGGTGCCGGCGGCATCGTGCGCCAGGCGTGGCGCGACCTCGAAGCTGACAAACCCCGCATGGCCGTCGCTGTCGGCGTACAGGGGCGCGAACAGGTCGCACGCGGCCTGCACGTCGGGCAGCACCAGCGCTTCGAAGCGCGCTTCCGGGTCAAGGTGGGCCAGGCGCAACGCCGGCAGCGCGGCCTGATAGGCGGCGTCGTTGCGGATCGCGTTATAGAAGATGGATGGATTCGAGGTCACGCCCTGGATGCCGTCGTCGGCGATCCAGCGCGCCAGCTCGCCCGAGGCGAGCAGCTCGCGGCTGAGGTTATCGAGCCAGATTTGCTGGCCCAGGCCGGCTACGGCCTTGAGGCGGCTGGCGGATGCACTAATTTGGTTCATGGCAACTTTCCTGGCGGGCTATGTCGTATTGTTGCAACAACTCATGTGGCGAAAATCACGCGTCTTTACGTGTTGAACTTTGCTCGTCCAGGCCCGGTGCAAGGTGGGCCGTGTCGTCGCCATGTTCGCTACGCCCGGGAGTGCGTAAGGCTAGGGAATATTGCGCCGCGCCATATGGCACAGGTACAGCTTTAGAACTATGCATCACCGTTAATATGTATGGCAAATACGATTTTGCTTCGTCATTTATATGATCGAAATATAAATGAAAACGTAATTCCCATGATTTCGAGTCAATTCTTTTCATGCTAGGATGCCCAGGCACTATCAAGATACAGACGGAAGCGTAGTCACAGCGGGGTGATGAAGGCTGTTTTGTGCGCTGCAAGGCGTGCGGGCGGCGCACGTCGCCGGAGCGGATGCGAACCGGAACGCAGGATTCATGAGATGGTTAATCGACCTTAGGAATTACTTAAATGACAATAAAAAGCAAGCAGTTCGCCACCCGTTCGCTGATCGCCCTGGCCGTTGCCAGCGCCTTTCCGCTGCACGTCGCGATGGCCCAGGACAAGCCAGCCGAAGAAGCCAAGCCGCAAGCCGGCCAGCTGGAAACCGTCATCGTGACCGCGCAGCGCCGTTCCGAGAACATCAAGGACGTGCCGATGGCGATCACCACGCTCAAGGGTGAAAAACTCGACGTGCTCACCGCCGGCGGCCAGGATATCCGCTTCCTGTCGGGCCGTTCGCCCAGCCTGAACGTCGAATCCGACTACGGCCGTTCGTTCCCGCGCTTTTACATCCGCGGCCAGGGCAATACCGATTTCGATCTGAACGCATCGCAGCCGGTTGGCCTGGTGGTCGACGACATCGTGCAGGAAAGCCCGATGCTCAAAGGCTTCCCGGTCTTTGACGTCGACCAGGTCGAAGTGCTGCGCGGGCCACAGGGCACGCTGTTCGGCCGTAACTCCCCGGCCGGCGTGATCAAGTTCGACTCGGCCAAGCCGCAGATCGGCAAGACCGACGGCTACGCCACGGTCGGCATCGGCAACTACCGCTCCAAGAACTTCGAAGGCGCGGTCAACCTGCCGATCAGCGACACTGTCGCCGCGCGCGTATCGGCGCAGTCGCAGAACCGTGGCGACCGCGTACATAACAACCGTCCGGGCAACGGCACCAAGGATTTCGAGGGTTACCACGACGATGCACTGCGCCTGCAAGTGCTGGTCAAGCCGACCACCAACTTCAGCGCCCTGTTCAACGTGCACGCGCGCGACATGGATGGCAGCGCTACCCTGTTCCGCGCCAATATCCTTAAAAAAGGCAGCAATGAACTGGTCGACGGCTTCCAGTACGGCCGCTACGACAGCGACGGCGTGAACGAACAGCGCCTCTCGACCGAAGGCGCCAGCATGCGCCTGCGCCTGGACCTCTCCGGCGTCACGCTGCACTCGATCACGGGTTACGAATCGGCCGACTTCTACAGCCGCGCCGACGTCGATGGCGGCTATGGCGCGGTGTACGCGCAGCCGATGGGCCCGAGCTACGCCAACCAGGCCGCGTTCATTCCGTTCGTGGTCGAAACGGCGGATGTGCTGCCGAAGCACCGCCAGTTCACCCAGGAGTTCCGCGCGGAGTCGGTCAATACCGGTCCGCTGCAGTGGATCGCCGGCCTGTTCTACTTTAACGAAGACATCCAGATCGACAGCATCAGCTTCGACTCGCTGGCGCCGGGCAATCCGCAGAATCCGTTCTTCGCGACCCAGTACCAGGACACCAAATCGTGGGCCGCCTTCGGTTCGCTGAACTACACCGTGTCCGACAAGTTCAAGCTGCGCGGCGGCCTGCGCTACACCAACGACAAGAAGAACTTCGCCGCCAGGCGCGTCGAGTTGACCACCGCCGGTCCTTTCGGGATCAGCAACGAGTCGACCAACGTGAGCTGGGATATGTCCGGTACCTACGCGCTCAGCGCCGACAGCAACCTGTTCGCGCGCGTGGCCACCGGTTACCGCGCACCGAGCATGCAGGGTCGTCTGAACGGCCTGGCCGATCGTCCGTCGTTCGCCGAAGCTGAAAAGGCGCTGTCGTACGAAGCCGGTATCAAGCAGGACCTGTTCAACCGCCGCGCGCGCCTGTCGGCCAGCGTGTTCCAGTACCGCGTCAAGGACAAGCAGCTGACCGCCGGTTCGGGCCAGATCAACATGAACCAGTTGATCAACGCCGACCGCGTGACCGGCCAGGGCGTGGAACTGGACTTCCAGGCCAACCTGTCGGACGCATTGCGCATGACCCTGGGCGGCAGCTTCAACGACACCGAGATCAAGGATTCCAAGCTGTTCGTCCAGACCTGCGGCAACGAGCCAAATACCAAGGGTGTGAACGGCTGCACGCCAACCGGCGTGGCGGGTCCTTTCGCGTACACGCAAAAACTGAACGGCAACCCGCTGCCGCGCGCACCTAAGTGGCAGGGTAACTTCACGCTGCGTTACAGCGTGCCGGTGGCCGATGGCGAGTTCTTTGCGTACACCGACTGGGCGTATCGCAGCACCTACAATATGTTCCTGTACGAAGCCAAGGAATACAAAGCCAAGTCGCTGGTCGAAGGCGGTCTGCGCATGGGCTACAAGTGGGATAACTACGAAGTGGCAGCCTTCGCGCGCAACATCACCGACAAAGTGCAGTCGGTCGGCGCGATCGACTTCGACAACCTGACCGGCATGGTCAACGAGCCGCGCAGCTTTGGCGTGCAGCTCAAGGCGACGTTCTAACTAGCGTCGCCGTTCCCGCACCGGGCCCCGCACGTCGCAAGATGTGCGGGGTTCTTTTTTTTGGAAGACCATGAAACCACTTTATCCATGATCGCGGACCAAGCGCAATTTCGTGGCGATTCGCATCACGGGATAGGATAGCGAAGAAGAGTAGGGCGCGGCACCGGTATCGGGTAAGATTCCCCGTCCTGCATTCAGGCCGCTACCCCCACCGCCGTCGTTCCCGCCGAGTGCCGCCTTGGCGCGGGAACGGCGGGTCATCCGGAGAATCCATGCAATCAGCAGTGAACCTTTGGCCGCTCGTCGGCGTCGCCGTCATCATCGTCGGCTTCGTGCTGCGCGTGCATCCCGTGCTGGTCGTCGTCGCCGCCTGCGGCGCCACCGGCCTGGCCGTGTCGATGCCGGTCGAAGCGCTGCTCGCCTCGCTCGGCACCGCCTTCATCAAAACCCGCAACCTGCCGATGATCCTGCTGCTGCCGCTGGCCGCCATCGGCCTGCTCGAACGCTTCGGCCTCAAGGAACACGCGCAAGCGAGCATCGCAAAAATCAAATCGGCCACCACCGGCCGCCTGCTGATCGTCTACCTGTTCGTGCGCGAAGTGTCGGCCGCCTTCGGCCTGACCAGCCTTGGCGGCCACCCGTCGATGGTGCGTCCGCTGGTCGCGCCCATGGCCGAAGCGGCCGCCGAAACGCGCAACGGCACCATCAGCGACAAACTGCGCTACCGCATCCGCGCCATGTCGGCCGCCACCGACAACATCGGCCTGTTCTTCGGTGAAGACGTCTTCGTCGCCTTCGGCGCCATCGTCCTGATGCAAACCATCCTCGCGGCCGAAGGCATTCCGGTCAATCCGCTGCACATGGCAATGTGGGGCATTCCCACCGCGATCACCGCCTTTATCATTCACGCGTGGCGCCTGCACCGCTTCGATGCCGAGATCGCGCGCGACGGAGCCGGCAAATGATCATCCTGCTCGACTACTTCTATCTGGCGCTCGGCGCCATGCTGGCAGCATCCGCCGTCATGTCCCTGCGCGACAAGGATAATCCGCGCCGCTATTCGAGCGCCCTGTTCTGGGCCCTGTACGCCGCCGTCTATCTCGTTGGCGAACGGCTGCCGGCGGCGATTGTCGGCGTGATCATGATCGTGATGGCCCTGATCGCCGGCTGCGGCGGCGTCACCCTGGGTAAATACGGCGTGCGCACGCCCGAGGAAAAGAGCTCCAGCGCGCGCCGCCTCGGCCACCTGCTGTTCATTCCCGCATTGATCATCCCGGTGGTGACCATGATCGGCTCGACCCTGCTCAAGGACGTTCACATCGGCGGCCTGCTGCTGCTCGAAACGAAGCACCTGACGCTGGTCAGCCTCGGTTGCGCTTCGGTGCTGGCGGTCGGCGCGGCTTGCTGGCTGACGCGCTCCACGCCGGCGCAGGGCATGCGCGAATGGCGCCGCCTGGTCGACGCGGTCGGCTGGGCGGTGGTGCTGCCGCACATGCTGGCCGTGCTCGGGCTGCTGTTCGCCGAAGCGGGCGTCGGCAAGGCGGTCGCGCACATCACCACCTCGTACATCAACATGGATTCGCGTTTCGTGGCGGTGGTGGTGTTCTGCGTCGGCATGGCGCTGTTCACGATCATCATGGGTAACGGCTTCGCTGCCTTCCCCGTAATGGCCGGCGGCGTCGGCATTCCCATCCTGATCGGCCAGTACGGCGCCAACCCGGCGGTGATGGCCGCCATCGGCATGTTCAGCGCCTACTGCGGCACCCTGATGACGCCCATGGCCGCCAACTTCAACGTGGTGCCGGTGGTGCTGCTCGAACTGCCCGACAAGCACGCGGTGATCAAGGCGCAGATACCGACCGCGTTGCCGCTGCTGGTGGCGAATATCTTCCTGCTGTATTTTTTGATGGACCAGAAATGACCAGAACAGTACTGCTGACCGGCTTCGAGCCGTTCAATAAAGAGACGATCAATCCGGCATGGGAGGCGGTGCGCTCGCTGGCCGGCCACGAGGGCAGCGGCTACCGCATTGAAGTGCGCCAGCTGCCGTGCGTGTTCGGCGCCGCGGGCGAGGTGCTGCGCGCGGCGATCGACGAGGTGCGGCCCTCGGTGGTGATCGCGGTCGGGCAGGCCGGGGGCAGGGTGGACCTGTCGGTGGAACGCATCGCCATCAATATCGACGACGCGCCGATTCCCGACAACGCCCAGTGCCAGCTGGTGGACCGGCCGGTCGTGGAGGGTGGACCTGCGGCGTATTTTTCGACCCTGCCGATCAAGGCCATCGTGGCAAGTTTGCGCGAGGCCGGCTTGCCGGCGTCGGTGTCGCAGACGGCGGGCACTTTCGTGTGCAATCACGTTTTTTACAGCCTGATGCACCAGTCGGTGGGCCAGGATGTACGGGCAGGCTTCATTCACATTCCCTACCTGCCGCGGCAGGCTGCGGCGCACCCCGGCGCACCCAGCATGGCGCTGGCCGACGTGGTGCGGGGGGTGACGATTGCGCTGGAAGTGGCGCTGGCCGTGCGCGACGATGCGTGCGCGGCCGGCGGCGCGGTTTCCTAGGCGCTTGGATTGAGGATGTTCAGGAATGCCCGCACTACCGGCGCATCGTCGAGCGTGGTGTAGGTGATATACAGATTGGCCGATGGCGGATTGGTCTTGATCGGCAAAAAGATCACGCCCGGCCAGCCGATGCGGCTGGTCGTTTCCGGCATCAGCGCCACGCCCAGGCCCGCGCCCACCATCGCCAGCAAGGTTTGCGGTTCGGACGCTTCCTGGAAAATCGCCGGCTGAAAACCCGCCTTCACGCAGCACTGGATCAGGTAGCGCGGGAAGGCCGACTTGTCCAGCGCCAGGGTGAGCATCGGCTGGTCCGCGATGTCGGTCAGCTCGATCCACGGCTGCGTGGCCAGCGGATGATGCTCGTTGACCGCCACGCACACGTTCTCGCGAAAACACAGTTCCTGGCGCAGGTTGTCGTGTTTGAGTTCATCTTCATCGAGCTTGGGCTCGCGCCAGAAACCCACGTCGATCTGCTTGGCGCGCAGCGCCTCGTACTGCACGTTCGGCCCCGACTCGTGCAAGGTCCAGGTCACGCGCGGGAACTTGGTCTGGAATTCTTCGAGCAGGCTGGGAATCGGTCCCCACATGGCCGAACCGACGATCCCTACCCGCAGGCGCCCGACTTCGCCGCGGTCGATCTGGCGGATGGTGTCGATCGTCATGCGCATCTTGGCCAGCAGGTCCGACGCTTCCCCCATCAGTGCCTTGCCGGCCACCGTCAGCTCGAAGGTGCGGGTAGTGCGCGCGAACAGGCGCACGCCCAATTCGCTCTCGAGCTTCATGATCTGCTGGCTCAAAGGCGGCTGCGAAATGTGCAGCCGCTCGGCGGCGCGGCTGAAGCTCTTTTCTTCAGCCACCGCGAGGAAGTACTTGAGCTGTTTCAGGTCGATGGACATGTGGGTATGTGGGTGGGGTTAGAGCGGTTGCAGGCCTGGCAGGTTACGCATGGCCACGGCCAGCTCGGCGCCTACCTGCGCGTTGTGCTTGACCAGCGCGATGTTGGTCATCAGGCTGCGTCCTTCGGTCAGCGTCTTGATGCGGGCCAGCAGGAACGGGGTGACCAGCTTGCCCGCCACGCCGCCGTCGCGCGCTTCCTGCAATGCCTGTTCGGTGATGCTGTCGATTTCTTCCTTCGGCATCGCAAACGCTTCCGGCACCGGATTGCTGATGACGATGCCGCCATCGAGGCCGAGCTGCCATTTGGTCTGGATGAAGGCCGCCTGCTCGAGCGCCGAATCGAGCTGGAAGTCGGCCTTGAAGCCGCTGTCGCGGGTGAAGAAGGCAGGGAAGGCCGGCTGGCCGACGCTGATCACCGGCACGCCATGGGTTTCCAGGTATTCGAGCGTAAGGCCGATGTCGAGGATCGACTTGACGCCGGCGCACACCACCGCCACATTGGTGCGGGCCAGTTCCTGCAGGTCGGCCGAGATGTCGAAGCTGGTCTCGGCGCCGCGGTGCACGCCGCCGATGCCGCCGGTGACGAACACGTGGATGCCGGCCAGCTGCGCGCAGATCATGGTGGCGGCCACGGTGGTGGCGCCAAGGCGGCCTTGCGAGAGCACGTACGGCAGGTCGCGGCGCGATACTTTCATCGCGTCCGGCGACGTGGCCAGCAGTTCGAGCTGTTCGGCCACCAGGCCGATGCAGATTTTGCCTTCGATGATGGCGATCGTGGCCGGCACGGCGCCGGCGGCGCGGATCACGTGCTCGACTTCCTGCGCCATCGTGACGTTTTGCGGGTACGGCATGCCGTGCGAGATGATGGTCGACTCCAGGGCGACGATCGGCTTGCCGGCGGAACGGGCGGCGGCGACTTCGGGCGAGAACAAGAGGTATTGGTGCATGGTCAGTCCTGGTAAAGTGCGTTGAACGGCTGCTGGGCGCCGGGAAGGGCGTCGGGATTCGGAATCTCGGCGAGTACTTCCGCCGTCAGGTAAGGGCATACGGTTTCTTCGCTGGCGAGCGTCATGGCGGACAGTTGCAGGCCGCGGCGACAGGCCAGCGTCATGTCGTCGCTGCCCTGGAACAGGGACCAGCATACCGCAGCGGCAAAGGCGTCGCCCGCACCGGTGACGTCGACAATGTGCGCCGGCGGCGCGTCGAGCTGGGCGATGCCATCGGGAGTAGTGTAGACCACACCGGTGGCGCCGCGCGTGACGATGACGTCTTGCGCGCCCTTCGCCTGCAAGCTGCGGCAGGCCGCCAGGAAGTCGGCGTCGGTCAAAAGCCGCGCGCCGATGCGGGTTTCGAGCTCGCCCTGGTTCAGGATGAGCAGGCGCAGGCCGCGCAGGTCGTCCGGCAGGTTCGCCATCTTGGGCTGCGATACCGCCACCAGCACCAGCGGCACCGCGTCGCGCGCGGCGTCGTCGAGCAGGGCGCGCAGGGTGTCGCGCGGCAGGTTCAGGTCGGCCACGATCAGGGCGCCGACCGCGCGCTGCGGCTGGCGCGTGGCCAGAAAGGCGGGCGTGAGCGCGTCGTACAGGGCCATGTCGGCCAGCGCGAGTATCATTTCGCCGTGGTCGTCGAGTACCGCGGTGTAGGTGCCGCTGCACACGCCCGTCAGGTGCAGGGTGGCGCGGGTATCGATGCCGGTCGCCTCGGCGTGCGCCAGCAGCGCCTTGCCGGACGAATCGTCGCCGATGGCCGTGATCAGCGCCACCGGCGCCGACAGGCGCGCCAGGTTCTCGGCGATATTGCGGGCCACGCCGCCGAACGATTCGTCCTGGCGCGCGGGATTGGAGGTGCCCATTTTGAGCGTGGCGAGGGAGCGCAGTTTGCGATCGAGATTGGCCGCGCCGAGGCAGACGATCGGCCGGTTATCGGGCAGCACGTAGGCGCGCCCGAGCAGGCGCCGGTCGCGGATCAGGCCCGCGATGTAGCCGGCCACGGCGGAGCGCGACAAGCCCAGCACCGATGCCAAGTCCTGCTGCGAGATGAAGGGATTAGCGCGGATCAGTTCGTACAACTGGTCTTTTTTGGAGAGTTCGGTCACAATGAGCAATCATTAAACAATTGTTTGCGATAGTAGACAATTGTCTTAGTGCTGTCAATCAATGATTGTGTCTCGCTCTCCTATAGTGTGCCTGATTGGCGGCCGGGGTCCAATCGATTCTAGCGTGTATTTATATGTTACGCGTATAAATGAGGAAGAAAAATGGTATTTGCCATACATATCCCCGATCATGCATAGTTATAATAGTTAGCGAACCCATTCTCCACGCCGCCTGCATCCTCCGCGTCGCGTGGCAGCGCCCTCCCCGAACAGATAAGGAATCCTCATGTCGAACAATACCCCCTTCGAAGCCGCCGATATCATCCGCGCCCGCAAACCTGGTTTCGAGCCGCGCGTGGCGATGATCCTCGGTTCGGGTCTCGGCGTGCTGGCCGAGCAGATGACCGATGCGGTCTCGATCGGCTTCGACGAGCTGCCAGGTTTCCCGATCAGCACCGTGCACGGCCACGCCGGTGAGCTGGTATTGGGTACCCTGGCGGGCGTGAACGTGGTGTGCATGAAGGGCCGCGGCCACTTCTACGAAGGTTACGGCATGGGCGTGATGACCAGCGCCGTGCGCACCATGAAGCTGCTCGGTTGCGAGATGCTGTTCGTGACCAATGCCGCCGGTTCGCTGCGCACCGAAGTCGATGCGGGCAGCCTGGTGGCCCTGACCGACCATATCAACTGGCTGCCTGGCACGCCGATGGTCGGCCCGAACGACGACCGTTTCGGCCCGCGCTTTTTCAGCATGGCCAATGCCTACGACAGCGATATCCGCAACGTGGTCAAGGAAACCGCCGCCGCCAAGGGCATCACGCTGCATGAAGGTGTGTTCATCGCCTACCCGGGTCCGAACTTCGAGACCGCCGCCGAAATCCGCATGATGGCCAAACTGGGCGCCGACGTGGTGGGTATGTCGGTGGTGCCGGAAGTGGTGTCGGCGCGACATTGCGGTTTGAAGGTGGTTGGCGTGTCCGTGATTACCAACCTGGCGGAAGGCATGTCGCCGTTCCCGCTGTCGCACGAGCAGACGCTGAAATACGCGGCGATTGGCGCCAAGGATCTGGTTGCACTGATTCCGGCGTTCCTGGAGCGCGTTGCGCAACAGCCGCGCGCCGCTGCCTGATTTGCTCGTACTGCTTCGATGCTGTTAATGCTGTTAACCCGCTTGGACCCCCGCCTGCGCGGGGGCGACGGTGGTCTTTTTACCGTACCTGAACCTTTCTAAAGCGAGCGATCCCATGTCACGCGCATTTATCCTCCTGCTTGATTCCTTCGGCCTCGGCGCCACGCCCGACGCCGACAAATTCGGCGACGTCGGCGCCAACACCTTCGGCCATATCGCCAGCTGGGCTGCCGAACAGGGCAAGCCGATGCAGCTGCCCAACCTCGAACGCCTCGGCCTCGCCGCCGCCGCCCACCTGGCCAGCGGCGAATGGGCCCAGGGCTTCGACCAGCGCGACGGCTTCACCGGCGCCTACGGCGCGGCGCGCGAGCGCTCGACCGGCAAGGACACCCAGAGCGGACACTGGGAAATCGCCGGCGTGCCGGTCGAATTCGACTGGGGCTACTTCCCGCGCACCGTGCCGTCGTTCCCGGCCGAACTGACCGGCAAGCTGCAGGAACTGACCGGCGTGGCCGGCTACCTCGGCAACTGCCACGCGTCCGGCACCGACATCATCAACAAGCATGGCGACGAACATGTCACCACCGGCAAAATCATCGTCTACACCTCGGGCGACTCGGTCATGCAGATCGCCGCGCATGAAGAACACTTCGGCCTCGAACGCCTGTACGCCGTGTGCGAAGCCGCGTTTGAACTGGTCAAGCCGTATAACATTGGCCGCGTGATCGCGCGTCCGTTCCTGGGCGAGAACGGCAACTACCGCCGCACCAGCAACCGCCACGACTACGCCGTCCCGCCCCCCAGCGCGACCCTGCTCGACCACGTCAAGAACGAAGGCGGGGAAGTCATCGGCCTTGGCAAGATCAGCGACATCTTCGCGACCCAGGGCATCTCGCGCGTGGTCAAGGGCGTGGACAACATGGCGCTGTTCGACGCGCTGCTCAAAGTGACCGACGAAGCCGGCGACAAGTCGCTCACTTTTGTCAACTTCGTCGACTTCGACCAGGCCTTCGGCCATCGCCGCGACGTGGCCGGCTACTCGAACGCGCTGCATGAAATGGATGCGCGCCTGCCGGAGTTCATGGCCAAGCTGAAAGAGGGCGACCTGGTCGTCATCACCGCCGACCATGGCTGCGACCCAAGCTGGCCGGGCTCGGACCACACGCGCGAGCACATCCCGATGATCTTCTTCGGCCCGGGCGTCGCCCCGCGCGCGCTGCCGGTCTCGAACACGTTCTCCGACATCGGCGCCACCTTGGCCAAGCACCTCGGCGTCAAACCACTTTCCAACGGAACCGCTCTGCTATGACTCACAATCCCGCATTCAAACGCAACGAGGCGGTTGGCCTCGACCTCGGCTGGGTCAACCAGATCAAAGTGAACCGCAATGCGTCGGACCGCCGCGCGGCCAGCCTGGCCAATCGCCGCACCGTCAAAAAAGAATACCAGGCAGCGTGGCTGATCAAGGCCCTGCAGTGCATCGACCTGACCACTCTCGGCGGCGACGACACGCCGGGCCGCGTCGAGCGCCTGTGCATGAAGGCCATGCGCCCGCTGCGCACCGACCTGATGGAAGCGCTGGGCGTGTCCAACCTGACCACCGGCGCGGTGTGCGTGTACCACGAGATGATTACGCCAGCCGCCAAGATCCTGCAGGGCCGCTTGCCGATCGCCGCCGTGTCGACCGCGTTCCCGGCTGGCCTGGCCAGCATGGAAACCAAGGTGCGCGAGATTGAGTTGTCGGTCGCCGCCGGCGCTACCGAAATCGATATCGTCATCACGCGCCAGCACGTCCTGATGGGTAACTGGCAGGCGCTGTACGACGAAATGGTCGCTTACCGCAAAGCCTGCGGCGACGCGCACGTCAAAGCCATTCTCGCCACCGGCGACCTGCTTACGCTGGAAAACGTGGCCAAGGCCTCGTGGGTGTGCATGATGGCCGGTTCCGACTTCATCAAGACCTCGACCGGCAAGGAAGGCGTCAACGCCACCATTCCCGTGGCCCTGACGATGGTGCGCACGATCCGTGAATACCATGAGCAGTACGGCTTCCAGGTCGGCTTCAAGCCCGCCGGCGGCGTAGCGACCGCCAAGAGCGCGCTGCAGTACCTGACCCTGATGAAAGAGGAATTGGGACGCGAGTGGCTGGAGCCGCATCTGTTCCGCATCGGTGCATCGAGCCTGCTGACCGACATCGAGCGCCAGCTCGAACACTACGTCACCGGGAACTACTCGGCCAACCATCGCCACGCGCAACCATAAACATCAACGGATTCGTCATGCCAACAATCAACGAGATTCTTCAAACTATGGACTACGGCCCTGCACCCGAGAGCACCAAAGAAGCGCAAGCATGGCTGGACCAGCATGAGCGCCGTTTCGGACTGTTCATCGATAATGCCTGGAGCGATGCCGCCGACACCTTCGCCTCGACCAATCCGGCCGATGGCAAGGAACTGGCGCAGGTAAGCCAGGCCAGTGCCGCCGACGTGGACCGCGCAGTGGAAGCGGCGCGCCGCGCCCAGCCGGGCTGGGTGGCCTTGGGCGGCCATGGCCGCGCGCGCGTGATGTACGCGCTGGCTCGCCTGCTGCAAAAGCATGCGCGCCTGTTCGCGGTCATCGAAACGCTCGACAACGGCAAGACGATCCGCGAAACGCGCGACGCCGACCTGCCGCTGGCCGCGCGCCACTTCTACCATCACGCCGGCTGGGCGCAGCTGCAATCGGAAGAATTTGCCGACTACCGCGCCGTGGGCGTGGTGGGCCAGATCGTTCCCTGGAATTTCCCGCTGCTGATGCTGGCCTGGAAAATCGCGCCAGCGCTGGCCGCCGGTAACACGGTCGTCTTCAAGCCGGCGGAATTTACCTCGCTGTCCGCGTTGCTGTTCGCAGAGATCTGCCAACAGGCCGGCGTGCCGGCCGGCGTGGTCAACATCGTCACCGGCGACGGCCGCGTGGGCGAGGCCATCGTCAACCATGCGGGCATCGACAAGGTGGCCTTCACCGGTTCCACCGAAGTTGGCCGCATCATCCGCAAGGCCACCGCCGGCAGCGGCAAGAAACTCTCGCTCGAATTGGGCGGCAAGTCGCCGTTCATCGTGTTTGAAGATGCCGATCTGGACGCCGCCGTTGAAGGCCTGGTCGATTCGATCTGGTTCAACCAGGGCCAGGTCTGCTGCGCCGGTTCGCGCCTGCTGGTGCAGGAATCGATCGAAGAACGCTTCCTCGCCAAGCTGCGCGCGCGCATGGACAACCTGCGTCTCGGCTCGCCCATCGAAAAATCGGTCGACATCGGCGCGCTGGTCGATCCGATCCAGCGCCAGCGCATCGAAGGCCTGGTCGAAGCGGCCCGCGCCGAAGGCTGCACCATTTACCAGCCGGTTTGCGAACTGCCAGCCACCGGCTCGTGGTTCCCGCCGACCCTGATTACCGGCGCATCCACCTCGGCCGGCATCGCCCAGACCGAAATCTTCGGACCTGTGCTGGTTGCAATGAGCTTCCGCACCCCGGTTGAAGCGGTCCAGCTGGCGAACAACACCGTGTACGGCCTGGCTGCCTGCGTGTGGTCCGAATCGATCAGCCTCGCGCTCGACGTGGCCCCGCAGATCAAGGCTGGCGTGGTGTGGATTAACACCGCCAACCAGTTCGACGCCGCGTGCGGCTTCGGCGGCTACCGCGAGTCCGGCTTCGGCCGCGAAGGCGGCAAGGAAGGCATGTTCGAGTACATGACGGCGCTGTCCGAAGATGCGCGTCCGGCAGTACCGCTGGTAGAAGCGAAGGGCAAGGCCAAACCGGCCGAAGCGCCGGGACCGTTCGCCATCGACCGCACCGCCAAGATGTACATCGGCGGCAAGCAGGCGCGCCCTGATGGCGCCTACACGCGCGCGATCACCGGCGCCCACGGCGCCTTCGTCGGCGACGTGGGCGAAGGCGGCCGCAAGGACATCCGCAATGCCGTGGAAGCGGCGCACAAGGCATCCGGCTGGGCCAAGGCGACGTCGCATAACCGTGCACAGGTCCTGTACTACATCGCCGAGAACCTGGCGATCCGCGCTGACGAATTCGCAGCACGCCTGGCTGCCATGACCGGCGCCAGGAACCCTGAAAAAGAAGTGCAGGCATCGATCGAGCGCCTGTTCTACTACGCGGCGTGGGCCGACAAGTACGACGGCCTGGCGCACCAGCCGCCGATGCACGGCATTACAGTGGCCCTGAACGAGCCGGTTGGCGTGATCGGCATCATCTGCCCGAACGAATCGCCGCTGCTCGGCTTCATTTCGCTGGTGGCGCCTGCGCTGGCGCTGGGTAACCGCGTGATCGCGGTGCCGTCGGAAGCCTATCCGCTGGCGGCAACCGACCTGTATCAGGTACTCGACACGTCGGACCTGCCAGGCGGCGCGCTGAACATCATCACCGGCAGCGCCGACGAACTGGCCAGGACGCTGGCATCGCACTCGGATGTGGACGCCGTGTGGCGCCACGACGGTTCGGCTGAAGGCTGCGCCGAAGTCGAACGCCTGTCGGCCGAATCGCTCAAGCGCACTTGGGTGGGCGGCGGCAAAGGGCGTGACTGGTACGACACCAAACAGGCCGGCGGGCGCGCAGTGCTGGCGCACGCGAGCCAGGTCAAGAATGTCTGGATTCCGTACGGCGTTTAAGCCCGCGATCCATGAAAAACAACATCAAGTAAAGGCAGCACATGTTCTTAAATCAGGAAATCATCCGCAAAAAACGCGATGGCGGCGCTCTTTCGGCTGAAGAGATCCAGTTCTTCGTACGCGGCATCACCGACGGCAGCGTCACCGAAGGCCAGATCGCGGCACTCGCGATGGCCGTCTTCTTCAACGACATGAACATGGATGAACGCGTGGCCTTCACCCTGGCCATGCGCGATTCCGGCCAGGTTATGGAATGGCGTTCGCTGAACCTGCCAGGCCCGGTGGTCGACAAGCACTCGACCGGCGGCGTGGGCGACGTGGTGTCCCTGATGCTCGGACCGATGATCGCAGCCTGCGGCGGCTTCGTGCCGATGATCTCCGGCCGTGGCCTGGGCCACACCGGTGGCACGCTCGACAAGTTCGATTCCATTCCTGGCTACTGCACCGTGCCCGATCCGGAACTGTTCCGTACCGTCGTCAAGGACGTGGGTGTGGCCATCATCGGCCAGACCGCGCAACTGGCGCCGTCGGACAAGCGTTTCTACAGCATTCGCGACACCACCGCGACGGTGGAATCGGTGGCGATGATCACCGGTTCGATTTTGTCGAAGAAGCTGTCGGCCGGGCTCGATGCGCTGGTGATGGACGTGAAGGTCGGCACCGGCGCCTTCATGCCGAGCTACGACAAATCGGTCGAACTGGCCGAGAGCATCGTCGCTGTCGGTAACGGCGCGGGTACCCGTACGTCGGCACTGCTGACCGAGATGAACGAGTCGCTCGGTCCCGTGGCCGGTAACGCGCTGGAAGTGCGCCTGGCGATGGATTACCTGACTGGCCGTTCGCGTCCGGCGCGCCTGCACGAAGTGACGATGGCGCTGTGCGCCGAGATGCTGGTGCTGGGCAAACTGGCCGCCAACGAAACCGAAGCGCGCGCCAAGCTGCAGGCGGGTCTGGACTCCGGCGAAGCGGCCGAGCGCTTCTCGCGCATGGTGGCGGCACTGGGCGGCCCGGCCGATCTGGTCGAGCGTCCGGACGCGTATCTGGAAAAGGCGCCGATCATCGTGCCGGTACCTGCGCTGCAGGCAGGTTTTGCAACCGCGACCGATTGCCGTGGCCTTGGCCTGGCGGTGGTCAGCCTGGGTGGCGGACGTCGCCGTCCGGAAGACGCGATCGACTTTGCGGTCGGTTTGACCGGGCTGGTGGAGTTGGGCGACGCGATTGCGGTTGGCCAGCCGCTGGCGATGGTCCACGCGCGCACGCAGGCTGCGGCCGAACAGGCGGTGCGCGAGGTGCAGGCTGCGTACAAGGTTGGCGATACGAAGCCGGCTGCGAATCCGATCATCTACCGCACGATCCGTCCATAGAACGCCGTTCCCGCGCCAAGGCGGCCCGTGGCGCGGGAACGACAGTTTTGAGGGTATAGGAATGGATAAGGAACACCAATGAAATACGAAAAACTCATCACCGAAGCCACCGCGGCACGCCTGCTGGCCTACACCCCGTACTCCAATTTCCAGGTCGGCGCCGCCCTTGAATGCAAGGACGGCCGCATCTTCCGTGGCTGTAACGTCGAAAACGCCTCCTACGGCTTGTGCAACTGCGCAGAGCGCACCGCTTTCTTCAGCGCGCTCGCCCACGGCTACAAACCCGGCGACTTCACCGCGCTGGCCGTCATCGGCCAGACCGACGGCCCGATTGCACCGTGCGGCGCCTGCCGCCAGGTGATCCTGGAACTCGGTGGTAACGACCTGCCCATCGTGCTGACCAACCTGCATGGCGACATTCTCGAAACGACGGCGGCCGGACAGCTTCCGAACGCGTTCGGCGGCTGGGACCTGAAGAAGTAAGCTTTGAAAAAAACCATCGATGTACAGGCCGCGGTAGCACTGGCGGCCAACGAGGCCATCGCCGCCAAGACCCAGGGAACGTTCGGGGTCGGCGGCGTGCTGCTCGACCAGCATGGCAATGTGCTCAAGTCGCTGCAAAACAACGTGGTGCGCGACGGCCTGATTTTCGATCCGACCGCGCACGGCGAGCGTCAGCTGATCGACTGGTATTTTGCCGAACGCGCCAAAGGGCGCGCTTTGCCTGCGCCCGAAGAAATCACCCTCGTCACCTCGCTCGACCCCTGCGCCATGTGCACCGGTGCGATCCTGTCGGCCGGCTTCAGCGTGGTCGTCGCCGCGCGCGACGCCAAGGCCGGCATCAACCACGACGCCAGCTTTACGTTTGCGTGCCTGCCCGCGGGCCTGCGCGCCCAGGCCGGCGCCAGTTTCTTCTACCCTGCGGTGAAAGGTGCGTCGCCGTTCGCGCGCGAGAGCGCCGGCGTCGTGCCCAAGTCGTTTTTCATCGGGAAAACCATCGCCGAAGCGACGCAAGCGCTTTGCTCGCTGGTGTTCGAGGCCACATCCGACAAGGTGCAGGTCCTGCTCAACAGCGACCCGCCGCGCGAGCAGTTGAAGGACCCCGCGCAGCTGGCACCCGACCATCCGCTGGTACGCCAGCTCAAGATCTTGTATCCGCATGCGCTGGCGTACCGCTGCGCGCGCTACCTTCCGGATGCGGGCCTGGCGCCCTACCTGCGTGAGGCCATCGCGCGCGACCGCCAGCAGGGCGGGGAGGGCGATGCGGTGGCCTTGCTCGACTCCTTCGGCAACCTGCTGCTGTGCTCACCGGGCCGGCGCGCGCTGTCGGCGATCTGCACGGCGTTCATGGAATGCACGCGCCAGTACGCTCAGCTGCGCTACACGCTGATGCAGGGCCTGGACGCCGAGGCGCAGGCCGTGGTGCGCCAGTACCTCGCCCATCCGAAGGAGGGCACGTTCGTTTTCGCGCGCGGGCCCGACGCCAGCGCGCAGAGCTTCATGAACCTGGGCGCCTACGGTTCGACCATGGAAGGGCCGCTGCCGGCGGATAACCCGTCCCAGTTCCAGTATGTGAGCGCGTCGCTGGACGACGCGCAGCTGGAGGCGATCTGCGCGCACATGCCGCCGCTGTACAGGGACGTCATCCGCATCCGCCCGGTGCAGGTGGCCGACCAGGCGCTGGTGGCGGCGCTGTCGGAGCCGGTGCCCGTCATGCAGCCGTGATATCGGCCTGCATCATCCCGAACATATTCCCGTCCGGGTCCTTGACGTAGGCCAGCCAGCCGATCCCCGGCACCGCCATCTTGGGCACGCACACCACGCCGTGCAGCGAGCCCGATGCGGCTTTCGCCAGCGAGGCGTCGATATCTTCCACGTCGACCGTGATGACGAAGGCGTTGATCGCGGCCTGGCTCTCGGGCAGCGGGCCGCGGCGCGGCAGCAGGCCGCCGTTGATGCCCGGCTGGTCTTCCGGCCCGGTGTGCACCATCCAGTAATCGCCGCCCTCCCATTTGTTGAAGGTCCAGCCGAACAGGCCATGGTAAAAGTCGATCATCGCCTGCGGGTTCGACGCCTGGATTTCAAAGTGGACTGCACGTGACATGGTGTGCTCCTCGATGGCTTTTATTCGAACGGGTCGTAGGTGCCGAAGGTCCAGACGTGGCCTTCCAGGTCGCGGCAGGTAAAACTGCGCCCGCCGTAGTCTTCATCCTTGAGGTCCATGACGATCTGCGCGCGCGCCGAGATGGCACGGTCGTAGACGGCATCCGCATCGGTCACGACGACGCAGATGGTCTGGGTTTGCGCGCCGCCGATCTCGTCGGGCTGCTTCATCAGCTTGCTGTACTCGGAATCGATGGCCGACGTCGAGCCCAGCATCACCATGCCGTTGCCGAAAGACAATTGCGCGTGGAGGATGGTGTCGTTTTCGCCGGGGACGACGAGTTGTTTTTCAAAACCGAAAGTGCTGCAGAGCCAGTCGATGGCGGCCGGCGCATTGCGGTAGCGCAGGCAGGGGATGATATTGGCGCGGGTTTGCTTGGGTGTGGATGACATGTTCCTTCTCCCGGGTAGGTGATCGGAAAAGCAGGGTATATGGTACTGGATTATTGGACATCCGGGTGCACATCCACGCCGCCATGCGCGGCGCGATGGGCCTTACATTTGCTGGAACAGATGCGTGTGGTTCCGGCTCACTTCCAGCAGCACCGGATGATTGCGCACCCGGAGCATCTGGCGTCCGCGCTCGTCGCGCGTGACTTCGGCGATGGCATCGACGCGCACCAGGGTGGAGCGGTGGATGCGCCAGAATTCATCCGGATCGAGTTCGTCGGCCAGCTCCTTGAGCGTTTTGCGGATCAGCATTTCGGCCTGCGCCGTCTGCACCAGGGTGTACTTTTCGTCGGACTGGAAGAACAGCACTTCGCGGGTGCTGACCATGCGCAGGTTGCTGCCTACCTGCGCCTGGATCCAGCGCAGGTACGCGGGCTTTTTCGATTCGCCCTGCTGCAGGAGCTCGGTCAGCTGGCGCAGCTGCTCGCCGATGTTCTCGGGCGCCTTCGTCAGGCGCGTGCGCAGGCGCTCGCAGGTGACGCGCAGGCGCTCGGCCACCACGGGCTTGAGCAGGTAGTCCATCGCGCCCTGCTCGAAGGCGTCCAGCGCGTACTGGTCGTACGCGGTCACGAACACGATGTGGCAGCGGTTGTATAAATGCCGCGCCGCTTCGATGCCGCCCTGGCCCGGCATGCGGATGTCGAGGAAGACGATGTCCGGCTGGAGCTGCGCCGCCATGGTGACCGCATCGAGGCCGTTCGATGCCTCGCCCACGATCGCCAGGTCCGGCCACACTTCGGCCAGGCGTGAGCGCAGCTGGTCGCGCATGGGGGATTCATCGTCGACAATCAGGGCGCTGACAGTGGCCATTTCAGTTGGTCTCCTGAGAAGAGTGGGGAACGCGCAGCGACGCCAGGGCGCCGCCTTCGAGCGGCATTTCGATCACCAGCTCCGCACGCGATCCGAACAGCAGCAACAGGCGCTCGCGGATATTCGCCAGGCCCACGCCATCGCCGGCGTGCATGTTAAAGCCGACGCCATTGTCGCGCACATCGACATGCATGGCGTCGCCCACCAGGCGTGCGCCGACATCGATGCGGCCGCCCTCGATCTTCGGTTCCAGGCCGTGCTTGATGGCGTTCTCGATCAGGATCTGCAGCATCATCGGCGGAAAAGGCATGTGCTCCAGCTGCGCGGGCACGTCGAAACTGACCGTCAGCCGCTCCTTCATGCGCGCCTGCATGATGGCCAGGTAGGCGC
This sequence comes from Massilia scottii, assembly GCF_030846495.1. NCBI lineage: Bacteria > Pseudomonadati > Pseudomonadota > Betaproteobacteria > Burkholderiales > Oxalobacteraceae > Massilia > Massilia scottii. The sequence continues at coordinate 26,023 of NZ_JAVCWM010000006.1, read as the reverse complement.
GCGAGAGCTGGACCTGGCGCCCCAGCGTGCCGCCGCCGGCCGCGCGCATCTGCGGCAGGGTGGAGCGCAGGTATTCGATCAGGTGCATGTGGATGCGCGCGGCCTGCGGCGGATCGGTTTCGATCAGCTGGCCGATGAGCGCAAGGGTATTGAACAGGAAGTGAGGCTCGACCTGCGCCTGCAGGGTCGCCATCTGCGCTTCGAGCAGGCGCCGTTCGAGCACGGCGACCTTGGCTTCCTCGGTCGCTTCCCTGGCAGTCAGTTCGGCCTTGCGCTTGCCGCCGGCCAGCACTTTTACGGCGTACGACAGGATCACGTACCACACCGCCGGTTCGGGCAGGGTCAGGGCCAGCCCGAACGCCATGGCCAGGAACCAGGTGATGAACAGTTGCCGCCATTCCACCAATGCAAGCCAGTCGAAGAAGCTCCACCATAACACCGTGGCTTGCGCGAGGGAATCGCGCAGGAAATCCATCACCTTGTTCAGCTGGCTTGCCTTCACGCTGTTATTCGCCTTCCGTCTTCACAGGCGTGTAGGGCGTGGCCGGGCCACGGGTGGCGCGGTCGCTGACGTAGCCGGTCACCAGCTTGATGATCATGAGCAACACAAACAGCGTCAGCACCACCGGCACGATGGTCAGCAGCATGGCCAGGCCGACGGCGCTGAGCAGCAGGGTAGGCCAGGACATGGTGGCGATGGCGCTCACGGCGTAGCGGGCTACCTTCCCCAGCGTGCGGCCGAGGTCTTCCATGCTGGCGAAAAAAGAGGTGAATGCAGGGTTGTTCATGTGCTTCTCCAGGGGAGGGTTGTCGATGGAGAGACTGTAGCAAGTGCCGCGCGATTGCTCTACCGCTGTCCGATGAAGTGCATGAATTGGGTGATGACCGGTTTGCAGAGACGATAAACGGCCGGCGGGCAACGCTTCACGCCAGCGCGACGATCCTGCCGCCGTTGTCATCGGCTATCACCAGCATCTCGCCCGGTCCCGGCGCGGCGATCACCAGCGCGCCGCCGGAGGCCCAGATGGCGCTGCGGCCGGCGCTGTCGTATCCGCCCGAGGCGTGCGCGTGGTTGGCCATCAAGACCCCCATCCCGAACAGCTTTGCGTAGCCGGCCAGCTGGCCGGTATCCTTGTCGTATCCGCCCGCGGAGATCAGCGAGCCGGCCGCATACAGTTCGGCACCGGCCACCGCGGCGGCGTGCGCGTGCTGCTGCTGGCCTGTATCGGCGCAAATCGCCAGCGCTACCTTCATGCCGCGCACATCGTGCAGCTGGCTGATCGCGCTGCCGGCCGCGACGTGCCGCTCTTCGCCCGCATGCAGGAAGTGCTTGCGGTAGACCGAGCTGCGTCCGTCCGGATGAAAGGTGATGGCGCCGATGCCGGGCAGCGCATTGGCGTTGGCCAGCGGCGCGCCCACCACCACCGTCATGCTGGCGCTGGCGGCACGCTCGCGCAGGGGCGCCAGGCGGTCGTCGTCGGCCCTGAGCGCGCAGGCGGCCATGCCGGGCAGCTCGTAGCCGCTCAGCGACAGTTCGGGGAACACCAGCAGCTGCACACCGGCCTGGCTGGCGGCGTCGATAAAGGCGAGGTGACGCTTGACGTTGGCCGCGATATCGAGCGGCACCGACGCCGACTGCGCGGCCGCAAAGCGCAGGCCGGCCATCAGCTGTTTTCCCAGCCGCGCCGCAGCAGGCCATAGAAGGCGGTGTCGCAGATTTCGCCGTTGACGATCCAGCGCTCCGGCATGTAGCCCTCTTTTTGAAAGCCCATGCGCTCGAGCAGCTTGGCCGACGCCAGGTTGCGCGGGTCGATATCGGCTTCGATGCGGTTCATGTTCATTTCCTTGAACAGGTAGTCGAGGGTGGCGCGCATCGCTTCGCTCAGATAGCCCTGGCCCCAGTGGGCGCTGGCCAGCGCATAGCCGATTTCGCAGCGGCGGTTCTGTGCGTGGAAGGCGTGCGGCTTGATGGTGCCAATCAGCTTGCCCGTCTCGCGCAGGACGAGCGCGAGCTCCATGCTGCTGCCGCTGCTGTAGCCGTCCAGCGCGCGCGCAATGACCGCGTCGCCCTGCGCCGGATCGGTCCAGGCGGTGCCGCTGAAGTAGCGCATCACTACCGGGTCGGAGTGGATCGTGTACAGCGCTTGCGTATCGCTGGCGTGCAGAAAGCGCAGCGTCAGGCGTTCGGTTTGTAGGGTGACGGGAGCAATTTCTGGCATGGGACGGTTCTGCATGATGGGCAATTGGCAAGAATACACCAATGCCGCAAATCGGGTGTCCCGGCCGTCGTCCTAAGCACCGCTTGTTTCCGCGCGACAAAAATAGCACGACATCATCCCACGCCGACCCGAGGCATGGTCCTACCCGTCAGGATGGCTTGGAGTGCAAGAATAGCTGTTCGTTATCTTCTTCAGGAGGCAGGCATGAAAACCAAACTCGCGATTTCCCTCGTCGCTCTCATGGTCGGCGGCGCGGCATGGGCGCAAAGCCAGAGCGGCACCGCTACCAGCGGCAACAGCGGCACGAATGCGAGCGGGACCAACATCCGCGACGGCGCCGCCTTGGCCAATCCGGACCGCCAGCCTCGTAGCGGCATCAAAGCGCGCCAGAACCGCGACAAGTCGCAGGAAGAGCGCGATGTGATCACCGATCCGCGCGACACGACGAACAGCAGCACCAGTGCCAATACCAACCCGGCGCGCGACGCGGACATGACCGGTACCACCGGCACTGACATGCGCGGCTCGTCCGGCACCAGCGGCAGCACCGGCAGCGGCAATCCGCCCGTCACCGGCACGTCCGGCAACCGTGGCATGGACAGCACCGGCGCGGCCACCGGCACCTCGACCACCGACAAGAAGCCTACGGTGCCGCCGGTCCGCTGAGCGGCCGCACGCGCCGTCATCGTCCGATCAGCACGACCGTATATCCGCCGACGATTTCTCCGCCTATCTTCTGGCGCACGCGCAGTACCTGCGCCTCGCCGCGCTTGATGTCGGCGATGCTGGCGTGGAAGGGAATCGCTTGCCGGTCGCATCCGCGCAGCACGTCCTCGGCCGGCAGCAGCAGCTTGCGGCGCGCCTCGAACGGAATGTCGCTCAGCCGCTGCCGGCGCGCCTGGCCCACGGTTGCCGGCAGCAGCCCGTAGGCCACCGGGTTGGCGGGCGTGCGCAGGCCGGGATCGGCCAGGCCGGTGTAGAGCTTGAGCCAGTCCATGCTGTCCGGCGCGTCGAGGCTCGTTTCGATCCGGGCCGGCCCGGGGTTGGCCAGATAGCCCAGGTTCAGCGCCAGGTCGACCGCCGCCGGCGAGGACGACGGAATGACGGCGATATTGCGCTGCCCGATATGGCGGTCCGCCGGGGCCGAGAACTGGTCGGGCGAGACAGCATCGAGAATCGGTTCATGCACCCGCACCACCAGGCATTCATGGCCGCCGTTGACAAAGGCCGGCACCCAGCTTTGCGGACACTTGACGATGGCGTGGCAGCCGTGGCTCAGGTAGCGCCCATCCGGCCCGTTCACGACGCGCCATTCGGTGCCGTTGTTGAAGCGGTTGCCGAGGTCGACCCAGGTGGCGCCGATGAAGTTCGCTTCGGCGCGCGAGATGCCCAGCGTGGGATCGAACCAGTAAAATTCCACGCGCACCCGCAGCGCCGGCGCCTTGCCCAGGTTCCAGACGTGCGCATACAAGGTGTTGGGCGCGTTGGCGCGCGCAATGCCGCCCACCGTGGCCGGTTGCACTGGCGCGCTGGCCGCTTCCTGGTTGGGCACCACGTAGATATCTGGCGACTCCCAGAACACGCCGTTCAGCGGACGCGCGCCGTTGTCGCCGCCGTTGGCGCGGATCATCAGGAAGGGCAGGAATTCATCCTTGCGCGGACCGAAGGTCGGGCCGTCCTTGAGAATGCCTTGCAGCTGGCCGCGGAACCACGGAATTTCAGCGGGGCTGCCTTGCGGCGGACGGTTGACGCTTTCCGGCCGCTGCGGCGCGGTCTTGACCACCGGCGGAGCGTCGGCTTGCGGCAGTTCCACGGTGCCGGGAAACGGGCAGCGTGGCGGCGGCGGGCAGACCGGCCCGCGCGGCGGCTGGCACGGATCGCGGGCGCAGCGGCACTGCTGGCAAGGGCCGTGCGGCGCGCCTGGTGCATGGCAAGTGCAGGCGCAGGCGCGGTCTTGGTCGGATGGTTTCATGATGCCCCCCTGTCGTTGTCGCTGTCGCTGTTCTCGCTGTCGTCGCTGTCCGCATCATGCGTGGCCCCGCGCGCCAGTGCCGCCAGGATGCCGGTGCCCACATCCACTCCGCAGCCGGGATTGCGCACGCCGGCTTGGAGAAAGTAGATATCCAAAGGCTTCGTCGGATCGTGGAGTGTCGTGGGGTCTGCCTGCGACGGCCAGGTGCACGGCGGCTGGAACTTGAAGCCTTCGGGATCTTCAACACCGGGGGTGGTGAGGCTGCGCGCGAAGTCCCAGGTGTGGTAGCCGTAGCCGCGGTCCGCGTCCAGGTTCCAGTCGACCAGCGGCACGGCGCCGCCGCCGGGCTGAGGATTCTGGCGCGAATTGAGCCAGATCAGATAGCTCGAAAAGACGACCGCATCGCCCAGGTGGCGGTTCGCGCGCAGGGCCGGGCCGACCGCATCGGCCGCCTGCGGTGTCGTTGCGCTTTCGAGCGCGTCGCGGATCTGCGGGTCCGGACCCACGTTCTGGAACAGCACATCCGGGTTGGCGCGGCGCGGGTGCGGCCCGGCGAAGGTGGGCGCCAGTTCGACGCCGTGGTCCGCCGGGTACTGCCACGGGTGCTTGAAGTCGTCCTCCGCATGCACGCGCGGGTAGAGCCGGTCGCGGAAGGGCGTCAGATCGAGTACCGGCGTGTCGAAACCCGGCAGCACGTTGCCGACGTCGTTCAGCACCCCGGCAAAGGCTTGCGCATCGGGCATGCCGACCGTGATCAGCCCGACCGTGATTTCATCGTCCATCGGCAGCAGGTAGCCGGACATGACCAGCACCGCGCGGAACGATTTGAGCAGGTGGAACAGCGGCAGTTCGAGCGCGTAGTACAGGCCGAGGCGCAGCGGGTAGGTAGCGATATCGGCCAGGATCGCCCATGGCAGGGTCGCCAGGTACACCGCCACCTGCACGATGTAGAGCAGTATCTTGACGATCGAGAGGATGAAGTCGAGCAGGTCGTCCCACCAGCTGCTGTCGTCGTCGCCGGCGCCGGGGGCGCTGGCCTGTGGATCGTTAAAGGTGGGGAACTGCAGGTTGGGAAAAAGCTCTGGCGGTGGCGGCGGTTCGTGCGCGAAGCCGTCAACGGTGGTCATCTTGAGGAAGGTGAACAGCAGGCGGTAACAGGAAGCGATCAGGTCCTCGCCCGGCTTGCCGTCGTCCTCGCGCAGGATGCGCGGGTGCGCGCCATCCTTGTAATAGACCGCGGTAATGGTCTCGTGCAGCAGCTTGGCGATGGGGTCGGCCAGCTCAGAATCGACGTCGAGCAGGCGGCGCCGGGTCCAGTTTTCGCGCAGCGTATTGCCGCTTGGGTAGGCGGGACGCGCCACGCCGGCGCCGTCGTTCTCGCGAAAGGCGATGTCGAAGTACAGCGCCGATTCGGTCAGCTGCGGGTACTGGCCGCCGCGTGCCGGCCCGGCGCCGTCGCGCAGGTAGCGGAAAGCGTCCATGTGGTTCTCCACCAGGTGGTGGCGCTGCCAGTGCAGGCGGAACGGCCCGCCGGAAATGGCGTTGACCAGCGCATGGCCGGTAACGTCGGTGCCGATGTGCGTCATGTAGCCGAGCGCGTAGGCGCGCGCCTTGTCCTGCTGATCCTGGGACTCGAATCTGGCCGCCTGGTTCCACAATTCGCGCGCGAACTGGCCGGTGCGGCGGTAGTGCAGCATGTCCGACCACAGGAAAGCCTGCTCGTCGAAGCCCTTGTTCAGGCCCAGCGAAAAGAACTCGAACAGGTCCAGGCGCGTGACGACAAAATTTTCGAGCGCCGTGATCAGGATGCCGGACAGCTCGCCCGCGATATTGCCGACGCTCTCGGACAGGCCGCCGGTCAGGCGACTGAGTTCCTCGGCGGCGTTCTCGGTGATCGGCCCGAGATAACGTTCATATTTTTCGATGTAGGGGTCGAGCGCGTCGTACAGCCCTTCAAGCACGCGCAGCACCCCGATCAGGGCGCTCGATAGCGGGAACGGCCCCTGGTCGCGAAAATCCGGAAGGAAGAAAAACAGATCAGGGCCGATCGCGCCCAGGCTGGCGAAGTTGGGATGGCGCTGCATGATGCGCGCCAGTTCGGCGGTGTCCGCGCCGGTCCATTCGGGCTTGATGCGCGCGCTGCCGGCGGGTTGGAAATTGCCGCGCGCGAGTGCCCGGGCGGTCGCGCGCATGGCGCTGATGTGTATATACGGTCCGGGCATGATGCCCTCCACAAATGCGGTCGTCGGTCGGAACCAGCGGGCTGGTTGGTCGTCTGCATTTGTAACGGTAGACCTGCGCTAGCGCGCCGCCCTGTGGCATCGCAAGGGCGGCGCAATTGATGAGATTGGCTTAAACGGCGGGCTTGCCAGTCTCGGCAGCAATAATGCCGAAGCGCACGCGATAGCGTATTTTGCTGATGCGCTTCGCGCCTTCGAGTTCGACGTAGGGCGGTTCGCCATCGCCCATCGAGGCCGCACCGGCCGCGTACATGCCGCCCCAGTCCTCATCGCCGTAGGCGCCGGAACGACCGACCGCCGCCCCTAATTCCTCGACCTGCGAAATGAACGACAGCCGGACACCGGATTCCGATGCGATGAGCTGCGCCTTGCCGCGTGCGTCGGCAAGCGCCGCCGCGTGGGCTTGCGCGCGCTCGGCGTCGGATGCTTCGAATTGCGGCTTAAGCATCGACACGCTCAGGGTATAGCGCTGGTGCTCGAAAATCGGTTGCAGCGCGTCGAGCGCGGTGTACAGGCGTTTCGCTTCCGAACAGGTAATCAGAATCTTGAATGTGCGTTCCTGCCCCGGTTTGCTTTTTTTCCAGAACCACGGCTGCCAGATGGCGTTGCCGCCCTCGCTCATTTCGTCGGGGTCGATGCCCGAGCTTTTGAGGACGCGAATGCAATCGTCGCGCAGCGCGCCGGCTTCGCTGATGGCGGTATCGGCATGCGCCGCGCGCACCGACAGCGACAGGTCGGCGCGGTACGTGGTCACTTGTTCGACCAGCGAGGACTGGCCGGTTACTTCGATATAGGAATCCATGATGGTGTCGTTATGCTTTCAGGAGGTGTGTCCGGGGCTGCAATCATACGTGAGCTGGCCGTGGGTCCGCGATGGCGACCGCCGACAGCACCATATGGGTGATCATGGCCTCGGCGTCGTCGAAATCCTTGCGCGAAAGCTGTTTGCGGTTCAGCACCAGTGCCATCTGCGCCGAAAAATCGGCATACGACTGCGTCATCGCCCAGATGGCGAACAGCAGATGGGTGGCGTTGATCGGGCCGATGCGGCCTTCGCCGATCCAGCGCTCGAACACCTCGATATCCTTGCGCAGCAGCGGCACCACACGGCTCTGGATCTGCGGGCCGTACAGCTGCGCGCCGCTGATCACTTCCATTGCATACACGCGCGAAGCCCACGGCTGTTCGCGCGAAAAGCGCAGCTTGGCCTGGATGTACGCGCGCAGCACATCGCGCGGATCCTGGGTCGGGTCGCCCAGCGTCGCCATGCGCGCCAGCCAGTCATCGAGCACGCCATCGAGCACGCGCTCGTACAGCGCCTGCTTGGTTGGAAAGTAGTACATCAGGTTCTGCTTCGACAGGCCGGCCTGCTCGGCGATGGTGGCGATCGAGGTGCCCTCGTAGCCGCATTCGGCGAACACGCGCACGGCGACGTCGGCGATGTCGGCTTCGAGCTTGTCGCGATTGAGGACGCGGCGCTTGACGGCGGCGCTACGCGGTACGGTGACGGTCTTGGTGGCGGCCATGGTGACTTTCAGCGTTGCGATTGCAGGAACTGGATCAGCTGGGGCGCATCGGCGGCATACGCCACGTTGAAGCGGAACCAGATGCTCGGGGACGGGCGCAGCATGAAAAATTCGTACGGCGAGAGCAGGATGCCGGAGCGCAGCGCGCGGTCCGCGATGACTTTGCCGTTGAACTCCGGCGTGGGCGCCACCGGCCAGCCGGCGCTGACGAACATGCCGCCGCGCGGCCGCGCCAGCGGCTCCATGCCCGCCTCGCGCAGGCGTTCGATGGTGCGCTCGCGGCCCGACTGCAACTGGTCGGTCAGGCGTTCGAGCATGCGCTTGTAGGGCCGCGCGGAGATGGCGTGGTACACGGCGCGCTCGTTGATCTCGGACGTGGTCAGCCCGGTCAGCATTTTCACGCGCAGCAGTTCGGGAATGAGCGAATTCGATGCGCAGATCGAGCCGACCCGCAGCACCGGCGAGAGGGTCTTGGAAAAACTGCCGACCCGGATCACGCGCCGCAAGCCGTCCATGGCGGCAAGCGAAGCATCCCCACCGGCGGCCAGTTCGCGGTAGATGTCGTCTTCCACCAGCCAGAAGTCGAACTGCTCGGCGGCCAGCAGCAGCCGGTGCGCCTGCGCTTGGGTGAGCGAGGTGCCGAGCGGATTTTGCAGCACGGTGTTGACGAACATGAGCTTGGGCTGGAGCGCCGCCGCCTGCGCCATCAGGACCTCCATATCGAGTCCGTCCGGCCCGCGCTCAATGCCGACCGCGATGCAGCCGTGATGGCGGATCAAGGAGAGCAGGTTGCTGTAGCCCGGATCTTCGACAAACACCGTGTCGCCCGGCTTGGTGAGCGTGCGCAGGATCAGGTCGAACCCGTGGGTGGCGCCGTGGGTGAGCAAAATCTGGTCCGGGCTGGCCGCGAACAGATCGTCGGCCAGGGTGGCGGCCATGTGCTGGCGCAGGGTGGGGAAACCGAGCGGATGGCCGTAGCCGCGCAGGCGGCTGGCCGGAATTTTCATCGCGTGGCGCACCGCGTCGAGCACCGTGTCGTCGCCATACCATTCGGGCGGCAGCCAGCCCGCACCGACCGGCAGCGCGTCCGACACGCCGGAATACAGTTCGGGGGTGAGGGCGTCGATGGCGGCGGGCGTCGCTTGCAGCGCCAGTTGCTGCGGCGCGCTGGCCGCCTCGCTGCGGGCGACGAAAAAGCCCGAGCCGCGCCGTGAACTCAACAGGCCAAGCGTGAGCAGGCGGTCGTACGACTCGACCACCGTGAAGGTGCTCACCCCATTACACTTTGCGAAGCGTCGAACCGAGGGCATCTTTGTCCCCACGCGCAGTTCGCGCCGGTTTACCATCTGCGTGATGGCCGCGACGATCTGGTCGACCAGGCCGCCGCGCTTGCTGCGCTCGATCGCCAGCACCGGCCAGCCATCTCCGCAATTGCCAGGAGGCACTTCCTCATGCAGCACGTCGCTGTCATCCATCCACATTTCCTTTGTGCATTGCCGCAAACTGTATTGTTTGCGCCACCGATACGGTTGGCGGGTTTTGCGATTTGTGTATATGTGCCATAGTTGATCTGCTGACTATTATTGCATCATCATTTTGCCAACTGGTAAATAATTTTTTTAGTTGTAAAAACTCTTGGAGAGTCGCATGAACGAGTCCAGACCAGAATCGATGTCGTCGTTTTGGATGCCATTTACGAATAATCGCGACTTCAAAGCCAACCCGCGCCTGCTGGTGTCGGCCGAGGGGATGTACTACAAGGATGTCGACGGCAACACCGTGCTCGACGGCACCGCCGGCCTGTGGTGCGTGCCGTGCGGGCATGCGCAGCCGAAGATCGTCGCTGCCGTGCGCGAAATGGTCGGCCAGCTCGACTTCGCTCCCACCTTCCAGATGGGCCACCCGGCCGCTTTCGACCTCGCTGAAAAGCTGATGGACTACACCGGGCGCCGTTTCGGCCACGTCTTCTATACCAACTCCGGTTCGGAAGCGGTGGACACGGCGCTGAAGATGGCGCTGGCCTACCACCGCGCGCGCGGCGAAGCGGGGCGCACGCGCCTGATCGGGCGCGAACGCGGTTATCACGGCGTCGGCTTCGGCGGCATTTCGGTCGGCGGCATCGGCGGCAACCGCCGCACTTTCGGGCCGCTGCTGCCGGGTGTCGACCATCTGCCGCACACGCACAACCTGGAAAAGAACGCCTACTCGCGCGCGGAGCCGGAACATGGCGCCAACCTGGCCGATGAACTGGAACGCATCGTCGCCCTGCACGACGCATCGACCATCGCCGCGGTGATCGTCGAACCGGTGGCCGGGTCCACCGGCGTGCTGATTCCGCCAAAAGGATATCTGAAGCGCCTGCGCGAACTGTGCACCAAGCACGGCATCCTGCTCATTTTCGATGAAGTCATCACCGGCTTCGGGCGCCTGACCACGCCGTTCGCGTTCGATTACTTCGGCGTCGAGCCGGACATGGTCACCTGCGCCAAGGGCCTGACCAACGGCATGGTGCCGATGGGCGCCGTGTTCACCAAACAGCATATCCACGACGCCTTCATGGATGGTCCGGCCGGCATCGAGCTGTTCCACGGTTACACCTACTCGGGCCATCCGCTCGCCTGCGCCGCGGCGCTGGCCACGCTGGAGGTGTTCGAGGAACAGAAAATCCTCGACAACGCCAAGGCCGTGCAGGAGTACTGGACCGACGCGGTGCATTCGCTCAAGGGGCTGCCGCACGTGATCGATATCCGCACGATCGGGCTGGTGGCGGGCATCGAGCTCGCCGCCATCGACGGCAAACCCGGCGCGCGCGCGTTCAGCGCCTTTAAAAAGGCGTTTGCCGACGGCGTGTTGATTCGCACGACGGGCGACATCATCGCCCTGTCGCCACCGTTGGTGCTCGAGAAGAAGCACATCGACGAGTTGTTCGGCAAGCTGGCAACCATCCTCAAAAACCTGGACTGACCCCATGAGCAATCTCGACACCATCACCCACTTCATCAACGGCGCCAAAGTCGATACGGCCAGCGGCCGCTATGCCGATGTCTTCAATCCTGCCATGGGCGAGCCATGCGCACGGGTGGCGTTGGGCACCGCGGACGATGTGGATGCCGCCGTCGCCGCCGCCGCCGCGGCCTTTCCGTCATGGTCCGCCACGCCGCCGCTGACGCGCGCGCGGGTCCTTTTCAAGTACCTGCAACTATGCCAGGCGCATACCGACGATTTCGCGGCCATGCTCACGCGCGAACATGGCAAGACGTTTTCCGACGCGCAGGGCGAAGTGGCGCGTGGTATCGAGATGGTGGAATTCGCGGTCGGCATTCCGCAACTGCTCAAGGGCGAGTTCACCGACCAGATTTCGCGCGGCATCGATGCCTGGTCGATGCGCCAGGCGCTTGGCGTGGTGGCGGGCATCACGCCGTTTAACTTTCCGGTGATGGTGCCGATGTGGATGTTCCCGGTGGCGATCGCCTGCGGCAATACCTTCGTGCTGAAACCGTCCGAGCGCGATCCGTCGGCGTCGCTGCTGCACGCGCGGCTGCTCAAGGAAGCGGGCCTGCCGGACGGCGTGTTCAACGTGGTCCAGGGCGACAAGGTCACGGTCGACGCGCTGCTCGATCATCGCGATGTTCAGGCGATCAGCTTCGTCGGCTCGACCCCGATCGCCGAGTATATCTACGCGCGCGGCAGCGCGGCCGGCAAGCGGGTGCAGGCGCTGGGCGGAGCCAAGAACCATATGGTGGTCATGCCCGACGCCGACATGGAGATGGCGACCGATGCCCTGATCGGGGCGGCCTTCGGTTCGGCCGGCGAGCGCTGCATGGCCATTTCGGTGGTGGTGGCGGTGGGTGACGCCGGCGACAAGCTCATTGGCGCACTGGGCGAACGCACCGCCGCGCTCAAGATCCGCGACGGCATGGCGCATGATGCCGAAATGGGGCCGGTGGTCAGTGCGGCCGCCAAGGAACGCATCGAGCGTCTGATCGGCGAGGGCGTGGAGCAGGGCGCGACCCTGGTGGTCGATGGGCGCAACTGCAAGGTGGTGGAACGCGAGAACGGCTTCTTCGTGGGCGGCACGCTGTTCGATCATGTGACGCCCGATATGACGATCTACAAGGAAGAGATTTTCGGCCCGGTGCTGTGCGTGCTGCGCGCGCCGGACGTGGCCACGGCGGTCAATCTGATCAACGCCAACGAGTACGGCAACGGCGTGGCGATCTACACGCGCGACGGCGGCACGGCGCGCGAGTTCGTGCGCCAGATCCAGGTTGGCATGGTCGGTGTGAATGTGCCGCTGCCGGTGCCGATGGCGTTCAACAGTTTTGGTGGATGGAAGCGCAGCATGTTCGGCGACCACCATGCGTACGGTCCGGAAGGCGTGCGGTTCTACACGCGGCACAAGGCGGTGATGCAGCGCTGGCCGAACACGGCGAGTGCTGGCGTGGAATTTGCTTTTCCACAGATGAAGTAGAAAACCCCGCAAGCGAGTGGGTGAACACATTATAAAAACAGGGATGTAAAATGATCGAATCTCTCAAGCACCTGCCGCATGCGGCCGGCTCCAGCAGCGCACTGGCCGAACAGTTCACCGATCTCGCGCCGGCGCTGACCGAGCGCCAGGCCGCCATCGAAAGCGCGCGCTGTCTGTACTGTTACGACGCGCCGTGTACCCGCATCTGTCCGTCCGAGATCGACGTGGCCAGCTTTATCCGCAATATCCACGACAAGAACATCAACGGCGCGGCGGCGGGCATCCTCAAGCAGAACATCCTGGGCGGCAGCTGCGCCCGCGTGTGTCCCACCGAGATCCTGTGCGAAGACGCCTGCGTGCGCAATCACGACGAGGAAGGCCAGCCGGTCAAAATCGGCCTGCTGCAGCGGTACGCGCTCGATCACGCTTCCTTCAAGGCCTATCCCTTCCAGCGCGCCGAACGCACCGGCAAGAAGATCGCGGTGGTCGGCGCGGGGCCGGCCGGCCTGTCGTGCGCGCACCGCCTGGCCATGCTGGGCAACGATGTCGTCGTCTATGAGGCGCGCGAAAAATCCGGCGGCCTGAATGAATACGGCATCGCCAAGTACAAACTGACCGGCGACTTCGCTCAGCGCGAGGTCGAGTTCTTGCTCAGTATCGGCGGCATCGAAGTGCGGCATGGCCACATCTTGGGCGTGAACCTGCAGCTGCACGAACTGCATGCGCAGTACGATGCCGTGTTCCTCGGCCTGGGCCTGAACGCCAGCCGCCAGCTTGGTTTGACGGGCGAAAATGCGCCCGGCCTGATGGCGGCGGTCGACTACATCGCCGACCTGCGCCAGGCCAGCGACCTGACGGCGCTGCCGGTGCCGGAACGCGCCATCGTCATCGGCGCCGGCAACACGGCGATCGACATGGCGGTGCAGCTCAAGCGCCTTGGCGCGCAAGACGTGACGCTGGTGTACCGCCGCGGCTTCGAGTCGATGACCGCCACGCACCACGAACAGGATATCGCCAAGGCCAATATGGTGCGCATCCGCACCTGGGCGGCGCCTCTGGAAGTGCTGCTCGACGAAACGGGCCGCGTGCGCGGCATGCGCTTTGAAGAGACCCGTCTCGACGAAGGCCGCCTGATCGGCACCGGCGCCTTCATCGAGATCGCCGCCGAAGCCGTGTTCAAGGCCATCGGCCAGAGCATCGACCCGGTCGGCTTGTCGGACGACATGGCGCAGCAGATCACGCGCGAAGGCGACAAGATTCACGTCGACGCGCAGTTCCGCACGGCGCTGGCGGGCATTTATGCGGGCGGCGATTGCATCGCGCCCGGGCAGGATTTGACGGTTCAGGCGGTCCAGCATGGCAAGCTGGCGGCGATGGCCATTCACAATGACATCCAATTCAAGGTGGAGGCTTCCCATGGCTGACCTGAGCATCGAATTTTGCGGCATCAAGTCCCCCAATCCGTTCTGGCTGGCCTCCGCGCCACCGACCGACAAGGCTTACAACGTGGTGCGCGCCTTCGAGGCGGGTTGGGGCGGGGTGGTCTGGAAGACGCTGGGCGAAGACCCGGCCGCGGTGAACGTGTCGTCGCGCTACTCGGCCTTGTATGGCAAGAACCGCGAGGTGATCGGGTTTAATAACATTGAACTCATTACCGACCGCTCGCTGGAGATCAACCTGCGCGAGATCACGCAGGTGAAGAAGGACTGGCCGGACCGCGCGATGATCGTGTCGCTGATGCTGCCGTGCGAGGAAGCGCTGTGGGCCGAGATTTTGCCCAAGGTCGAAGCGACCGGCGCGGACGGCATCGAGCTCAATTTCGGCTGCCCGCACGGCATGCCGGAGCGCGGCATGGGCGCGGCGGTTGGGCAGGTGCCCGAGTATGTGGAAATGGTCACGCGCTGGTGCAAGAAGCACTCGAAGCTGCCGGTGATCGTCAAGCTCACACCGAACATCACCGACGTGCGCAAACCGGCGCGCGCGGCCAAGGCGGGTGGCGCCGATGCGGTGTCGCTGATTAATACGATCAATTCGATCACGCACCTGGACCTGGACCGCATGGTGGCGCTGCCGATCGTGGGCAACGCCAGTACGCACGGCGGCTACTGCGGCGCGGCGGTCAAGCCGATTGCGCTGAACATGGTGGCCGAGATCGCGCGCGATCCCGAGACGCACGGATTGCCGATTTCGGGTATCGGCGGCATCGGCAACTGGCGCGACGCGGCTGAATTCATCGCCTTGGGCGCAGGCTCGGTGCAGGTGTGCACGGCGGCGATGCTGCACGGGTTCCGGATCGTGGAGGAGATGAAGGACGGCCTGTCGCGCTGGATGGACGAGAAGGGCTACAAGACCATCGCGGAGTTTTCGGGCAAGGCGGTGCCGAATACGACGGACTGGAAATACCTGGACATGAACTACCAGGTGATCGCGCAGATCGATCAGGACAAGTGCATCAAATGCGGCAAGTGCTATGTGGCGTGCGAGGATACGTCGCACCAGTCGATCGCGCAGCTGATCGACGCGGCCGGCACGCGCACGTATGAAGTGATCAAGTCCGAGTGCGTGGGGTGTAATCTGTGCGAGATTACCTGTCCGGTGGAGGCATGTATTACGATGGTGCCGCAGCCGACCGGGAAGGCGTATATGAACTGGACGCAGGATCCGCGCAATCCGAGAGCCGAAGTCGTGAGTTAAGCCCGCGCCGTAAAAGCCGTCGTTCCCGCCGAGTGCCGCCTTGGCGCGGGAACGACGAAGTCGCGTCACCATTCAGGAGAAAACCACTGTGAGCAACGACCTGTCCGCCAACACGCAGCTCTGGAACGAAGACCTCGCGCCCACCTCCGACGCGCAGCGCACCTGGCGCTGGTATCACTTCGCCGCCCTGTGGGTCGGCATGGTCATGTGCATTCCGGCCTACACCCTGTCGGCCAGCCTGATCGAAGGCGGCATGTCCGGCTACCAGGCGGTGCTCACGGTCTTCCTCGCCAACGCCATCGTGCTGCTGCCCATGCTGCTGATCGGGCACGCCGGCACCAAATACGGCATTCCCTACGCAGTGCTGGCGCGTGCCTCCTTCGGCACCACGGGCGCCCGCATTCCCGCCCTGATGCGCGCCATCGTCGCCTGCGGCTGGTATGGCATCCAGACCTGGTTCGGCGGCAGCATGATCTACACGCTGCTCGGCGTGATGATGGGGGCCGAAATCGGCGGCGCGAAAATCGCGGGTCTCGGCATCAACGGCATGCAGCTCCTGTGCTTTCTCGCGTTCTGGGCCATTCAGTTCTACTACATCGTGCACGGCATGGAATCGATCCGCAAACTCGAAACCTGGACCGCGCCGCTCAAGATCCTCATCTGCTTCGTGCTGCTTGGCTGGGTCTACAACAAAGCCGGCGGATTCGGTCCGCTGCTCGAACAGCCGTCGCAGTTCGTCGAAGGCGGCAAGAAAGCAGGCCAGTTCTGGTCCACCTTCTGGCCGTCGCTGACCGCCATGGTGGGTTTCTGGGCCACGCTGGCGCTGAACATCCCCGACTTCACGCGCTTCGCCAAAACCCAGCGCGACCAGATCATCGGCCAGTCGGTCGGGCTGCCGGTGCCAATGGGGCTGCTGGCAGCGCTGGCCGTGATCGTGACGTCGGCCACGGTGGTTTTGTACGGCAAGGCGATCTGGGACCCGGTGGATCTGGCCAGCCGCATGACCGGCATCGCCGTGCTGATTGCGCTGATCGTGCTGCTGGTCGATACCGTCAGCGTCAACCTTGCCGCCAACCTGGTTGGCCCGGCCTACGACTTTTCGGCGCTGGCGCCGAAACACATCACCTACCGCGCCGGCGGCTACATCACGGCGGGCATCGCGCTGGTGATGATGCCCTGGAAGATCCTCGAATCGACCGAAGGCTATATCTTCACCTGGCTGATCGGCTACTCGGCGCTGCTCGGGCCTATCGCCGGCATCCTGATCATCGATTACTACTTCATCCGCAAGACCGAACTCGATGTCACCGACTTGTACCGCGATGATGGCGTCTACTCGTACGGGAACGGCTGGAACGTGGCCGCGATTGTCGCCTTCGTTCTCGGCGTGGCGCCGAATATTCCGGGCTTCCTGAATGCGGCCTTTCCGGCGTCGTTCCCGGACGTTGGCGCGGTGTTCAAGACACTGTATACATATGCGTGGTTCGTCGGGATCACCATTTCCGCACTGGTGTACGGCGTGATGATGAAGGGGAAGGCGCTGCCCACCCTCAGCACCGTGGCCCGTGCCTGAGTATCTGTTTGCCTTACAGGAGAGATTTATGACCACGATTATCCGCGGCGGCACGGTCGTCAATGCAGACCGCGCGTTTCGCGCCGATGTACTCACCGACGGCGACAAGATCGTCGCCATCGGCGAGAAGCTCGATGCGCCCGCCAATGCGACGGTGATCGATGCCAGCGGCCAGTACGTCATGCCGGGCGGGATCGACACCCACACCCACATGCAGCTGCCGTTCATGGGCACCGTGACCGCCGACGACTTCTTTACCGGAACCGCCGCTGGCCTTGCAGGCGGCACCACGACCATCATGGACTTCGTCATTCCCAATCCGCAGCAATCCTTGCTGGAGGCGTACCACACCTGGCGCGGCTGGGCCGCGAAGTCCGCAGGCGACTATACCTTTCACGTGGCGGTGACCTGGTGGAGCGACAAGGTGCACGAGGAAATGGGTGTGCTGGTGCGCGATCATGGCGTGAACAGCTTCAAGCACTTCATGGCTTACAAGAACGCCATCATGGCGGATGACGAAACGCTGGTGCGCAGCTTCACGCGCGCCCTGGAACTGGGCGCGATTCCGACCGTGCACGCCGAGAACGGCGAACTGGTTTTCCAGCTGCAGCAGGACCTGCTCAGGAAAGGCATCACCGGCCCGAGCGCGCATCCGCTCTCGCGTCCTCCCGAGGTGGAAGCGGAGGCCGCCAACCGCGCCATTGCGATTGCCAACGTGCTCGGGACGCCGGTGTACATCGTGCACGTGTCGTGCGCCGAATCGCTCGATGCGATTGCGCGTGCGCGGGCAAAAGGCCAGCGCGTGTACGGCGAGGCCCTGGCGGGACACCTGGTGATCGACGACAGCGTGTACCAGAGCGCGGATCTGGAATTCGCGCGCGGGCACGTGATGAGCCCACCGTTTCGCAGCAAGCATCATCAGGCCGCGCTGTGGCAGGGCCTGCGCGGCGGGAACCTGCATACGACGGCGACCGATCACTGCACCTTCTGCGCCGAGCAGAAAGCGGCGGGGCAGGACGATTTCACCAAGATCCCGAACGGCTGCGGCGGCGTCGAGGACCGCATGTCGGTGGTGTGGGACGCTGGTGTCAATTCGGGGATGCTGACGCCATCGGAATTTGTGCGCGTAACGTCCGCGAACGCGGCGCAGATTTTCAATATGTACCCGCGCAAGGGCGTGGTGGCGGTGGGCGCGGATGCCGACCTGGTGGTGTGGGACCCGGAAGGCACGCGCACCATTTCGGCCGGCACGCAGTTTGCCAAGGGCGGCTTCAACGTGTTCGAAGGGCGCACCGTGAAGGGCATTCCTTCGCATACCCTGCATGCGGGGAACGTGGTGTTTGCCAAGGGCGAGCTGCGCGCGGTGGCGGGCGCCGGGCGGCATGTGGACCGCCCTGCATTCACCAAGACCCATGCCTGACCTCCCGTCGCATGTCTTCAATTTTTGGAGTGATCAATGAACGATCTGCGCATTAACGGCGAGCGCCTGTGGGCCTCGCTGATGGAACTGGCCAAAATCGGCGCCACGCCAAAAGGCGGCGTCAAACGCCTCGCCTTGACGGACCTCGACAAGCAGGGCCGCGACCTCGTCGTCGGCTGGGCGAAGGAAGCCGGCATGTCGATCACGGTCGACCAGATCGGCAATGTCTTCATGCGCCGCGAAGGCCGCAATCCATCGCTGCCCCCGATCATGACCGGCAGCCATATCGACACCCAGCCCACCGGCGGCAAATTCGATGGCAATTACGGCGTGCTGGCCGGCCTGGAGGTCGTGCGTACCCTGAATGACCAGGGCATCACTACCGAAGCGCCGGTTGAAGTGGCCTTCTGGACCAACGAGGAAGGCTCGCGCTTCGTGCCCGTGATGATGGGCTCGGGCGTCTTCTGCGGCGCCTTCAGCCTGGAGACGGCCTACGCCGCCAAGGACACCGAAGGCAAAAGCGTCAAGGATGAACTGGCGCGCATCGGCTACATGGGCGAGCAGGTCCCCGGCCAGCACCCCATCGGCGCCTACTTTGAAACCCATATCGAACAGGGCCCGGTACTCGAAGACGCCGACAAGGTGATCGGCGTGGTTCCGGCCGTGATGGGACTGTCGTGGTACGACTGCGTGGTCACCGGCATGGAGGCGCACGCCGGCCCCACGCCCATGGGCCTGCGCAAGGATGCGATGCAGGTCTCCACCTACATCATGCAGGAGGTGGTGAAGATCGCGAACCGTTATCCGCCGTATGGCCGTGGCACGGTCGGCATGGTGCAGGTGTTCCCCAACAGCCGCAACGTGATCCCCGGCGAGGTCAAATTCAGCATCGACCTGCGCAACGTGAACGATGAACTGCTCAACACCATGCATGAAGAAATGCTGGCATTTATCGGCAAGACGCGCAGCGACTCCGGGCTGGCCATTTCGATCGAGCGCGTGTCGTACTATCCGCCTTGCCCATTCCATCCGGATTGCGTGGGTGCGGTGCGCGAGGCGACCGCCAGACTCGGATACTCCACGATGGACGTGGTGTCCGGCGCCGGCCACGACGCCATCTACGCCGCCCGCCTTGCGCCCGCCGGGATGATTTTCGTGCCCTGCAAGGACGGCATCAGCCACAACGAAATCGAGGATGCCAAGTCCGACCACCTTGAAGCGGGCTGCAATGTGTTGCTGCATGCCATGCTGGAACGCGCGAAAATCGTGTCCTCATAATTTCAGTTAAGAAATCGCGTCGGCATTCTCCTACTGGCACGTACGAACTCTGCTGATTCGTGCATGGGATTTTGCTTGTTACGCTGTCCTTTTCCATGAGGAGGACAGTTCATGCGCGCTTTAACCTATCACGGCAGCAACGACGTCAAGGTTGATAACGTTCCCGATCCGATTTTGCAGGATCCGGACGACATCATCCTGAAAGTGACTGCCACCGCCATCTGCGGATCGGACCTGCACATGTACCGCGGGAAGATCCCGGCGATGAAAAGCGGCGATATCCTGGGCCATGAATTCATGGGCGAAGTCGTCGAGACGGGGCCCAACGTCACCACGCTGCAGAAGGGCGACCGCGTGGTCGTGCCGTTCGTGATCGCGTGCGGCAGCTGCTTTTTCTGCGATATGGATCTGTACTCCGCGTGCGAGACGACCAATCCCGATCGTGGTTCGATCATGAACAAGAAAAGCCTGCGCTCGGGCGCGGCGTTGTTCGGGTTCAGTCATCTGTATGGCGGCGTGCCGGGCGGGCAGGCCGAATACGTGCGGGTGCCGAAAGCGAACGTCGGCCCGATCAAGATTCCGCTGACCTTGGCCGACGAGCAGGTGCTCTTCTTGAGCGATATTCTGCCGACCGGGTATCAGGCCGTGCTCAATACCGGCGTGGGCAAGGGCGGCAGCCTGGCGATTTTTGGTGCCGGGCCGGTGGGGCAGATGGCGGCGGCCAGTGCGCGCATGCTGGGGATCGAGAAAATCTTCATGGTCGATCATCACGCGTTCAGGCTTGAATTCGCGCGCAAGACGTATGGCGTCATTCCGATCAATTTCGACGACTGCGACGCTGCGGAGTTCATTCTCGATCACACCGATGCGCGCGGGGTCGACGGCGTGGTGGAGGCGGTCGGCTTCGAGGCCAAGGGCAGTACGGTGGAAACCGTGATGACCAACCTGAAACTCGAAGGCAGCAGCGGCAAGGCGCTGCGCCAGTGTATCGCAGCTGTGCGGCGCGGCGGAACGGTGAGCGTGCCTGGCTTGTATGCCGGGTTCATTCACGGCTTCCTGTTTGGCGATATCTTCGAGAAGGGGATCGGGATCAAGGCCGGCCAGACGCACGTGCAGAAGCACATGCCGGAACTGCTCAAGTTTATCGAGGAAGGCAAGCTGTATCCGAATGCGATCATCTCGCATCGCCTGAACCTGTCGCAGGCGGCGGAGGGATACAAGATGTTCGATAAAAAAGAGGATGAGTGCCGGAAGGTGGTGCTGACGCCTTAGCGCGGGAACGACGGAGCTATGTGAGGCTGCGCAGGAAGTCTAGCAGCACTTGCGCCGCCAGTTCCGCATCATCCGCCGTCATCGTCTCAAGCCGGTTATGGCTGATGCCCCCGTTCCCGCACCTTGTGAACAACATCGCCACATCGGTAATCTTCGCCATTGCCATCGCATCGTGCCCCGCACCTGAGGCGAGGTCATAACGCGGCAGGCCGGCGCGTTCGATTGCATCGCCCAGTTGATCCATCAGCGTTGACGCGCATGGCGCGGCCGGTGCCGACACGATCTGCTGCACCTCCACTTCCACATGACGCCGTCCGCAGATCGCCTCGATGCCGTCCAATATCTCCTTGACCGCCGCATGGCGCACAGCGTCGTCCGCAGCGCGGATGTCCAGCGACAGCTTGCAGTGGCCAGGAATCACATTCACCGATCCATTCGGCACCTGCAGCTGTCCCACCGTGCCCACCAGCGACCCGGCGCCGCTGCAGCGCCGCTCCACCAGCAGCACGATCTCCGCCGCGGCGGCAGCGGCATCCTTGCGCATGTTCATGGGCGTGGTGCCCGCGTGGCTGGCGAGTCCTGTCAGGTCGACCAGATAGCGCGAGCTGCCGGCAATCGCCGTCACCACGCCTACCGCCAGGCCGCGCTCCAGCAGCACTGGCCCCTGTTCGATATGCACTTCCACAAAACCCAGCAGATCATCAGGATTGCGCGCAATCGAGGCAATCGCGCCGGGATGGTGGCCAGCGGCTGTCAGCGCCTGCAGCATGGTGACGCCGTCGGCGTCGACCTGCTCCAGCAGCGCCATGTCGAACTGTCCGATCACCGCGTTACTGCCCAAGAAGGTACTACGAAAACGTACGCCTTCTTCCTCGGCGAAGCCAACCACTTCGAGGTGATAGGGCAGGCGTTCGCCGCGTTCGTGCAGGTGGCGCACCACCGCAATCGGCAGCAGGATGCCGAGGCGCCCGTCGTACTTGCCGCCGTCGCGCACGGTGTCATAGTGCGAGCCGGTCATCAGCGTCTTCGCATCCGGGTCGGCCGACAGATAGCGCCCGACCACGTTGCCCACGGCATCGATGCAGGTTTCCATGCCGGCGTCGCGCATCCATTCGGCCAGTTGCGCCGCGGTGCGCTGGTGCACGCCGGTCATGTAGGAGCAAGTCAGGCCATCATCCGCCTCGCTCCATGCGCCGATGGTTTCGGCCCATTGCATCACGGTGGGACCGAATACAGGCGTCAGTTTGAGCAGGTCGTTGATGCGCAGTTCGGCGATGCGGTGAATCTGGCGCAGGCATTCGGCCATCTCGTCGGGGCGCTGGTTTTTCAGGCGCCGCGTGAAGGTGTCGATGATGGCGCGCCGGGTCAGGCCGTTGCCGTCCGGGCCCTTGACCGCGAGGATGAACGGAAAGCCGAAGCGCGCGTTGTAGTCGGCATTGAGCTTGTGCAGGGTCGCGTATTCTTCCGCGCTGCACAGGTTCAGGCCGGACTTGGCCTGCTCATTGGTCGACTCCTGCGTCAGTTCACCGGCGATGGCGGCTTTGCCGGCCAGTTCGGGGTGGGCGCGGATCAGGCCAAGCTGTTCGTCGACGCTGGCCTTGGTCACTGCCGTTTGCAGCGCGTACTTGAGCGCCGTCACGGTCGCGAACGGACGTGCGGACAATGCGCGTTCCGGAATCCATGGCGAATGTTCGTAAATGCCGCGCAGGGTGTCGACAAAGGCCGCCGCGTCGCAGCTGTTCAAATCCGTCAGTGTAGTCATGTTATGCGTATTCCATCTTTGATTACCGATCATAAGCGCTGGCTGCGTTGTACACATACGAGCCAGCTGATAACCGCTATCGCTACTTCTGCACCAGCGCCTTGGCCGCGGCACTGACCTGGTCGCGCAGCCATTTGTGTTCGGGTGCCTGGTGCACGCGTTCGTGCCACAACTGGTAAAACCGCATCGGCGGGAATTTCACCGGCACCGTGAAGCTCTTGAGCGGCAGCGTCTTTTCGTAAAAACGCATGAACTGGCGCCCGGTGGTCAGTACCAGGTCGGTCTGCGTCAGCATATACGGAATCAGGCCGAAATAGGCCGATTCCACCGCCACCTTGCGCTGCATGCCCTGGCGTTCGAGGAAGGAGTCGATGACACCATGGTAACCGGGCAGCATCTGCGATGGCGCCACGTGGGGCAGGGTCAGGTAGTCTTCGATCGTCATCGCATCGCTGGCCGTGCGTTTGGCGTACGGGCTGTCGGCGCGCATGGTGCAGATGATCGGGTCCTCGAACAGCTTGGAAATGTGCAGGTGCGCGGGCGGCTCGTCCCAATTGGCGATGACGAGGTCCATGTCGCCGTCCGACAGCATGCGGATGTAGTCCACGCCGCCGCCAAGGCTGTGGATCACCACGCGGCTGTTGGGCGAACCGCGCCGCAGCGCCGCCACCACATTCGGCAAAAATTGGCTGTCGAGGTAATCCGGCGCGGCGATGTGGAAGGTGCGCGCTTCTTCCTGCGGCATGAAGGGCGATTTTTTGACGAACAGGCTTTCGGTTTCGTCGAGGATGCGCTTGGCCGGCTTGAGCAGGCTTTCGCCGTGCTGGGTCGGCACCATGCCGCGTGCTCCGCGCACCAGCAGCGGGTCGCCGGTCAGCTCGCGCAGTTTGCGCAGCGATGCCGAGATCGAGGGCTGCGGCTGATTGAGCTTGAGCGCCACGCGCGAGACGTTTTTTTCGACCAGCAGCAGGTACAAAATGCGGATCAGGTGCAGGTCGAGGTGTTGGGGAAGGCTGGACATCGGTATGTATATGAATTCGAGTATGTCGAATATACGCCATATTTCATGTTGTCGCACTTGAATCAGTTTATCTTGGGTAAATTCGCGCTACTATCGCCGCAGCCCACGCAACAAGGAACCCCATGGAAGTGTTCGGATACCTGATCCCCTACGGCCTCGAATGGCTCAACCTCATCGTGCGCTGGCTGCACCTTATCACCGGCATCGCCTGGATTGGCGCCTCGTTCTATTTCGTCTGGCTGGACAACACCATCCGCCCTCCGGCGCCGGGTTCCGACCTGGCCGACAAGGGCGTGTCGGGCGAATTGTGGGCGGTGCATGGCGGCGGCTTCTACAACCCGCAAAAATACCTGGTGGCGCCGGCCGAACTGCCGAAGGAGCTGCACTGGTTCAAATGGGAAGCCTATTCGACCTGGCTGTCCGGATTTGCGCTGCTCACCATCGTCTACTACTTCAACGCGCAGGCGATGATGGTCGATAAGGCCGTGGCGGACCTGAGTTCCTTGCAGGCGATCGGCATCGGTATCGGCAGCCTGGTAGTCGGCTGGACGGTGTACGACCTGCTGTGCCGCTCCCCGCTCGGCAAGCGCGACCTGCCGTTCGGGATTGTGATGTTCCTGTTCCTGGTCGCCAGCGCGTATGTGCTGAACAAATACCTGAGCGGGCGCGCCGCCTACATCCACGTGGGCGCGATGATCGGCACCATGATGGTGGCCAATGTGCTGATGCTGATCATTCCGGGGCAGCGCAAGATGGTGGCCGCGATGATGGCCGGCCAGAAGCCGGACCCGGTTCACGGCCTCAAGGCCAAGCAGCGCAGCGTCCATAACAACTACTTCACCCTGCCGGTCCTGTTCATCATGATCAGCAATCACTACGCCATGACGTACCGCCACGAGCATGCGTGGGCGGTGCTGGCCGGGATCATGGCGGCGGGCGTATTGATCCGCCACTTCTTCAACCTGCGCCACAAGGGCCGCGTGGAGTGGAAGTATCCGGTAGCCGGCGTGGCGCTGCTGCTGGCGGTAGCCATTGCTATCGCGCCCAAGGCGCCTGCCGCTGCGGCCGCGGGCGTCGATCCGGCGGCGCAGTTCGCGCAGGTGCAGGCCATCGTCATTCAGCGCTGCGCGACGTGCCACGCCGAGCGTCCGACCCAGCCCGGGTTTGCCAGTGCGCCGGCCGGCGTCATGCTGCACAACGCGGAACTGATTCGCCAGAACGCAGCGAAGATTTACCAGCAGTCGGTACAGCTCAAGGCCATGCCGATTGCGAACCTGACCAATATGACCGATGCCGAGCGCGCGCAGGTCGCCGCGTGGTTTGAAGCCGGCGCTAAATAGGAATAACGGGAATGACAATGCAAGCACAAGAAAAACTGATTGACTGGATCGACGCCCACTTCGACGAACAGGTGGCGTTTTTGCAGCAGGTGATCCGCATTCCAACCGATACGCCGCCGGGGAACAATGCACCGCACGCGGATGCCGTGGCCACGATGGTGGAAGCATTCGGCTGGAGCGCCGAGAAGCATGCGGTGCCGGCGCAGGCGGTGCGCGACTACGGCATGGAGAGCATCACCAACCTGATCGTGCGCCGGCCCTATGCGGCAGGCGGGCCGACCATTGCGCTCAACGCGCATGGCGACGTGGTGCCGCCGGGCGAAGGCTGGGTGCATCCGCCGTATGGCGGCGTGGTGGAAGATGGTTTCATTTACGGGCGCGCGGCTGCGGTGTCGAAGTGCGATTTTTCGACGTATATTTTCGCTGTGCGCGCGCTCGAAGCGCTGGGCGTGCCGCTCAAGGGCGGCCTTGAACTGCATTTCACCTACGACGAGGAATTCGGCGGTTTGCTGGGACCGGGCTGGCTGCTCGAACAAAAGCTGACCAAGCCCGATTTCGTCATCGCGGCGGGCTTCAGCTACAACATCGTCACGGCGCATAACGCCTGCCTGCAGCTGGAAGTGACGGTGCATGGCAAGTCGGGTCATGGCGCAATGCCCGAAACCGGGCACGATGCACTGCAGGCGGCAACGCGCATCCTGAATGCGATTTACGGGCAGCTGCCGGAACTGAAGAAAATCAAGTCGAAGGTGGCGGGCATCGATTCGCCGACCATGCTGGTGGGGCGCATCGATGGCGGCACCAACACCAACGTGGTGCCGGGGAAGGTCGTGCTGAAGATGGATCGGCGCATGATTCCGGAAGAAGATCCGGTCGCGGTGGAAGCGCAGGTGCGGGCGCTGATCGAGGATGCCGTTCGCGGCGAACCGGGGATTCGGGTCGAGATCAGGCGCCTGCTGCTGTCGCACGCGCTGCGGCCGTTGCCGGGGTCGGACAAGCTGGTGGCGAGCTTGCAGAAGAATGGCAGGCAGGTGATCGGCGAGGCGATTACGGCGCAGGGCACGCCGCTGTATGCCGATGCGCGTTTGTATGGCGAGCACGGGATTCCGGCGGTGCTGTATGGCGCGGGGCCGCGTACGGTGCCGGAGTCGAATGCGAAGAAAGCCGATGAACGCCTGGCGCTGGAGGATTTGCGCAAGGCGACCAAGGTGGTGGCGTTGACGTTGCTGGATTTT